>JAOBWM010000048.1 GCA_025463365.1 Acidimicrobiales bacterium
CCACCGCCGCCAACACATCCAAACCCGCGTTGAGCTGGTCCAACGCGGCCGCCAAACCCCGATCTTGCACCTGCGAACCCATGACCCCACCGTACCCAGGGGGTCTGACACTCTCAGTCCCTCCCCGCCCTATTCCGACAATTCCCCCCTCGGACGCGGCGGGGCCCCCGGCGACGCTGCCGGGGGCCCGCATGGAGGCGCTCAGATCGAGTCCCGCTGGTCGGTCAGCCGAACGGGATGAGGCCCACCAGCGACGGCTTGAACGCCTCGGTGCCGAGGACGAGCTGAGCGGCGAACGGGCCGTGGGCGTTCTCGTAGGCGAGCATCCGGCTGAGGTCGGACACGTTGTTGCTCAGTGGCGTCGGGGCGATCGAGAGGGTGCTGAGCACGCCGAGGGCCTTGCCGCTCTTGTCGAGGAAGGCCGAGCCCGAGTCGCCGGGGATGCCCGGGCTCACGGTGTACACCTGATGGGTCCAGCCGTTGCCGGCGTCGCCGATGCTGATGCCGGTCTTCGGGCTCAGGACCGAGACGCCGCCGCGCAGCTCCGAGTTCCCGTAGCTGTAGACGGTGTCGCCGACGGCGGTGCCGGCCGAGATCCCGACCGGTCCGCCGTAGCTCGGGATGGAGGGGTTGACCTTGCCGTAGTCGGCCGGGTCGAGCTCCACGAGGGCCAGGTCGTTGTAGGCGCACGTGTCCGGGTCGGTCTCACCGAGCGACTGCATGGTGAGCCACGAGTTGTAGACGAGGTGGCCGGGCTTGGATGCCCCGGTGACGGTGACCTCGGTGCCGAGCGGGAGCGAGCCCGACAGGCAGCCGTCGGTCTCGGTGGAGCCGCCGGTGCCCGAGCAGTGGGCTGCCTGACCGATGAACACGCGGGTGCCCGAGGTGAAGACGAAGTTGGCCGTGCACTGGGCGCCGGCGGTGAGCGTCTGGACGCCGGGGTGGACGGCGGCGGTGGCCGCTGGGGCCCAGGTGGGTGCCGAGCCGACCGGCGTCGACGGGACGAAGGCAACGGCGGCCAGCAGGCCGGCCGCCACCATGGCGGTGGCGCGCCACGGACGCCGCGCGGGGCGGCCGACGGGGCGCGTCGAACGTGGTGAGGTGAAGGGGGTCATGTCGGATTGCTTTCGCCCGTGGCGCCCGTCACTCCTGCACCGCTCCCGGCGAAATGTCCGGTGCGACGAGAAGCCGACGATCCGCGGTTGGCAACGGGATCGAACACCTGTACGATCGAGGTCACGAACCAGGAGGTCACCATCCGCGGGACCCCGATCGCTTCGATGTCAGACCCCCTGCGGAGAATGTCGACATGGCCCGTCAGCTCAGCCTCATCGAAACCCCCCAGGAATGGCGCCTCTCCGCCGAGACGAAGGAGATCGCCCGCCGCGGCCTCGCCGAAGCTCGCGCCGCCCTCGCCGCTGGCCGCAACGGCCGTCCCGATCACCGTTCGGCCGCCTGAACGCCTCTTGACCGAGCGGTCAAGCACCGGTCTACGCTGCGCCCATGCCTGAGGTCGTGATCGTCGAAGCCGTCCGCACCCCTGTCGGGAAGCGCAAGGGAGGGCTCGCCACCGTCCACCCTGCCGACAACCTGGCCACGGTCCAGCGAGCCGCCGTGGAGCGCTCGGGGATCGATCCGTCCGCGGTGGACCAAGTGGTCGCGGGATGCGTCAGCCAGGTCGGCGAGCAGTCGTTCAACATCGGGCGCACGGCGTGGCTCAGCAACGGGTTCCCCCTGGAGGTGGCCGCCACCACGGTGGACACGCAGTGCGGCTCGTCCCAGCAGGCCACGAACCTGGCCACCGCCCTGGTGGCCGGCGGCGTCGCCGACGTCACGCTGGCGTGCGGCGTCGAGGCCATGAGCCGGGTGCCGATCGGGTCCAACTCCAAGGGCGACCACGGCCGCCCGATCCCGAAGTCGTACTTCGCCCAGTGGGAGTTCACCTCCCAGTTCGAGGGCGCCGAACGGATCGCCGAGAAGTGGGGCATCACCCGCGCCGATGCCGACGCGTTCGGCCTCCGCTCCCAGCAGCTCGCCGCCCAGGCCTGGGCCGAGGGCCGGTTCGAGACCCAGGTGGTCCCGGTCGAGGCTCCCGATGTCGGCGACGACGGCAAGCCCACCGGCACCACCCACACCGTGGCGCGTGACGAAGGCCTGCGGGACACCACGCTCGAGAAGCTGGCCGCGCTCCAGCCCGTCGCCCGCGAGGACGGCGTCCACACCGCCGGCTCCAGCTCGCAGATCTCCGACGGCGCCGCCGCCCTCTTGCTCACCACGGCCACGAAGGCGACCGAGCTCGGCCTCAGGGCCCGGGCCCGCGTGGTCGACACGTGCCTCGTCGGGGTCGACCCCGTGCTCATGCTCACCGGCCCGATCGATGCCACGCGCCACCTGCTGGCCCGGACCGGCCTCACGATCGCCGACATCGACACGTTCGAGATCAACGAGGCGTTCGCCTCGGTCGTGCTCGCCTGGGCCAAGGAGCTCGAGGTCCCGATGGGGAAGGTGAACCCGAACGGTGGCGCCATCGCCTTGGGCCACCCCCTCGGCGGTACCGGCGCCGTGCTGCTCACCAAGGCGCTCCACGAGCTCGAGCGCACCGACGGGCGCTATGCCCTCGTGTCCATGTGCTGTGGTGGCGGCCTCGGCACGGGCACGATCATCGAGCGCCTCTAGCGCTCCCACGGGCCCCGGTCCCTTCGCCGCCTCGCACGGCGCACTCGCGGCGCCACGCCGACCGATCATCCGCCTCCTCTGATCGGAGCGCGCCGTGCGCACCTCCACATCCCCTCCCCCGGCCCGCCGTCGCGTCATCGGTGCCGCCGCGTGCGCCCTGCTCGCCGTGGCCTGCACGCACCCGGGCCCGACCACGGTCGCCATCCCCGGTTCCACGGCGCGGGGCGTGGCCATGACGGTCCAGCACGTGGTCGACGGCGACACCGCCGACCTCGAGACGCCGGCGGGCGACGTCGAGCGGGTTCGCCTCCTCGGCATCGACACGCCCGAGACCGTGAAGCCGAACACCCCCGTCCAGTGCTTCGGCCCCGAGGCCTCGGCTCGCGCGAAGGCCTTGCTCCCGGCGGGCACCGAGGTCGTCGTCCAACGAGACGCCGAAGCCCGCGATCGCTACGGCCGCCTGCTGGCCTACGTGTGGCGCCGGCGAGACGGTCTCTTCGTCAACCGGTCGTTGGTTGCCGACGGCTACGCGCGCATCTTGTCCATCAGCCCGAACACGGCCCATGCGCCGGACCTGGCGGCGGCGCGCGCCGCGGCCCAGGCAGCGGGCGCGGGGCTGTGGGGCAGGTGCGGAACCGGGCGGTAGCGTCGTCGCCGATGAGCGAGCTGGCCGAGCGATTGGGGTACGGCGCTGCCGACTGCGTCGTGATCATCAACGCCGATGAACTCGGCCTCAGCCACGCCGCCAACGCCGGCGTCTACGAGTCGCTGCGCTCGGGGCTCGCCACCAGCGCCTCGATCATGGTGCCGGCACCCTGGGCGCGCGAGGCCGCGTCCCGGTACCGCGGGGAAGACATCGGCGTCCACCTCACCCTCAACTCCGAGTACGACCGCTTCCGCTGGGGTCCGATCACCCACGCGCCGTCCCTGCTCGACGGCGACGGCGGGTTCCCCCGCACGATCACGGACCTGTGGGACCACGCCGACCTCGACGAAGCCCGCCGCGAGCTGCGGGCCCAGATCGAGCGAGCGATCCTGTGGGGCTTCGACGCCAGCCACCTCGATTCGCACCTCGGTGCGCTCGCCCTGCGGCCGGAGTTCTTCGACATCTACCTCGACCTGGC
>JAOBWM010000071.1 GCA_025463365.1 Acidimicrobiales bacterium
GCCGACCCGGCCCGTCCCGACCTCCCCCGCACCGACGACGACCACTACGTGATCTACACGGGCGGGACCACGGGCATGCCCAAGGGCGTGGTGTGGCGGCACGAAGACGTGTTCTTCGCCCTCGGCGGCGGTGTCGACGCCTACACCAACGAGCGCGTGACCCACGGCAACCAGCTCGCCGACAAGGCCCTGGCCTCGGAAGCACCGATGGTGACGCTCAACGCACCGCCGCTCATGCACGGCGCCGCCCAGTGGGGCGCCCTCCGGTTCTTCTTCGAGGGCAACACGGTCGTGTTCGTGCCCAAGTTCGATGCCGAAGAGGTGTGGGCCACGATCGAGCGGAACAAGGTCACGACCATCGTGATCACCGGCGACGCCATGGCCCGACCCCTCGTCGAGACGCTGCAGGCCAACCCCGATCGCTGGGACCTGTCGACCTTGTTCGTGGTGTCGTCGAGCGCGGCCATCTTCTCGCCCTCGCTCAAGGAGACCCTGTTCGACCTCCTGCCGAACATCATCATCGTGGACGCGATCGGGTCCTCCGAGAGCGGGATGAACGGCATGGTCGTCCAGACCAAGGGCCAGACCGCCACCCACGGAGGCGGCGGTCCGACGGTGCAGGCCGGCCGCGATGCGGTCGTCCTCGACGACGACCTGAACCCGCTCCCGCCCGGTACCGGCACGGTCGGCCGGCTCGCCCGCGGCGGCAACATCCCGATCGGGTACTACAAGGATCCCGAGAAGACTGCGGCCAACTTCGTCGTCGCCCCCGACGGCAACCGCTACGTCGTGGCCGGCGACCTCGCCCTCCTCGAAGCCGACGGCACCATCACCCTGCTCGGCCGGGGCTCGGCGTGCATCAACTCGGGCGGCGAGAAGATCTACCCCGAAGAGGTCGAGAGCGTCCTCAAGGCCCACCCGGAGGTCTACGACTGCCTCGTCGTCGGCGTGCCCGACGAGCGCTGGGGCCAAGCGGTCTGCGCCGTCGTGCAGGCCCGCCACCCCGATGCCCCGCCCTCGCTCGACGACCTGGCCGAGCACTGCCGCACCCAGCTCGCGCGCTACAAGGTCCCCCGCCACCTCGTGCTGGCGGACGAGATCCAGCGCTCCCCCAGCGGCAAGCCCGACTACCCCTGGGCCACCAAGGTCGCCAACGGCTCGCTCGCCCCCTCGACCACCCCCTGACCCCGTCCCCCCGCCCCCCCACCTCCACCCCGTTCTGGCGTAGCTGGTGGTCGACATGCGACCGTGAGCTACGCCAGAACGGGGTGGAGCGGGGTGGAGGTGGCGCGGGCGTCGGGAGGGAATCGTCAGGAACGGCGACGAAACCGGTCATGAGGTGACCGGTCCCTTCCGGCAGGGTGAACTCCTGCCGTGAGCGATCTGGTGCCTGCGCCTTCGGGCCATCGGGTGGCTACGGTCGTCACACCCCCGATCCCCCCTACGGGAGGAACCAGGCATGACCACCACCGAGACCCTCACCGCTGATGTGGTGATCGACCGGCTGCGAGCCACTCGCCTCCTCACCGAGGCGCTGGCCGCGCCGCTCGCCCCCGAGGATCAGGTGGTGCAGTCGATGGTCGACGTCAGCCCCACCAAGTGGCACCGGGCCCACACCACGTGGTTCTTCGAGACGTTCGTGCGCGGCCCGCACCTCCCCGGGTACCGGCCCGTGCACTCCGCCTACGACTACCTCTTCAACTCGTACTACGAGCAGGTGGGCGACCGGCACCCTCGCGCCGAGCGTGGCCTCATCTCTCGACCCACGTGCGAGGAGGTGGGCGAGTACCGCGCCGCGGTGGACCGGTCGATCGACGAGCTGCTGTCCGGGGCCGACGCCGACCTGCTCGACGTGATCCTCCCGATCCTCGAGCTGGGCACCAACCACGAACAGCAGCACCAGGAGCTGCTGCTCATGGACATCAAGCACGTGTTCTCCTGCAACCCCATGCGACCGGCCTATCGCCTCGGGACCGCTCCGCTCTCCGGTCCGGCCACCGCGCCGCTGCGCTGGGTGGACGTCGACGCCGAGCGCATCGAGGAGATCGGCGCCGCCAGCGCTGGCTTCTCCTTCGACAACGAGGGTCCCCGCCACGAAGCCCTCATCCGACCCTTCCGGCTCGCCGACCGCCTCGCCACCGAAGGCGAGTGGCTCGCCTTCGTCGACGACGGCGGCTATCGACGCGCCGAGCTCTGGCTGTCGGAGGGCTGGGCCACCGTCCAGGCCCAGGGCTGGCAGGCCCCGCTCTACTGGGACCGCGACGGTGACCGCTGGTCGGTGTTCACGCTGGGCGGCACGCGCCCGGTGCTCGACGCAACGCCCGTCGTGCACGTCAGCTACTTCGAGGCCGACGCCTTCGCCCGCTGGTCTGGCAAGCGCCTGGCGACCGAGGCCGAGTGGGAGGTCGCAGCCCGCCTCGTCGGTACCGGCGACGCACCCAACGACCTCGGTGCCGGCGCCCTGCATCCACGCCCGGCGGGGCCGGCGACGTCGGAGGGCATCCGCCAGCTGTTCGGCGACGGGTGGGAGTGGACGGCCAGCCCCTATGGCGCCTACCCCGGGTTCCGCCCGGTCGACGGCGCGATCGGTGAGTACAACGGCAAGTTCATGTGCAACCAGATGGTGCTGCGCGGCGGCGCGGCGGTGACCCCGTCGGGCCACACGCGCGGCACGTACCGCAACTTCTTCCCGCCCTCGGCGCGCTGGGCGTTCAGCACCGTGCGCCTGGCCGACGACGCGGAGTCGCCGACTCGCAGATCCGCGTCCGATCCAGCCGGGGGCGCGGCGCGGGTCGACCTCGACCTCGATGCCCTCGCGGCCGCCGGTGACACTCGCCTGGCCGAGGTCGTGCGCCCCGTCATCGACGTGCACCTCGGGCCCGACGACCTCGACGCCGCCCTCCGAGCCGATGTCGTCGCCGGGCTCACCGCCGCCGAGCCCACCTTGCCGCCCAAGTGGTTCTACGACGATCGGGGCAGCGAGCTGTTCGACGAGATCACGCGCCTCGACGAGTACTACCCCACGCGCCGCGAGCGGGAGATCCTCCAACGCGAGGCGGCCACCATCGCCGCCGTGTCGGGCGCTGACACGCTGATCGAGCTCGGCTCGGGCACCTCCGACAAGACGCGCATCCTGCTCGATGCCTTCGACGCCGCCGGCCAGCTCCAGCGCTTCGTGCCCTTCGACGTCTCAGAGGGCATCCTCCGCTGGTCGGCCCACCACATCGCCGAGCGCCATCCGGGCCTGCAGGTCCACGGCGTGGTCGGTGACTTCGACCGCCACCTCGGCACCGTTCCCGGCGGCGGTCGCAGGATGGTCGCCTTCCTTGGTGGCACCATCGGCAACTACGAGACCGCACCCCGGGCCCGCCTGCTCGCCGACCTGGCCGAGACGCTCGACTCCGGCGACTCGCTCCTGCTCGGCACCGACCTCGTGAAGGACGTCGGCCGGCTCGTCGCCGCCTACGACGACGCGGCAGGGATCACCGGCGAGTTCAACCGCAACGTCTTGCACGTCCTGGCCCGCGAGCTCGGCGCCGAGGTCGACCCCGACGGCTGGGACCACGTCGCCCGCTGGAACGAGGCCGAGGAGTGGATCGAGATGCGCCTCGCCGCCCGCGGCCCCCAGCGCATCGCGGTGGACGACCTCGACATCGCCCGGACCTTCGCCGACGGTGAGACCCTGCGGACCGAGGTCAGCACCAAGTTCCGCCGCGAACAGGTGGAGTCCGAGGTCGCCGCCGCCGGCCTGACCCTGACCCACTGGTGGACCGACGCTCTCGGCGACTTCGCCCTCAGCCTCAGCACCAAGCCCTAGCCCGACTGCGGGCCCGAGACCATCACGTGCCGGTGAAGTTGGGCTGGCGCTTCTCCTTGAAGGCGCGGGGGCCTTCCTTGGCGTCGTTGGTCTCGAAGATGATCGGGCTCCCGATCTCGAGCTCCCGCGCCAGGCCGTCGGCCTCGGTCATGCCGGCGGTCTCGCGCATGGACCGCAGGACCGCACGCACGGCGAGCGGGCCGTTGGCGGCGATGCGCTCCGCGATCTCGCGGGCCTTGGCCAGGGCCTGGCCGTCGGGGACGACGTGGCCGATGAGGCCGATGTCCTTGGCCTCCTGCGCCGAGATGAGGCGACCGGTCAGCAGCAGGTCGGCCGCCATGGTGAAGCCGATCTGGCGCTGGAGCCGCACGGTCGAACCGCCGAGTGGGAACAGGCCCCGCTGGACCTCTGCGATCCCGAGTTGGGCCGACTCCCCCGCGACCCGGATCTCCGTGGCCTGCAGGATCTCCGTGCCGCCGGCGACGCAGTAGCCCTCGATCGCGGCGATCAGCGGCTTGGACGGCCGGAAGTGCCGGAGCAGCGCCTTCCAGTGGAGGTCGGGGTCGTCGGCCATGCGGGCCATCTCCTCGTCGGAGAACCCGGCGGCCAGCGCCTTGAGGTCCATGCCCGAGCAGAAGTCCCCGCCGGCCCCGGTGAGGATGCCGACGCGCAGCTCGTCGTCGGTGTCCAGCAGCTTCCACGCGTCGGCCACCCCGACGAGCATCGAGGGGCTGAACGCGTTCTTGGCCGCCGGCCGGTTCAGCGTGACGGTGAGGACGTGGCCGTCGCGCTCGACGAGGAAGTGCGGCTCCTCGGTCGTGGTTCCCGCGGTGGCATCTGACGTGTCTGACATCCCGTCAGACTAGAACACGTTCCAGTTTTCGGCCCACCCGAGCGGTGGGTCAGCTGGTGGCCTTGTCGGCGACCTGGACGATGACGGGCTGGTCGGTGGTGGCGTCGCGGACGGCGAGCTCCACCTTGGCCAGGGCTTCGACCACGCGGTCGGTGGACGCTTGCTGCTCGACCACCAGGCGGGCCAGCCAGAAGCGGAGCAGGCGGGCCAGCGAGAACCGGATGAACAGTCCGAGGCCGACCACGATGAGGCCCACCCCGAAGATGCCTCCGGAGATCAGCATGGGGATCTGGTCGGCGACGAACTTGGCGTCGGACGCGTTCCAGTACGCGAGCAGGATCAGCACCACGCCGACCAGCGGCAGCACCACGCCGAGCTTGAGCAGCAAGGCCTCGGTGTCGGCTGACGGCTCGGGCACGTGGATGGCGTCCACGCCGGACTCGAGCCGGTCGGCGGCGTTGGGGATGGACGAGGTATCGGTCATGTCGAGGCTCCGAGGTAGGCAGCCGACAGTTCGGCTTCGAGGTCTGCGGGGGCTCCCGCGGCGAGGACCCGACCGTGCTGCATGATCACAGCACGGTCGGCGACGCCGAGGACGGTGCGAGCGAACTGTTCGACCACGAGGATCGACACGCCTTCGGAGGCGATGCCGGCCACGATCTCGTACAGCTCGGCCACGATCAGGGGCGCGAGGCCCATGGACAGTTCGTCGATGATGAGCAGGCCGGGGTCGGTGGCGAGGCCGCGGGCCATGGCGAGCATCTGCTGCTCGCCACCCGACAGCGTGCCGGCCACCTGGCCGAGGCGTTCCTTCAGGCGGGGAAACCGCTCGCCGGCGCGTTGGATGACATCGTCGACCGGCACGCCGCGGTAGCTGGCCATCACCAGGTTCTCGCGCACGGTCAGGTTCCGGAACACGCCCCGTCCCTCGGGGATGGTGCACAGCCCGAGGCGGGCGAGATCGTCGGGCCGGGCGCCGTTGACGTGGCGGCCGGCGAGGTGCACGCAACCAGCCGAAGCGGGATGTTGGCCGGTGGCGACCAACAACGTGGTGGTCTTGCCGGCGCCGTTGGGGCCGAGCAGCGCCACCACCTCGCCGCGGGGCACGAGCAGGTCGATGCCGTGGAGGACCTCGATGCGCCCGTACGCGGCGCGGATCCCGGTGAGCTGGAGGAGCGGCGCCGGCCCCTCGTGGGCCTCCGGGGCGGAAGCCGGTGCGGTCTCGTCGGCCAGCGCGGTCACAGGTCCTCTCCCACATCGGTGCCCTGACCAAGGTACGCGTCGATCACGGTCTGGTCCTTCTGGATCTGCGTGGGCGAGCCGGTGGCCAGCACCTCGCCGAAGTTGAGCACCGTGATCTCGCTGCACAGCCGCATCACGAGCGGGACGTCGTGCTCGACGAGCAAGATGCCGAGGCCGTCGCGGGCGAGGTCGGTGAGGAGCTCGGCGAAGCGGTCGGTCTCGGCGTCGTCGAGGCCCGATGCCGGCTCGTCGAGCAGGAGCACCCGGGGCCGGCAGGCGAGGGCGCGGGCCAGCTCCACGAGGCGCGCCCCGCCCGTGGGCAACGAGTCGGCCCGCTTGCCGGCATCGTCGCTCAGCCCCACGCGATCGAGCAGGGCATCCGCGGCCGCCTTGGGATCCTGGCCGTCGACCCGGTTGAGCTCGGCCGCGGTGATCACGTTGTCGCGCACGGACAGCGAGCCGAACAGCTCGAGGCGCTGGAAGGTGCGGGCGATCCCGGCCCGGGCTCGCCGGTGCGCCGACATGGCGGTGATGTCCTTGCCGGCGAGCTGCACCCGGCCCCGGCTGGGTGGCTGGAGGCCCGTGATGACGTTGAACGTCGTGGTCTTGCCGGCGCCGTTGGGCCCGATGAGGCCCGTGATCTGGCCCTCCTCCACCGACAGGCTGACCTGGTTGACGGCCATGTGCCCGCCGAAGCGGACCGACACCTCACGCGTTTCGAGGATCGTCACGGCACCTCCCCCAGTCGAGGCCGAGCTCCCCGTCGATCACCGCGACGTCGGCCGCCGAGGGTGAGCCGCCGCGAGGGATCCGTTCGGGGACCAGCCGGGGCACCGGCGGCAGGAGCATGGTGAGCACCCGCCGGCCGATGGACTCGTCCTTCGGTTCGCCACGACGCCGGAAGCGAGCGATGTTGGCCTGCACCTCGCTCACCGTCTGGGCGATGGCTCCGTCAGGGTTGCTCGCCAGGCTGATCCCGGCGAGACCCGGGAGGACCGTCATGAGGTCGCGGAGCTCGGGGTGGTAATCGCCGACGAGCGGGACGACCGCGAGGAGCAGGCCGCCGAGGAGCGCACCGGCGACGGCGGCGATGCCTCCGACGACCGCGAGCAGCACGAGCGGCAGCCCGGGCAGCGCGCCCTTGAGCATCGAGAACTGCTCGACGCCCACCTGCTGGCGCCAGCCGCCGTACAGCGCACCGCCGAGCCCGGCGATCGCCGCCGACAGCGCGAACACCTGGAGCTTGAGGGCGGTGAGGTCGAGGCCGAGGGTGGCGCACGCCGCGGGGCTGTCCTTCATGGCCTGCAACCGTCGCCCGAAGGGCCCTCGGCGCAGTGCGGTCACGATCACGCCGAGCACGACGAAGGACACCGCGAGGAGGACCAGGTTGGCGCGGTCGCTGTTCGTGGTGAACCCGCCGATGTGCAGGCGCCCGATCTTGGCGGTCCCCTGGCTGAACCCCTGCTGGCGCGGGAACACCGTCTGCTCGCAGAACAAGGCGAAGGCGAACGTGGCGAGCGCGAGGTAGAGCCCCTTCAGCCGAAGCGCAGGCAGGGCGACCAGCGCGCCGACGGCGGCACAGATCACCACGACCGCGACGAGCGCCAGCGGGTTGCCGTCGCTCCCCCACCGGTGCATCACCGCGGCACCGATCCCAGCGAACGCGAGGGGCGCGAGCGAGATCTGGCCGGCGTAGCCCGTGAGCGGCACCAGCGACAGGGCGACGATGCCGAGCGCCAGCCCGTACCCGACGGTGTTGAGGGTCTTGTTCCCGACCAGGTCCTGCATGAAGTACGTGACGGCGATCAGCGCCAGCCCGGCCCCCGCGACGGCGCGCCAGCTCGGGTTGGGCACTCGGCTGCGGTCCTTGCGCTGGCCGAACAGCGCCGCCTTGTCCTGCGGGACCACCACCAGCACCACGAACAACATGATCGCCGGCACCGTGTCGACCGTGACCCAGTTGAGCCACTCCGGCATGTGCGCCGAGTTGTAGTCGACCGCCTGGCGGGCGATCCCGAGGATCAGCGCGCCGAGGGCGGTGAGGGGCAGGCTGCGCAGCCGCCCGACCATGGCGGCGGCGTAGGCGTTGATCACGAGGAGGGTCAGCTGGGTCTGGTCGAGGGCGAGGATCGGGGCGATGAGCACGCCCGCGAGGCCGGCCAGGCTGCACCCGAGCGCCCAGGCGAGGGCACCGACGCGATCGGGCGAGACGCCGTTGAGCGCGGCCAGGTCACGGCTGTCGACCACCGCTCGCATGGCGACGCCGGTGCGGGTCCGGTACAGCAGGATCCGCAACGTGATGGCGACCACGACGGCCACCGCCAGGATGATCAGCTGGTGGTACTGGATGTTGACGCCGCCGAAGCGCACCGTCTTGCCGTCGAAGAACGGGCTCAGCTGGCGGGGGTCGTCGGGCGACCAGATCACGCTGGCGATCTGGATGAGCGCCACGAGGAGCCCGATCGGGACCACGAGCCTGGTGATGGGTGCCGCGTCGTGGAGCCGGCGCATGAGCACCCGGTCGATCAGCAGGCCGAGGCCCGGAGCGAAGACGAACAGCGTGAGGACCAGCGCGATCGGCACCGGGAGGTCCCAGGCGTCGGGCGAGCTCAGCTGCCAGTAGACGAACGCCGAGATCATGGCGACGGCGCCGTGGGCGAAGTTGAAGATGCCCGAGGTCGTGTAGGTGACGACGAGGCCGCTGGCCGCCACCGCGTAGACCGCGGCGCTGGCCAGCCCGAAGATCAGGATCTGGTTCACCGGAGGGCGCGCCTCCGGCGAGGACGACCGTCACCGCCGCGGGCGGTCATCGATCCCCTCACTTCGCCTTTGCCTTGGCGCCGCCGCCGTAGTCGTTCTTGAGGTCGTAGTCGAAGCGCTTGGCATCGCAGGTGAACTCGGTGGGCTTCTTGGGCTCGAGGCGCACGAACTTGCCGTCCTTCACGACCATGTACATGAAGCAGTGGCCGACCAGGTTGTCCCCGGGGTCTCCCGGCAGGTGGAGGCCACCACCGTCCCACTCCTTGATCTTCTTGAGCTCCGCCAGCACGTTGTCGCGCGTGATGTTGTCACCGGCCGCCTTGGCGGCGGTTGCGAAGAGCAGGCCGGCCGAGAAGGACTGCACGCCGAGCGACGTGGGCTTGATCTTGCTGCCGACCTTGGCGTAGGCCGCGAGGTAGGCCTGCAGGCCCGGGCTCTGCTTCTCCTCCTCGAACGGCACGGTGTTGAGCTGCACGAGCGATCCCTCGGCGGCGGCACCGGCACCCAGGAGCTCTGGGTCGTAGTACTGGGCGCCGAAGTCCTTCACCTGCGGGTCGAAGCCCTGGGTGTTCATGTCCTTCAGGAGCTTGACCGCTTCCTGCGTCGTGTTCACGAAGGTCACGTACTCGATGCCCTTGTCCTTCATCGCCTTGGCCTCGGCGGCATAGGACTCTTGGATGACCTGCGTGGCCTTCTCGTACACGAACTTGAAGCCCTGGGCCTCGTAGGCCGCCTTGACGCGGTCAGCCTGGATCTTGGCCGTGTCGATGTCGCCCCAGAGGATGGCGGCCTTCTTGATCGCCTTGGGGTACTTCTCCTTCAGGTACAGCGCCGGCCCGATGTTGAAGTGGTTCGACGGGTTGGGCACCGGCTGGACCATCCGGTCGCTGAGGGCCTTTGCCGCGGTGGCGGTGTAGGCGGGGACCTCGATGAGGTTGCAGTCGACCATGGCTTGTGCGCCCTGGTTGTCGGTGACCGAGCCGGAGCCGACGATGGCGAAGACCTGGTCGTTGCAGGCTTCTTTGGTGGCCTCGAGGTGCTGGAACAGCTTCGAGTCGATCTTGGTGAGCGACAGCTTCCGGCCGTTGATGCCGCCGAACCCGTTGCACCAGTCCACGAAGGCCTGCGCCGACTCTTCGATGGAGGCGGTCGGCACCTTGATCTGGCCGGACTTGTCGGAGATCACTGCGAGCTTGATCGTGTCCTTGGTGACCCCGATCGTGCCGGCGGGGGGAGCCTTGAGCGCGCCCGTCGCCTTGCCGCAGGGCACCGGGATGGTGCCGATCATGTCGACGGCTTTGCCCTTTCCGGCGCCGGTCCCCTGGGTGATGCCGGCGCCGTTCGAGCCGGTGCCACCGGCGGTCGTGGCGGTGGCCCCACCCCCGCTGCCGGCACCCGATGAGAGCTCGTCATCGGACAGGCGGCTGCCGCAACCAGCCGCAACCAGCGCGAGTACACAGAAAAGCGCGATGCCTCGGGTCTTCACAGATTTTGTCCCCTTGCTAGCGCCCGGAATGTAGCGGACGTGTTCCCTGATTTCTGATGACACGTCAGATTTCTCCGACTTGAGTTGGCCGTCACCGGACCAAAGTCCTGCACGCGCACCCTAGGTGCGCTGGTACCAGCTAGCCCGCCGCAAGGAGGGCCCCGAGCCGGCGCAGGTGGGTTGTCCCCCCACCCAGGCTCAGCTCCACGTGTTTGGCCCACCGGAACGCCCGATGGACCGGATAATCGAGATCGACTCCGATGCCTCCATGGAGGTGCTGGGCGGCGTGAACCACCCGTTGGGCGCCCTCGGCCGCCCAGAACTTGGCGATCGCCAGCTCTTCCGCCGCCGGATGGCCCTCGGCCAGCCGCCACGCCGCCTGGTAGGCGGTGAGGCGCACGGCCTCGGTGTCGATGTAGGCATCCGCGGCGCGGTGGGCGACGGCCTGGAACGTGGCGATCGGCGTGTCGAACTGCTTGCGCTCGCTGGTGTAGGTCGCGGTGAGCCGAAGCGCGGCCTCGCAGACACCTGCCTGCACCGCGCACCATGCGGCGACGCCACGATCGGTGGTCCAGGCGACCACCTCGGCCCCGGCGTCGACCTCGCCCAGCACGTCGCCCGCGGCCACGGTGACGTCGGTGAACGTCATGGTCGAGAGCGGTTCACCGTTGGCCGAGCGGTTCCACACGGCCGTGACGCCGTCAGCCGAGGGATCGACCAGGAACACCGTCGAGGTGGTGTCGCCGGTCCGGGCCGCCACGAGCACGCGGCCCGCGAGGTGAGCGGCGGGAACGAGGTGCTTCGTGCCGGAGATCTTCCACCCGTCGCCGTCCCTGGTGGCCGCCGTGGCCGGAACCTCCGGCGGGTAGCCGATGCCGCCTTCCGAGAGGGCGGCCGTGAGCACGAGGTCACCGCTGGCCACGAGGGGCAGGAGCGCCGCCTGCTGGTCGGCCGATCCGAAGTGGGCGATCGGCAGGGCACCGAGGGCGAGCGTGGCGTGCAACGGGAGCGGCGCCACCGCCTTGCCGGCCTGCTCGAGGATGAGGGCCAGCTCGAAGAAGCCGTAGCCCCCGCCGCCATGGGCCTCGGGGAGGCAGATGCCGAGCAGGTCGGCCTTGGCGAGCTCTGCCCACACGTCGCGGGCGAACCACTCGTCGTCGGAGGTCTCGATCTCGCGGAGGCGCTCGGGCGGGAGCTGCTCGGTGAGGATCCGTGCGGCGAGGTCACGAATGGCGACCTGCTCGTCGGAGAGTGTGAAGTCCATCGGTGCTCCTACATCCGTGGCATGCGGGGCATGCCGAGGCCGAACATGGCGATCAGGTCGCGCTGGATCTCGTTGACGCCGCCGCCGAAGGTCAGGATCAGCGAGCCCTGGAACCCGCGGTCGAGGCGCCCGGCGAGGGCGGCCTCCGGCGAGCCCGGCTGCAGCGCGGCGCTCTGGCCGATGACCTCCATGAGGAGGCGGTACGCCTCGGTGAAGAACTCCGTGCCGAACACCTTGATGGAGCTGGCATCGGCCGGGTTGACCGTGGCGCCGGACGCGGAGAGCGCAGCCACCTTCCAGTTCAGGAGCGTGAGGTACTCGATGCCCGACCGCACGCGGGCCAGGTTGAGCTGCACCCACTCCTGGTCGATGACCCGGAGGCCGTCGGGCGTGGTCGTGGTGCGCGCGTAGTCGAGGACCTGGTCGTAGCTCCGGCTGATCATCCCCGGCGGCGCCAGGCCCACGCGCTCGTAGTTGAGCTGGTTGATGATCAGGTTCCAACCGCCGTGCAGTTCACCGATGATCGCTGAGTCCGGCACGCGCACATCGTCGTAGAACGTGTTGAACGTGCTCGCGTTCACCATGGTGTTGATCTTCGAGTACGAGTACCCCGGGTCGGTGGTGGGCACGGCGAACATCGTGATGCCCTTGTGCTTGGGAACGTCCGGGTCGGTGCGGGCGGCGAGCCACACGTAGTCCGCGTAGCTGGCGAGCGACGTGTAGATCTTCTGCCCGTTGATGACCCACTCGTCGCCGTCCTTGACCGCCTTGGTGGTCAGCGATGCGAGGTCGGTGCCCGAGCCGGGCTCGGTGTAGCCGATCGAGAAGTGCAGTTCGCCGGCCAGGATCTTCGGGAGGAAGAAGTCCTTCTGCTCCTGGCTGCCGAACTGCATGATCGTCTGGCCGACCGTGTTGATCGACAGGAA
>JAOBWM010000095.1 GCA_025463365.1 Acidimicrobiales bacterium
TGTTGAGCTTGTCCGCCGGGAGGGCGTCGATGAACCCGGTGACGGTTGCGAGCACGTCGGCAACATCCGGTGGGACCGGGTGGGCGGCGAGGGGGACGCGGGCCCCGTCGGGCAACGGCTCCTGGGACCCGCCGGGCACGCTCACCAGGTCGAGCCGCTGCTCCCCCACCGCGCTGGCCCGGATGATCTGGGCCTGGACGCCACGGGGAACGGTCGTCCCGTGGTCGAGCTTGAGCGTCACCCGCACGTGCCCCTTGTGGAGTTGGACCTTCGACACGGTTCCGACCACCACCCCGTCGTGGCTGGCCGAGAACCCGGGCCTCAGCCCGCCCGCATCGGGCAGGTCCGCGACGACCGTGCGCTGGTGCTCGAACGGACTCCCGAACAGCGAGACGATGCCGTAGCCGACGAGCAGCGCGGCGATCCCCATGAAGGCACCGAGGTTCACGAGGATTCGCTTCGAGATCACTTCGCGCCCTTCGGGTAGCACGCATCGACGGGGTCGCCGGGGACGTCCCCGCCGCCGGGGATCCCACAGATGACCGTGTCGATCAGCACCTGGACGAAGCTGGCCTTCTCGGCGGTCGGCAGGTCGGTGTTGTGCTTGGGCAGGTCGCGCAACACCTCGCCGAGGGAGGCCTGCTCGTCGGCCACCGCGTCGAGCACGTCGCGGAGCCCGCGGATCTGGGTGTGGATCTGGGTCAGGTGGCGGCGCAACAGTCGATTGCCGTCGTCGGCCAGGCGGTTCATGGTCCGCACGAGTGAGAAGAACCGGGCGTCGTTCTCGTTCAAGATGGCGAGGGTGTCGTCGACGTTCCCGAGGGCAACGCCGTTGGCGTCGGTCTTGGGCGCCAGGTCACCGCTGAGCCGGTCGAGGTCCGCGATGACGCCTTTCAGCTCCCCAGTCCTGGTGCGGTAGCCCTTGGCGACCGACGACAGGTCACCCAGCACCTGGTGGAGCTGCGGTCCCTTGCCGCCGAACGCCTTCGAGCCCTCGTCGAGGAGCACGGAGATCTGCGAGGCGCTCAAGGCCTCGAAGGTGGCCGTGCCGCTCACCACCAGCTGCTCGAGGTCGGACACCACCCGCGTGTGGCGGACGATGGCCCGGTCGCGCAGGAGCGGGGCGTCGGCACGGTCGGCGGCGGCCGTGCGCGGGGCGAGGTCGACGAACTTCTCGCCGAGGGCGCTCGTCCGGCGCATGCTCGCCTCGACATCGGCGGGCACCTCTGCGGCCCGGTCGACCTCGAAGCGGACCTGCGCTCGTCGCCCGGTCCGATCGAGCCGAATGCCGGTGACCTTGCCGACGGTCACATCCGAGATCATCACGGGCGCGCCCGTCGCCAGGTCGGCCACGTCGGAGAACGTGGCCGAGGCATGGATCTTCCCGTCACCCCCCGAACATCCCGACACGACAACGGCGGAGACGAACGTGGTGACCACGAGAGCGAGGGCGCGCCAACGCATGATCAGTGACCTCCGAGCAGTCCGCCGAGGACATCGGTGAGCGGGTTGCCTCCCGACGGGGCCGATCCCCCGCCGGGCACCGTGGTCGGCGACCCGCTCGACCCCGGCAGGAGCGGGTCGAGGCGGCTCGCCGGGGGGTGGACCTCGTTGGTCAGCGCCAACAAGAGCGCGGGAAGATCCGCGGTGGCTGACTGCCGAAGCCGGTCGAGCTGGGATGCGTCGAGGTCGGGCAGGACCTGCAGCAGGGTCGGGTCGAGCCCGAGCAGCGCGGTCAGCCGCCCTGGATCGAGCGAGCCGAGCAGCCGCGCCTGCTGGGCATCGAGGCCGTGGGTGAGCTGCTGGGCCAGCGCATCCAAGAGGTCGGCCTGCGTCGGCGCCTTCGGCAGCTCGGGCGCCACCGGCGGAGCGACCCCGGGGGGCGGCGGCGACGCGGGCGCGTTGCCCACGGATCCGCCGGAGGCGAGCGTGCCGAGGATCCCCGGCAGGGTGCTGGCCAGGCCGTTGAGCAGGGGTGAGGCCGGGTCGCTGCAGACGTCGATCCCGAGCCGGCGGCACAGGCCCGCGATGCGGTCCCTGAGTCGCCCCGACACGATCGCCGAGGTGACGTCGGGCGCGACCTGGTTGTTGGCATCCAGCGCGTTCATCCGCTCGTCGTAGGCGCGGTCTGCGGCCTCGAAGAGCTTGACCGTCGCGTGGAGGGTGAGCTTGAGGTTGTCGGTGTTGACGTCGAGCGTGCGCCCGGCGGCGGTGACCACGCCGACGTCGCTGCGGAGCGGGTCCTCATGGTGGGCGAGGAACGACGACAGCTCCTTGGCCGTGCGGTCGAACTGGGTGATCGTCGCGTCGAGGTCGTCCTTGTTCTGCACCAGGACCTCGGCCACGAGGTCGTAGTTCCGGATGAGGCTCTCGATGTTGTCGGTGTGGCCCCTGAGGGTCTTCGACAGGTCGCCGAGCGAGCGGATGATGGCCCGCAGCTCGTCGCCCTTGTCGGCCAGGAGGCCGAGGGTGCCCGATGCGTTGGCGATGAGCCGGTTCAGGTCGCTGCCTTGGCCCTGGAGGACGTCGGCGAGATCGGTGACCACGTCTCCGGCCCGCTTGGGGTCGATCGAGCCGATGAAGCTCTGGAGCCCCCGCAGCAGGTCGTCGAACTCCGCGGGAACCGACGTGCGGGTGAGCGGGATCGCCGCCCCGGACTGCATCCGGGCGCCGGAGGTGTAGGCCGGACCGAGCTGGACGTAGCGCTCGCCGAGGAGGGTCAGTGGCACGATCGTGGCCCGGGCGTCAGCGGGCAGCCGAGTGCCGCGGTCCAGGCGCATCCGTACCCGGACGTGGCCCCTTGCGTTGTCGACCTTGGTGATCCGCCCGACGTCGATGCCGAGCACGCGCACGGGCGACCCCGGGTACAGGCCGGTCCCCCGGCTGAACTCGGCGGTCAGGTGGAACGGGCCCGGCGGGTCGTTCACGAGGCTGCACGCAGGCAGCAGGGCGAGCGCGGTGGCGAGGGCCACCGCGACGGCGGCGGCAAGGCGGCGCGGGTGCCGGCGGCCCATCACGAACCCCCTGCCGCGAGCGGGCCGTACATGGTGGCGAGCGGGTTGGGCGCAGCGGTGCTCGACGCGGGCCCTGACGACGCGGTCGGCGTGCCCGCGGCAGCCGTGCTCGGGAGCGGACCGGTCCGGTCGGCGCAGCGCCTCACCGGGTCGGGCCCGAGCATCACATCGAAGGCATCGTCGAGCAGGCCGCAGGACCCGAAGAGCGCGTCCGGGCCGAGGGGCCCGATGAGCTGGGTGTACATGTTGGCCCAGCGGTTCGGGAAGTCGTCGGGGCCGGAGTAGCCGACCGAGGCGAACCCGTCGATGGCGTTGGTGAGGCCCGACAGCGACGCGGCCAGGTCCTGCTGGTGCTGCCCGACGATCTGGAGGTCGGCGTGGAGCTCGTCGAGGATCGCGTCCAGCGCCGGACGGTTCTGGGCGACCAGGTCGGCGGTCTTTCGCGCCGTCTGCGACGTCTGGTCCAGCAGCGTGGCCAGCTGCACCCTCCGCTTCGCCAGCCCGTCGAGCACCACGTTCACATCGTCGAGCGACGCGAGCAGATCCTGGTCGCGGTTCGACAGGGTGCCGGTCACCGTCTTCGTCGAGTCGATCAGGTGTCGGGCCTGCTGCTGGCGATCGTTGATCGCGGTGGTCAGCCGGTTGAGCCCGGTGATGATGTCGGCGACGTTGCCGCGCTGCCCCGACGAGATCGCGTCGATCTTGCCGAGCAGGTCGTTCAGGGTCTTCCCGTCGAGGTCCTCGAGCAGCGGCGTGCCGACGTTCTGGAGGTCGAGCACCTCGGTGGGCGTGGTCGTGTCGCGGATGATGCTCCCACCGTGGAGCGGGTGCGCCCAGTCGTGGCCTGCGACGAGACGCACGTACTTGTTGCCGAGGAGCGTCTCCACGACGATCTCGGCGCGGGTGTCTCGCGGCAGGTCGATCCCGTGGTCCACCTTGAGGGTCACCTCGACCTTCCCGCCCTTCTGGGACAGGCCTCCGACCTGGCCGGAGGTCACACCGGCCACGCGGATCTTGTCGCCCTTCCGGAGTCCGGCGGTGTCGGTGAAGATCGCGTGGACCGTGTAGCGGTCCTTGAAGAACCCACCGTTCAGGAGCAGTGCGGCCCCGGTACCCGACAGGATCAGGGCGACCACGATGATGCCGATGATCGTGGGATTGCGCTCGGTGAACGACTTCATGCCCCACCCCCCGCCAGGGCGAAGCCGACGATCGACCCGACATCGGGCGGCGTCGAGGGAGCGCCGCCGGACAGGGCATCGGAGGTCGACCCCTCGGCCGAGCAGTTCGCCTGGTTGGCCAGGCACGTGATCGTCGTGCGGATCTGGAACCACTGGCCATACGACGAGATCGAGTCGTAGATCCGGAGACCCTGCGGCAGCGTCGCCAGCGTTGCTTCCAGGTCGTCGCGGTGGCGGTGCAGCACCTTGGCGATGGTGGCCAGGTCGTCGATGGTGGCGTCGAGGTTCCCACGGTTGTCCGTCACCAGCCGGTTGAGGCGCGTCTGCACCGCCGCGAACCGCTCGACGAGCAACTGGAGGTCGTCGTTGTTCGACGACAGGGATGCCGCCAAGGTCTTGAAGCGCGTGATGGCGGTGTTCAGGTCCTCGTCGCGCGAGGCCAGGCCGCCGACCACCGTGTCCAGGTTCTCGATCAGGGAGCCGATCTGCTGATCCGAGCCTCCGAGCTCGCTGGAGATCGACGCGGTATCCGACAGGAGGCCGCGGACCTTCTCCTCGTTGCCGTCGAGGGCCTGGTTCAGGGCCCGCACGAACGCGTTGGCCTTGGCCGGGTCGATCGCCTGCAGGATCGGCGCCACCGAGTTGAGGAACTCCCCCACATCAGCGGAGCGCACCGCCTGGCTCACGGGGAGGGTCGCGCCGGCGTGGAGCACCTTCCCCTGCGTACCGGGGTACAGGTAGAGGTACTTCTGGCCGAGCACGTTGCGCCAGCGAACGCCGACCTGGGTGCTGCTGCGCAGATCCATGCCCGGCTTCACCTCGAAGGACACCTTGGCGCGGCCGCGGTGCACCGAGATGCCGGTCACCTTCCCCACCCGAACGCCCGCAACCTTGACGTCGTCGTTCACCAGGAGCCCGGTCACATCGGGCATCTCGGCGTGGTACCCCTCGTGGTCGGCGAACCAGTCGATGTTGCCGATCCGCCCGATCAGGGCACCGAGGACGGCGAGGCACACCAGGCTGTAGAGCACGACCTTGACGAGCGTCCGGCCGGTCGCGCCCCGCAGTGCCTTGAGGGTCCGGGAGAACGTGCGCATCAGCCACCCCCTCCGAGCAGCGGGGTGAGCAGCGAGTTGATCGAGCCGCTGCCGACCGCCTGGTCGGGGCGGCCCACCGCGCCGAGCACCGTGTTGGTGAGGGTCGCCGCCGGATCCGACGCCGCGGACCCGGAGCCGGCGGAACGGGGCGCGGCCGGACCGCTGGAACCGGTCGAGCCGGCGGGGAGACCGGCACCCGGCGATCCGGCGTCCCCCTCACACGCCAGCTGTGGTGCGACGGCGGCGAGGGCCTCGCGCACCTGGGACAGCTGCGACGCCTGGGAGGTCGGCCCCAGCGCCGCGCACACCAGCTCCTGGAGGTCACCGACGTCGATGAAGAGCTTGAGGTACCCGAAGCGGCTGCCGTCGGGCAGCTGCTCCTTGCTGATGGCGTGGCTCAACACGTAGGCGTACCGGGCCAGCCCTCGGATCGACGCGGAGATGTCGGCCTTGCGAGCAGAGAGGACCCGGACGATGTTGTCGCCGTCGTCCATGATCTTGTCGATGTCGGCCTCGTTCACCTCGACGAAGTCCGCGAGGTGCTCGGCGAACGGGGTCAACGTCGTCAGGAGCCGTTCGTAGTCGGCTCGGGCGGCGTTGAACGTGGGCAGGAACTCGTTGAGGTTCCCGGAGATGGCGTTGATGTCGGGACCGATGTCGCGGTACTCGCGGGTGAACCGCTGGAGCGAGTCGATCGCCCGGAGTTGGGCGTCGAGGGTGTCGTTGAACGCGTGGGCGGCCCCCACGCTCTTGTCGATCAGCGCCGCCACCCGGGTGCCCTCCCCCTGGTAGGCGCGGGTCAGCTCGTCCATCAAGGTCGCGAGCTCCTTCACGTCCACGCTCCGGAAGAGGTGGTCCGTCCCGTCGACCAGCGCATCGACCTCGGTGCCCGTTCCCGCCGAGCGCACCGCGTCGCCGTCGCGGAGGTACGGAGGGTCGTCGTGGCCCTGCACCGACAGCTGGATGTACTTCTCGCCGAACAACGTCTTGGCTCGCACCGAGGCCGCGGTGCGCGTCGGGATCCTGGCCGTCTTGTGGATCTGGAGGACGACCTGGACGCGGCGATCGTGGAGGCGGACGCTGCGGACCTTGCCGATGTTGACCCCGCGGTACTTCACGTCCGAGCCCGGGTGCAGCGCCTGGCCGGCCCGGGCGAACGACGTGTGCACCTTCATGTCGTCGGAGAACGCCCCGTACGACGCGCGGACGGCCACCGCCGCCGTCGCCGTCACGAGCACCACCACGACGATCGAGGCGATGGCCCGGAAGGCCTTCTGGAGCTCCTCGGGCGTGTTGGAGAGCTGCATCAGAAGTGCCCTCCCACGAGACCCACGATCCGGGCCGTGTCCTTGCCCCCGTAGAAGATCAGCGAGAGGACCAGGTTGAGGATCGTCACCGCGATGATCGATAGCCGGATCGCCCGCCCGGCCGCCTTGCCCACCCCCGCCGGTCCGCCGGTCGCGTAGTACCCGTAGTAGCAGTGGATCAGGGTGACCACGATGGCGAAGAGGATCGCCTTGCCGAAGGAGTACACGACGTCGATCGGCGGGAGGAACAAGCGGAAGTAGTGCTGGTAGACCCCTGGCGACAGCGTGAAGAACTTGGTGACGATCAGCTCGGTGGCCAAGTAGCTCGAGAAGAGCGCGGCGAGGTACAGCGGCACCATGGTGATGAGCGCCGCCCAGACCCGCGTGCACACGAGGTAGACGAACGAATCGACGCTCATGACCTCGAGGGCGTCGATCTCGTCGGAGATCCGCATGGCGCCGAGCTGGGCGGTGAACCCGGCGCCGACCTGCGCGGCCAGCCCGACACCGGCGATGAGCGGGGTGATCTCACGGGTGTTGGCCACCGACGAGATGACGCCGGAGAACGACTCGGCGCCGATCTGTTGCAGCGCGGTGAAGCCCTGCAACCCGACCTCGGTGCCGGTGAAGAACGCGAGGAAGAAGATCACGAACAACATGCCGCCGCCCACGAGCACCGCGCCGGCTCCGATCGTCATGTCGGCGATGAGGGCGATGATCTCCTTGCGGTACTTGAGCGCCCGGGGCATGCGGCGCACGATCCTCCCGGCGAACACGACCTGGTCGTAGACCTGCGCGAAGGGCGCCAACGTTGCGCTGACGCCCCGCGACGCGAGCCGGTCGAGCCGCTGCCACGCGGTGAGGGTCGATCCCCGGGCGGTGGGCGCAGCCATCGGATCAGACCTTCTGGGGCACGAAGTTGAAGTAGATGGCGGTCAGGACGAAGTTCACGAAGAACAACAGCGCGAAGGTGATCACCACCGCTTGGTTCACCGCGTCGCCCACGCCCTTGGGCCCGCCCTTGCACGACAGGCCCTTGTAGCAAGCCACCACCCCGGCGATGAACCCGAAGATCCCGGCCTTCACCAACGCCATCCAGAGGTCGGGCAGCTGGCTCAGCTCGTTGAACGAGGCGAAGAAGCTGCTCGAGGAGATGTGGAGGACCTGGGTCGCGAAGAACCACCCGCCGGCCAGGCCGGCCGCACTCACGACCGCGTCGAGCAGGATCCCGATCACGGTGGCCGCGAGGACGCGCGGCATGACCACGCGCTGGATCGGGTTGATCGACATCACCTCCATGGCGTCGAGCTCGTCGCGGATCTTGCGGGCCCCGATGTCGGCGCACATCGCCGATCCCCCGGCGCCCGCGATGAGCAGGGCCGTGGCGATCGGCGCCTGCTCGCGGACGACGGCGAGCACGAGCGCCGACCCGAGGTGGGCGTCGGCCCCGAGCTGGCGGATCAGGGCACCGACCTGGAGCGAGATCACCATGCCGAACGGGATCGAGATCAAGATCACCGGCACCGTCGTGACCTTGGCGATGAACCAGCACTGGTCGAGGAACTCGGCCAGGGGCCACGGGCGCTTGAAGATCTGGCGCACCGACTCGAGCCCGACCGACGCCATGGCGCCGACCTCGTCGAAGAAGCCCTTGACCTTCCCCACACCGGGGATCGCGACGGCCATCAGACCTGCAGGACCCCGCGGTCCCGCTCCAACTGGCGCTGTGCCGTGCCCTCCTCGGCGCGGCGAACCGCCCGCTCCACCAGATCCCGCTCGACGTCGGTCTGCTCGGTGGCCAGCTCGTCCATCCCGATCGGTCCATCCGCCGCACCGGCCAGGAACTGGCGGATGATCGGGTTGTCGTCGTGGATCATCTCGGCTTTCGACGCGAACCGCACCAGGCCGGCTCGGTACAGCACGCCTACGTGATCCGCGACCCGCATCACCGAGGGGATGTTGTGGGTGATGATGATGAACGTCGCCCCCGTCTCCTCTTGGATCTTGCGGACCAGCTCGTCGAGGTAGGACACGCGGACCGGGTCGAGGCCGGAGTCGGGCTCGTCGAAGAAGATGAGCTCCGGGTCCATCACCAGCGCCCGAGCGAAGCCTGCTCGCTTCTTCATCCCACCCGACACCTCGCCGGGGAACTTCTTGAGGTGATCGAGGAGGCCGACCATCGCCGCCTTCTCCGTCGTGATCCGCCGGATCTCGCCCTCGGACTTGCGCGTGTGCTCCCGCAAGGGGAACGCGATGTTGTCGTAGAGGTTGAGGGATCCGAACAGTGCCCCGTCCTGGAACAGCACGCCGAACTTGCGCCGGACCCGGTAGAGATCCTTCTCGCGCATCCGGACCGTCTCCTCGCCGTCGATCCAGATCTCGCCCCGGTCGGGTCGCAGGAGCCCGATCACGTTCTTGAGCAGGACCGACTTGCCCGTCCCCGACGGGCCCATGATGGCGCTGGTCGCACCGCGGGGGATGTCGAAGGAGATGCCTTCGAGGACCGTGTGCGAACCGAACGACTTCGTCACGTCGCGCAGCGAGATGATGGCGTCCAGGACCGTCCCCTTGGTTCAACACGAGCCGTCAGATGGCGGCGTGTCCGGATCACCAGAGGTTCGACA
>JAOBWM010000121.1 GCA_025463365.1 Acidimicrobiales bacterium
AGGATGCCGGTGCCGAGCAGCGTCCACGGCAGCGCGTGGGGCGGCATGGGCTCCTTGCCATGGCCCTTCCGCGGGCCGAGGAGGATCACGAGCGCGAGGGCAGCGGCCCCGGCGTTGATGTGCACCACCGCGCCGCCGGCGAAGTCGAGGGCCCCCATCTTGGCGATCCAGCCCCCGGCGAAGATCCAATGGGCAACGGGGCTGTAGACGACGAGGGACCAGGCGCCGATGAACAGCGCGTAGGCCCCGAACCGGAGGCGATCGGCCGTGGCCCCGGTGATCAGCGCCGGCGTGATGATGGCGAACGTCATCTGGAATGCGGCGAACAGCACGTCGGGAATGCCCAGCCCGAGCCGGCCGGTGATGCCGACCCCGCGGAGCCCGATGTGGCCGAAGCCCCCGAACCAACCGCCGTCGCCGAACCGGCCGAACGCGATCGAATAGCCGACCACGACCCACAGCACGGCGAGCAGGCCGATGGCGAAGAAGTTCTGCATGAGCATGGCCAGGAAGTTCTTCGAGCGGACCATGCCGCCATAGAAGAACGCCAGCCCCGGGGTCATGAACAGCACCAGTGCGGTGGAGACCAGGACCCAGGCGATGTTGCCTGCGTTCACGGTGGACCTTTCGGGTTGGTGACGAACGAGGGCGTCACCATTGCGAAAGGTGATTGCACCCGCGTGTTCGCACTGTTTCGACCAGGTGAACAACGCCTGTCGCGGCCGAGTCACCATCCCTGGTCAGCGCGCGTCGTCTGCGCGCCTGGTGAGCGATGCGCGGGGCGACATCCAGCGGACCGGCATCGCGCTCGCCGGCTCGACGATCAGGTCGGCTGGGCCTTCAGGGCCGACACCGCGTCGCGGGTGGCGAGTTGGAACGGCTCCCAGATCGGCGACACCGCCGGCGCGTAGGCCAGGTCGAGGTCGCCGAACTCGATCGCGGTCATGCCGGCGGTGATCGCCGTGGCCACCACGTCGATGCGCTTGCCAGCCCGGTCGGCCCCGACCACCTGGCCACCGAGCAGGCGCCCGGTGCCGCGCTCGGCGAGGACCTTCACATCGAGGGGCTCGGCGCCCGGGTAGTAGGCGGCTCGGGTCGTCGACTGGGCCCGGCCCACGACGTACTCGATCCCGGCCTCGGTGGCCTCGCGCTCGTTGAGGCCGGTGCGAGCGACCTCCACGTTGCACAGCCGTGTGACCGCGGTGCCCAGCACGCCGGGGAACGTGGCATAGCCACCGCCGAGGTTGATGCCGGCGACCCGCCCGGTCTTGTTCGCCACCGTGCCGAGGGCGACGTAGACCCGTCGGTGGCTCACCATGTGGACCGCATCGGCGCAGTCGCCGGCGGCGTAGATCCCGTCGTGGTCGGTCCGCGCGCGGTGGTCGACCTGGATGGCCCCGGCCGCGCCCGCGGCGAGCCCGGCCCCGACCGCGAGGTCGCTGTTGGGCCGGACGCCGAGGCCGAGGATCGTGAGGTCGGCGTGGAGGTCACCGTCGGTCGTGTGCACGACGTCGGGGCCGAAGCCCTCCACCTTGACGCCGGTCCGCAGGTCGACCCCGAACCGCCGGACGGCCTCGGCGACCTTGGCGCCGAGGTCCGGGTCGAGGGTGCGCATCGGCTGCGGGCCGCTCTCGACCATCGTGACGCGGGCGCCCCGACGGATGAACGCCTCGGCCATCTCGAGGCCGATGTAGCCCGCGCCGACCACGACGACGTCGCGACAGCGGCGTTCGCCGACGGCGTCGAGCATCGACCGCGTGTCGGCGAGGGTCTGCACGCCGTGGATGCGGGGCCCGTCGATCCCCGGGAGGTCGGGGCGGAGGGGCCGGGCGCCGGTGGCGACGTGGAGGAGATCGAAGCCGAGGGTCAGCGAGCGCGCCTGATCGAGGGCGCGGACCTCGACCCGCCGGGCATCGAGGTCGATGCCCGTGACCTCGTGCCGGGTGCGCACGTCGATGTTGAACTGATCCCGGAACTCCTGGGGCGTGCGGACCACGAGGTCGAGGAGGTCGTCGACCTCACCGCTCACGACGTACGGGATCCCGCAGGCCGAATAGGACGTGTCGGGGCCCTTCTCCAGGACGACGATCTCGAGGCCGGGCGCGCCGCGGCGGGCGTTGGTCGCCGCCGTCATGCCCGCGGCGTCCCCTCCGATGACCACGAGCCGGTCTGCCATGGCGGCCGAGGCTACCGACGAAGTCGAGGTACCAGGTGGGACTCCCTGCGTGGGAGACTCGTCTGATGGCTGTTCGACAGGACTGTCGCCACTACTCCACCCGCACCACCGTGTCCGGTGAGCAGATCCAGCGATGCCGCGTCGATGCCAACGAGAAGACCCCGTTTGCCTGCCCGGAGCACTGCTTGTTCTTCGAGCCCCGTTCGATCACCGATGCCGGCTGGCAGCGGTTCGACGACCCGGACCGCTAGGACGCTCCCCCGATGCGCACCACTGCCAAGGTCGACTACGCCGTCCGGGCCGCCATCGAACTGGCCCGCGCCTACCCCACCGACGGGTCGCGGGCCACGCCGCTGACCCGCCAGGCGATCGCGGACCGCCAGGAGATCCCCTCCAAGTTCCTCGAGCACATCCTCGCCGACCTCAAACGCAGCCAGTTGGTGGGCAGCGTGCGCGGGGCCGACGGCGGGTACTGGCTGAACCGGCCGCCCGAGGAGATCACCATGGCCGACCTGATCCGCGCCGCCGAGGGCCCGTTGGCCGACGTGCGCGGCGAGCGGCCCGACGCGCTCGACTACCCCGACGACCTCGCCGTGCTCCAGCGGGCGTGGATCGCGGTGCGGGCCAACCTGCGAGCCGTGCTCGAGCACGTGACGCTCGCCGACCTGCGCGACGGCAAGCTCACCGCATCGGTCGAAGCCCTCGCCGCCGACCCCGACGCGTGGCAGCTCCACTAGCGGTCACCCGGCGGTTCGCCTCACGGTCAGAGCAGCTCGGCGAGGCGGGCGAAGAAGCGGGAGCGGGGCAGGACCTCCGTGCACCCGGCGGCTTCGGCCGCGGCGATGAGGTCGGTGTCGACGTGACTGGCGAAGCCGACGACCCGGGCCCCCAGCCCGGCGCGCACGGCATCGAGGACGCCGGGCCGACCGAGATCGACCACCACCAGCGCGGTCGGTGCGACGGCGACCGCCTCGCGCAGCTCGCCCGCGGCGCGCACGTGGACGAGGTCGACCTCGCCGGGTCGGCCAAGGCCACCGAGCCGGGAGCGGTCCATCAGGTCCGGCACGAGGGCGACGACGCGGGGCACGGCCCGCTGATCGGTGGTCATCGGAGTCCTGTCATCGGAGTCCTTCGGCGCGGCGGCGGGACAACACGACGTGAGCCTTGGCCGCGCCCCACGTGAGGCCGAGATCGCGAAGGTCGGGATCGAGGTCGGCGAAGGCAGCCGGCGCCAGGTCGTACACGTCCGCCGGGAACGCGTGCTCGGCGAATCCGTCGCGGACCACGCCGGGCACGCCTGCTGCGGCCAACACCTCCGTCGGGTAGCGGACCGCGTCGCGCAGCACGGCGAGCGGGCCGGTGCGCTGGGCATCGACGTCGGTCGCCAGCAGTTCGCGCACCGCGGGCCCGACCTCGGCGACGGCTCGGCGCCCGGCATCGGCCGCCGCCGCTCGAAGGTCGTCGGCGAGACCCGGGCGCCACGCATCGGCGATCCGGGCCACGCTCGACTCGACCCACGGAGCGATGGCCGCCACGATCCCGGCGGCGAGCGCATCGGCGTGGCCACGAAGCAGATCGTCGTCGGAGTTGGCAGAGGTGGCCACGACGGCGAACCTACCGGGGTGACCCGCCCAGCCCGATCGGCATCCGACCGGCCGTGATCATCCGGGCGTTGTCCGTGTTCGAGGGGGTGGTGTACCACTGCGTGCTCGTCGACGGCGCCAACCCGTGCCGGCCGACGCTCGAGGTCGAGGCGGTGGTGCGGCCCGGCGACGTCGACGAAGGACCGCTCCTGCTGTCCGTCGCCGAGTACGCCGCGCTGGCCGGCGGCCCCGAGCGGGTGCGGCCCTGCATGGACGAACTGCGCGAGCGAGGCCGCATCGTCGACCACCTCGGCGTGGCCCACGTGGCGTTCCCGTTCTGGACGCCGATCCACCTCGACCAGCCCCCGCCCTCAGGGTCCACGACGCCGGGCTGAGCGGCGCCATCCAGCCCACCACCCAGCTGGGTGAAGTCCTGGTCGGCCCATGTTCGCCGCGCACCACGACGGGTAGCGTGCCGCCGGTGCGACGCCCTCTCCCCGCCCTCACCGCGGCGTTCCTCGCCGTGGCCCTGCTCGTGATCCTCCCGACCGCGGCGCAGGCCGAGAAGCTGCCGCCGCCCGCCCACACGCAGATCGTCGGCGGCCAGAAAGCAACCGTCGGCCAGTTCCCGTGGATGGCTGCGCTCATCCGCCGGTCCGCCTCCACCCGCGAGCAGGGCTTCACCTGTGGCGGCACCGTGCTTTCGCGCTCGTGGGTCCTGACGGCCGCCCACTGCGTCCTCGACTACGAGTCCGAGTACCCCGACAGCAAGTACGGCAACTACGTGGCCCCGAGCTTCTACAGCGTGCTGACCGGTACCACGAACCTCAGCCAGTCGGGCGGGGGCTCGCGTCTCAACGTCATCGGGATCTACCCGCACCCCGACTACGACCCCAGGACGAGCCAGAACGACTACGCCCTCCTCCGCTTGGCGTCGCCCACGACGGCGCCCGAGATCCGCGTCATCGGGTCGTCGTCGTCCGAGTTGGCCCTCGACGATCCCGGCACCCAGCAGACCACCGTCGGCTGGGGCATCACCAACGAGAGCGCCAGCTCCATCCCCCTCGACGAGCGGTTCGTCCAGGTGCCGATGCAGTCCGACGGGATCTGTGGCGCGGCGTATCCCCCGGGCCGCGCCGACGAGTTCGGGAACCCGCTGACGTACTACGCCTCGTCGATGCTGTGCGCTGGGTACCCCGGCGGCGGGAAGGACTCGTGCTCAGGTGACTCGGGCGGCCCGCTCGCGATCCAGGCCCCCGACGACTCGTGGCGCGAGACCGGTGTCGTGTCGTTCGGGTACGGCTGCGCGGAGCCGGACAACTACGGCGTCTACAGCCGTCTCAGCCATGCCGCGTCGTGGATCTCCAACCAGCGGCGGTTCGGTCCGTTCAGCCCGGAGAGCAGCGCGTACATCACCCAGATGTACCTCGACTTCGTGCACCGCGCGCCGACCTCCACCGAGCTGGCGGACTGGAGGTCGGAGCTGAGGACCCACGCGGCATCGGACCTGCCGGTCTCGCTCCAGAACAGCGCCAAGTGGCAGGACAACGGCGGGACCATCGCCCGCCTGTACAAGGCGGCGTTCCTGCGCATCCCCGACACCAACGGCTACACCCATTGGACCAACCGGCGGTGGGCCGGCATCGGACCCGTGGCGATCGCCCAGAACTACGCCACCTCGTCGGAGTTCCTGAACCGCTACGGGTCGCTCTCCGACGACGCCTACATCGAGCGGCTCTACCAGAACGTCTTCGAGCGGGCTGCGGACCCCCAGGGCAAGGCCTACTGGCACGGCAAGCTCGCCTCGGGCACCAGCCGCGGGCGCGTGCTCTACGAGCTGTCGAACTCCAACGAGTACCGCGGCGCGAACGTGGCCTACGTACGAACGGTCACGGCGAGCTTCGCCCTCCTTCGTACCGTGCCGACGTCAGCGGAGCTCACCGACCGCCTCCCGTTGGCCACCCGCGCGTTGATCGACAGCCTCCGCACCAGCTACCGCTACGCCGCCCGCTTCGCCAGCTGACGGCCTTGGGCCGCGGGTCGGTCAGCGGCGGTGGACGAGGCCGCCGGTGTTGCCCCACCCGGTGTGGCCGACGAGGAGGCCGGCGTCGACGAGGGAACGGGGCACGTTGAACCCGTAGCGCTGTTGGGCCGGTCGCCCGCCGGGGGTTCGGTCGAAGGCCAGGCAGCCGACGAGGGTCGTCTCGGCCGCGGGGACGACGAAGAACCCGTCAGCGGTGTCGGGCCGCCCGCCGACGTCGGCCATGCCCGCGGTGTCGGCCACGCACCCGTTGAAGGCGTTGCGCCCGATCTCGATCGACCAGCCGTGACCGGCGGTGTCCTGGGCCTCGCAGCCGACGAAGACGTTGCGGGTCGACGTCACCTTCCAGCCCACGCCCCGGCAGTACCAGGCTTTGCAGGCATGGAAGTGGCAGTTGGCGGCGCCGATCCCGTCGGACCCATCGATCGCGGTCCCCACCGAGAAGCCCGCTCCGGTCGTGCCCGACGTGGTGGCCTCACACCCGATCCACACGTTGTCGGGGGCCTCGACACGGAACCCGTGGCGACCGGCGAGCCGGACCCGGATGCGCGTCGAGATGCACGCCTGCGTGTCCGAGCCCCGGTAGGCGATGCCGTCCTCGGCCGCCTGGTACACCCACAGCGCATCGAGCCGACACACGGAGTCGGGCTCGTCGCGGTAGTTGCCGGTCGTCCCGTTGATGTCGAGGTCGATGCCCACCTCGGCCCGACCCTTCGCATCGACCAACAGTTCGGCGATGGTCACCGCGTCGACCGGACCGCCGTTGCCGATCGCGATCACCGCGTCCAGGTCGGCCGCGGCTTCGAGCCGCGTCCGCTGGCCGATGCCGCGGATCGTGCACCCCGCGGTCGGGACGATGGGCTCGGAGACGGGGTAGGTCCCATCGCCCAGCTGGATCGCCTTGGCGCCGGCGTCGATCGCGTCCTGGATCGACCCGCCCGGTTCGACGTAGTGCCACGGCCCCCTGTCGCCGCCCGCCACGCTGCCCGGCGCGAGGTACGGCCGACCCTTGCCGGCCTCCGGGCGCAACAACGCCGCCGCCCCGGCACCCGCGCCGGCCCCCGCCAGGGCCGCGATCGCCGCACCCGACACGAGGGCCCGCCTCGACCGGTCCGGCTGGGGGACCGACGCCTCGCCACCACCGGCCACCTCGCCCGACCCCTCCATCTCCCGCAACCTAGGGCCCGCGGTCCGGTCGGTCGGTCGCGGAAGGACGGTCAGCGCAGGTCCGCCCAGGACCCTGAACGGGGCTCAGAGCGGGTGGTCAGATGCCGATGAGGGTGGTCAGGCCCGCGATGGGTGGAATGTACGATCTTCAACCGAGGGCGAGGAGACAGTTGCGGTGACCAGCGGTAACGACCAAGCAACCGCGGCCCGAGCATCCGTCCCGGCTGGGCCGTTCGACCTGAGCGTGGTCATCTCGACCCACAGCCGGCCCGAACAGGTCCGCGAGGCGATCGCCGCGGTGGTGGCCCAGGACCACCCGGGGCCGATCGAGACGATCGTCGTGTGGGACAAGAACGAGCCCGAGTGGGATCTGGCCGTCGCCGATCCCCACCGTCCGGTCCGGATCTTGTTCAACGAGCGGGGCAATGGCCTGCCCGGCAGCCGCAACTGCGGGGCAGCCGCCGCCCAGGCGCCGATCCTCGGCTTCTGCGACGACGACGACCTGTGGCTGCCCAACAAGGCGACCCGCCAGCTCGCGCTGCTCGAGCGCACCGGCTCGGACACCAGCACGACCGGCCTCGAGGTGCTGATCGACGGGAACGTGATCGCCCGCCGAGGCACCGACGGCATCCTGCGCTTCGTGGACCTCCTGCGTTCGCGCCGCATGGAGGCCTACATGGGCACAGCCGTGGTGCGGGCCGAGGCCTTCTGGGATCCCGAGCGGATCGGGCCGATGGATGAGCACATCCCCGGCGGTTACGCCGAGGACTACGAGTGGATCCTGCGCGCCGCCCGCCACGAGCCGATCGTCGTCGACCCCGAGCCGTTGCTGCGGATGCGCTGGATCGTGCAGTCGCACTTCCGCGACCAGTGGCCCGACTGGGAGGCCGCCCTCACGCAGGTCCTCGAGCGCAACCCCGAGTTCTCCGGGGAGCCGAAGGGAAGGGCGCGGATCGAGGGCCAGATCGCGGTGGCGATCGCCGCCCAAGGCCGGCGCCGCGATGCCCTCCGCCAGGTCCGCGCCACCTTGGGCTGGTCCGTCAAGGAACCTCGCGGCTACCTCGCCCTGCTCGTCGCGGCCGGCGTCCCGGCTGACGCGCTGACCGCCTTCTTGAACAAGCGCGGCCGTGGCATCTGAGCCGGACGCCTTCGTACGGCCGCGCACCGCGCTCGAGGCGGTGACCGGGCTGCTCGACCTCCGACCCGCGGATGCCTCCCCGCCCGGCGAGCGCCACCGGACCCAGCTCGGCGTGGTGGCCGGTCGCTCCGGGCCGCGGTTCCTCGTGCCGCTCGGTCACCCCCACGCCGCGCCGGAGGCATGCCTGGCCTACCTCGGCCTGCGAGACGCGCGCACCCGCGTCCAGCGCGGCGCCGTCGGCCTCGGCCTGCGGTTCGGCCTGAGCAGGTTCGTCACGAGCGACGTGCTCACCGCGTCGACCGCCCCTGGCTCGCTCCTCGCCGCGCTCGCCGCGCTGCTCGACGAGGACGAGATCGCGGTGGGCGTCGGCGTCGGGTCGATCGACGAGGTGTGGAAGCCGACCCTCCAGGTGTTCGCCACCGACGGATCCCCCATCGCCTTCGTCAAGATCGGGCTGGGGCCGGTCGCCCGCGCCCTCGTGGCGACCGAGGTCGACACGCTCGCCCGGTGGGGTGCCCACCCGGACCCGCGCCTCGTCGTCCCGGGCCTCCTGGCCGACACGACGTGGCACGACATCCCGCTCGCCGTCGTCGCGCCGCTACCGGTCGACGTCCGCCGGCTCCCGGCGCCCGTCGGTGCCTGGCCGGTGCGCACCCTCGACGGGCCCGCCACCAGCGCGCGCCTCGACGACGCGGCCTGGTGGCACGCCCGCGTCGACCGGTTCGGCGACGACCCCGACATCCGCGCCATCCTCGATCGCATCGGCGACCGCCACGCCGATGCCTCCCACGACTGGGCGCGTTGGCATGGCGACTGGGTGCCGTGGAACCTGGCGCGCTGCCATCTCGGCCTGGTGGCGTGGGACTGGGAGTACAGCGAGCCCGGCGCACCGGTCGGCCTCGACGAGACGCACGGCGCCTACCAGCAGGCCCACGTCGTACAGCGCCGGTCGGTGGCGGACTCGCTCGCCGTCGCCCGCGCCGCGGCTCCGTCGCCGTGGGTCGCCGATGCCCACGTCGCCATGCTCGTCACCCGCTCCGCCGACCTGGCGCGCCTCGCCGACACGACGCCCGCCGGCCAAGCCGAGCTGTTCGCGGCCGCCCGCTCCGCCGTCGCCCGCCCATGACGACCCACACCGCCGGCGCCGACACCGCGTCGGACACCACCGCCCCCCTCCCCACCGAGGTGTGTGCGCCACGGCGCGCCCGCCACACCGCAACGCGCACACCCCGAGATCGCGTCACGACGTGTGTGCGCCCAGACGCGCCGGCAACACCGCAGCGCGCACACCGCTCCCACCCACAACGCTCCCACCCACACCGCTCCGATTGGGCGGTCGCCCGCCCATGACCGACACCGCCGGCGCCGACGCTGCGTCGGACACCACCGCCGCGGCCGCGGTTGACGCGGCCGCCACGTCGACGTCCGACTCCACAACGGCAGCGGGCACGTCCGACGCGGTCGGCGCCGTCGCTCGCGGGGGTGCGCTGAACCTGGCGGGATCGGTGATCTACGGCGTCGCCAACTTCGGGCTCCTCGTCGTGCTCAACCGGGTGCTCGGCACCGCGTCGGCCGGGATCGTGCTGGTGGCCATCGCCATCTTCAGCATCGCCGCGACCATCGCCCAGATCGGGGCGTCCACGGGCCTGATCCGCACGATCAGCCGCCTGCGGGCCGTCGACGAGGGCGAAGCACTTCCAGCGACCGTGCGGATCGGCGTCCTCCCGGTGGTGGTGGCGGGCGTGGTCCTCGCCGGCGTGCTCGTCGCCCTCGCCGAACCGCTCGCCGGCCTGCTCGCCGACGGCCCCAAGACCGAGGTGGTCGCCCACATCCTGCGGGCCATGGCGCCGTTCCTCCCGTTCGCCGCCCTGCACTCGGTCGCCGTCCAGGCCACCCGCGGGTTCGACACGATGAAGCCGCAGGTGTTCATCGAGCGGATCGGGCGGGCCCTGAGCCTGCCGGTCGTCGTGGTGATCGCCACCGGCGTGGGCATGGGACCGATCGGCGTCGGCGTGGCGTGGGCAGCGACGAACGTGGTCGCGCTCGCCTTCTCCACCGTCGCCCTCCAACGTCGCGTCCACCGCGCCGTCGCCGCCACCGGTCGCCCGGCGCTGCCCCCCAACCGGACGATGGCCCGCTCGTTCTGGTCGTTCACCGCACCCCGGGCCATCGGCCAGACCGCGGAGGTCGCGGTCAACTGGCTCGACACGATCATCGTCGGCATCCTCATCACGACCACCGCGGCGGGCATCTACGCCTCGGGCACCCGATACCTACTGCCCGGCATCTACGCGGCCGAGGCTCTCATGCAGGTGACCGGCCCCCGCATCAGCGGCCTGCTCACCCGCGGCGAGACGGCCGAAGCATCGAGCCTGCTGAAGGTCGTGGCCGGATGGCAGACCGCGGTCATGTGGCCGATCTACATCCTGACGGCCCTCTTCCCGACGCCACTCCTGCTCCTGTTCGGCAAGGAGGTGGTCGCCGCCCGGGGTGCCCTCGTCGCCTTGTCGGTCGCCATGCTCATCGCCGCTCCCGTCGGTCCGGTCGCCTCGGTGATCCTCATGTCGGGACGCAGTCGCCAGGCGATGTTCAACACCTTGGTCCTGGTGGCGGTGAACGTCGGCGGCAACCTGCTCTTCGTCCCGGACCACGGCATCACCGCCGCCGGCTGGGTCTGGGGGGCCACCATCCTCGTGGCCGCCCTGCTCCCGGGGATCCAGGCCCACCGTTCCCTGCACGTCGCCACCCTCGGCCGGCCGGCCTTCGTGGCCGCCGGGCTGGCCGCGTCGACCATGGGCGTCGTGGCCGCCGTCGCGCGCCTCACGATCGGTGACACCCTGGGCGGATTGTCCGTTGCCACTAGTCTCGGCGCCCTTGCCTACCTGGTGGGACTGCGGTTGTTGCGTGCACCGTTGCACCTGGACGCCTTGTGGAACGGCATCCGGCGCCGATCTTGAACAGGCCCATGTCCCGCGAGGTCCCTGAATGAGCGAACTGGAAACCGGCTTCCGCCTCGGTGAGGTGGCCGACCTCGTACGACGCCGCGTCCTGGTCATCGTGCCGGTCGCCCTCGTCGGCGCGCTCATCGGCTTCCTCGCGTTCACGTCGGCGCCGACCACCTACAGCGCCACCGCCCGCGTCGAGGTCAGCGCGGATCCCACCGAGGTCGGCGGCAACGGTGCGCCGGTCCCGCCGGTGATGGAGACCGAGAAGGACCTGGTCAAGTCGGACGCCGTCGCCAGCTCGGTGGTGTCGAAGCTGCGGCTGGACGTCGAGAACCGGTCGATCCGCCAACGCACCACCGTGGCCGTCGCCGACAAGTCGAACGTCATGCAGATCACGTTCGAGGCGGGCACGGCCAAGGAGTCCCAAGACGGCGCCAACGCGGTGGCCGCGGCCTACGTGGACAGCCGCAAGGCGGGCATCGCGTCGAAGCGCACCAGCCAGCTCAAGTCCCTCGATGCCGAGATCAAGAGCAACAGCGAGGCCGTCCAGAGCGCGCAGGCCGCCGCCAACGCGGCCAAGGACCCGAACGACAAGGCCCAGGCTCAGGCCACCCTCGCCCAGGCCAACCAGACCCGGACGCTGGCGCTGCAGAAGCGCGCCGCGGTCGTCGCCGCCGACCCCTCCACCGCGGCAAACGTGACCCAACTGGCCTCGACGCCGGCCGCGGCCACGTCGAAGAAGGCGCTCGCCAAGGGCGTCGGGATCTTCGGCGTCTTCGTGCTCGGGGCCCTCGCCGCGGCGTGGCTCCTCGATCGGCGCGACGGCCTCGGCGGCGGGCGCCGTCGCATCGAGGCCCTGTTGCCGTCGGCCAACTTCCGGATCATGCCGGGGTCCGAAGGCCACAGCGCATCGGCCGCCGAGGTCGACACGGCCATCGACCGCCTCGCCGTCGAACTGGTGGCCGGGGCCTCCCCGGGCCGGGCCACATCGGTGCTCATCATCGGCGCGGGGCTCGAGCCGCCGGTGGTCCTCGCCGAGGAGCTCGCCAGCAGCCTCGCCTTCGCCGGGATCCCCGCCCTGTTCGTCTTGGCCGGCTCCACCGACCGGAACCTGCGGGGCGCGCAGATCGTCGGCTCGTTCGCGGATCTCCTGACCGGCCCGAGCGTGGCCGGCCCGGCCAGCCTCCCCGAGGTGGCCGGCCATGCAGCAACGACCACGACCGCTCCCGGCGTCACGTGGCTGTGCCCACGCGGGTCGGCCGAGGCGTCGGGCCTGCTGCGCCGGGCCGTCGTCGAGTCGCTCGTCACCCGCGCCGCTCGCGAGCGCTTCGAGGCGGTGGTCTTCGTGGCCCCGTCGCCGTCACGCACCGCGGCCGGCCCCGCCCTCGGCCAATGGGTCGAGCGCACGGCGCTGGTCGTGGCGGCCGACAACCGATCGCAGGCTGAAGCCGCCGCCGCCGCGCTCGTGTCGGCCGACGTGCGCGTCACCGAGGTCGTCTGGACGTGAGCGTCACCGGGGATGCGCTCGACGCCGCCCCGGTCGCCCGCCCCTCCCGGCCGGCGAGGGGCCTCGAGCGGTACCGGCCCAACCGAACGACCTGGCCGCTGTGGGCGTGCACCGCCGGCATGCCGTTCGCCTACGTGCTCGGCCTCCACGGCCTCGTGTGGAGCCTGCCCGGCCTGGTGTTAGGCGCTCGGATCCTGTCCGACCGCAACACCCGGTTCCCGAAGACGACGATCCCGCTGGTGTTCTTCCTCGGCTGGATCCTGCTCAGCGCGACGGTCCTCACCAGCGGCACGGGCTACCTCCTGTTCACCTACCGGTGGACGCTGTTCGCCGGAGCCCTGGCGACGCTCGTCTGGCTGGTGAACCTGCCCGAGGAGACCGTGTCGAGCGACCAGATCGTCGACTGGCTGGCCGCGCTGTGGATCATCCTGGTGGGGTTCGGCTTCCTCGGGATCGCGTTCCCGAACTTCGCGCACCTGTCGCCGTTCCAGATGGCCCTCGGCGGGTTGGGCAAGAAGGGGTTCGTCGACGAGATCAGCAACCTCCGCCTCGCCGAGACGCAGGGCTTCCTCGGGTTCGCCCTCCCGCGACCCGCGGCACCGTTCGGCGGGACCAACGGCTGGGGCGCGGCCATGGGCATCCTCACGCCCTTCTTCCTGCGGTCGTGGGTGGTCGAGGCGACCGGCCGGCGCCGCCGCTGGGGGATCGCCATCGGGCTTGCGGCCGCCTACCCGATCCTCATCTCGGTGAACCGTGGCCTCTGGGTCAGCCTCGCCGTCGGCCTCGTCTACTTCGCGTGCCGCAAGGCGCTGCGCGGCAAGCTCACCCCCGTCCTCGTCCTGTTCGGGGTGCTGCTGACGGTCGGCGTGCTGCTCGTGGCCACGCCGGCGGGCACCCTCGTCCAGGAACGGCTCAACAGCTCCGGCACCGACCGCTCGAACGCCTCGCGCTCGGACCTGTACCACCTCGCGTTCCAGGGGGCCAAGGAATCGCCGCTCATCGGCAACGGCACACCGCAGCGCGCCATCGACTCGCCAGACCTCCCGCCTGTCGGCACGCACGGGTTGATCTGGTACCTGATGTACGTCCATGGCTTCGTCGGCCTGGGGCTGTTCCTCGGCTGGTTGGGCGTCGAGGTCTTGCACACGGGCCGCGTCCGCCGATCAAAGACGTGGTGGACGCACCTCAGCCTGGTCATCGCCCTGGTCGAGGTGCCGTTCTACGGCCTGTTGCCCCAAGTGGTGCTGTTCGGCGTCGCCGCCGGACTCGCCCATCGAGAGGATTCCGCGTGACCCCCAGCCCGAGCCCAGGCCCGACGAGCCCGAGCCCAACGAGCCCCAGCCCCGCGAGCCCGAGCCCCGGCTCCGACCAGACCACCCCCGTTCTGAGCGGCCAGCGACGCACC
>JAOBWM010000156.1 GCA_025463365.1 Acidimicrobiales bacterium
CCGCGATGTGGCGGCCGCCGACATCGAGGTCGACGTTCGCCACGCGGAGCAGCAGGATCAGCGGCGGGTGCAGGCGGAGGGCCTCCTTGATCGCGCCCTCGAGCCGGGGCATCGCGCGCAGCTACTGGTAGCTCACCTCGGTGAAGTCGGAGTACAGCTCTTCGAGCTCAGCCACCACCGCGGCCATCTCCTCGCGGAGGCGCAGGAGCTCGATCAGCGTCCACGACGCGGAGCCCGAGGTGGTGTGGTGCCCGGCGAACATCATCGAGATGAACATGCCGGTGATCTGGTCGGCGTCGAAGCGGAGGTTGCCTTCGTCGTCGGTGATCGTCATGAGGACGTCGAGCAGGTCCTTGGCCGGCACCTCGGCGTCGGCGCTGCTGTCGGCGGGCGTCGAAGTTGAGCCCTCGGCGGCCCGCTCGTCCATGATCGCCTGCACGAGCTCGACGAGGCCCTTGCGCGCCGCGTCGCGGGCGCGAAAGCTCGGGATGTCGGCGTAGGCATCGACGTAGGCGAGCGCATCGGTGCCCTGTTCGAGGTCGTGGTAGAGCTCGGCGAACCGGTGATCGAGGTCGAGCCGGAACCGGCGGCCGATCAGGCACGAGGACGAGGTGTAGATCGTGAGCTCGGCGAACCAGTCGAGCAGGTCGATCTCGCCCGCCCCTCCCCAGCGGGCCACCATCTCGTCGACCTCGCGCTGGATCGTCTCGGCGTGGCCGCGCATCTGCTTGTCTCGCAACGCCATGTTGTGGAGCTGCTCGCGGCGGCGCTCCGGAGAGGCGTCGAACACCACGCCCTCGCCGAAGATCGGCGTCATGAAGGGATAGGCGGCCGCCTGGTCGAGGTCGTCGTCGGTCGCCCGGAAGAAGACCTCGTTGGCCTCGGCGCCCGTCAGCAGCACGACTTCCTTGTCGGCGAGTCGGAACTGCCCGACGTCGCCGCACTCCTCGCGCACCCGGTTCATGAGCCCGATCGGATCGGCGCGCAGCTCCTCGAGGTGACCGGTGCCGCCGTCGTCGCCCGACACGATCCGCGGGTCGGGGAAGGCGGTGGTGGGCTCGTCGGTGATCGTCACGTATGGCTCCAAGGGGTCGGGCCGCAGGTGGACCGGATCGCCTCGCGACGTGCCGACCCGGCGCCTCCTGGCCCTCGGCGGACAGGTGTCGTGCGCGACCGGAGGTAGCCGGGCGACGAGGCGGAAGGGGAGTGGGCCATGGCTATGAGCTCGTGCGGGTTTCGGATACGGGCGCCTCGGGCTGCACCTCGATGAGGCTGAGGTGGGTGCCCTTCGGGGCCGACACCATGGCGACGATGGCGTCGGCGACGTTGGACGGGCGCAGGGCGCCGTTGTGGCGGAGGTGGCCCCACGCCGACCAGTGCGGCATCACGTGGTGGATCGTCTCCTCGCTCCACGTCGTCCCCTGCTCGGTGCTCGACGGTCCCGGGCGCACCATGCCGGCCCGCACGCCGGTGCCCTCGAGCTCCATCTGCATGGCCCGGCAGAGGCCTTCGAGCCCGGACTTGGCGGCCACGTACGCCGCCATGTGCGTCCGGGGACGGACGACCACATCGGAGGTCACGAACACGAGGTCGCCGTGGCCGCGCTCGACCATCGCCGGACCGAGGCGAGCCGCGAGGCGCTGGGCGCCGAGGAGGTTGACGTGGACGGAGGCCGCGAACGCGTCGGGGTCGGCCCCGAGGGCGGTGAACGGGACGACCTCGCCGGCGTTGCTGACGACCACGTCGAGGGCGCCGAACGCGGTCGCTGCCGCCTCGCAGAAGCCGTCGATCGACGCCGGGTCGGCCAGGTCGAGGGGGAGGGCGATGGCCTCGGCCCCCTCCGCGATGAGCTTGGCCGCCAGCTCGGCGAGCCGGTCGAGACGTCGGGCCGCCAGGACCACCGGGTGGCCGGCGGCGGCCAGCGCGGTGGCGGTGGCGGCGCCGATGCCCGACGACGCGCCCGTGATCACGGCGGGCCGGCGGTCGGGGTGGGGCTCGAATCGGGGCATCGTCGGCTACCGCAGGACCGGTGTGGTGGGCAGGGTCTCGAAGCCCCGCACGTTGACGGAGTGGACGCGCTTGGTGCCGGCCGGATCGATCTCGTAGTCGGCCACCCGCTCGATCAGCTCCTCCAGGACGATCCCGGCCTCCATGCGGGCGAGGGACGCCCCGAGACAGAAGTGGCGTCCGACCCCGAAGCTGGCGATCCCGACGGTGTCGCGATCCCGGTCGAGGTCATAGCGATCGGGGTCGGGGAAGGCGCGCTCGTCGCGGTTGGCCGACCCGGCGAGCAGCAGCACCCGGTCGCCCTTGGCGATGGTGCGTCCGTGGAGCTCGACCTCGGTGAGCGCGACCCGGGCCAGCATCTGGCTCGACGTGTCGTAGCGCAGCGTCTCCTCCACCCACGACGGGACGCGGGACCGATCGCCGAACGGCTTGGCCCGCTCGTCGGGGTTGCGCCACCCCCAGTACCAGGCGTGAGCGAGCAGCTTGGTGGTGGTCTCGTTGCCGGCGACGACCATGAGGAACAGGAACCCCATGATCTCGTCGTCGGTGAGCCGATCGCCGTCGACCTCCGCTGCGAGCAGTGCTGACGTGAGGTCGTCGGTGGGCGTGGCCCTCCGGTGGGCGAGCATGTCGGCGTAGTAGGTGATGAGGGAGAACGCCGCCTCGACGCCGGCTGCGGGCACGTCGGTGA
>JAOBWM010000017.1 GCA_025463365.1 Acidimicrobiales bacterium
GTCGGACGTCATCTCCCGGATCATCTCCAGCACGGCGTGGCTCGACTCGGGATCGAGGCCCGAGGTGGGCTCGTCGAACAGCAGCAGGTCGGGCTCGTGGAGGATCGAGCGGGCCAGCGCCAGGCGGGTCTTCATGCCGGTCGAGTACCCGCCCACCCGGTGGCCGAGGGCGTGCTCGATGCCGAACCGGGCCGCCGCCTCGCGGATCCGGCCGTCGATGCCGTCGCCTCGGCCGAGGCCGTAGAGCTCGGCGGCGTAGGCGAGGTTGGCGTGCCCGTCGAGGCTGTCGTAGAGGGCAGGCTTGGCCGACACCACGCCGCAGCGGCTCCGCACGGCCTCGCCGTGGACCGATGGGTCGAGACCGAAGGTGCGGACCTGGCCGGCGTGGGGGTCGAGCGCGCCGGTGATCATGCGGATGGCGGTCGTCTTGCCGGCGCCGTTGGGGCCGAGCAGCACGGTGATGCGGTTGGCCGGCACCACCAGGTCCAAGCCGGCGAGGGCATCGACATCGCCGAAGCGGCGGCCCACGCCCGAGAGGTGCACGACCGGTGGGGCGGCGTCGGCGGGCGTCGCGGTCGCGGCATGGGGTGCGGGCGCCGAGCGCAGGGGATCGGTGGTGGTCATCCCGGGTCAATCGGCCCAGCTGGCGCGATCTTGATGGTGTGCCGGTCACGAGGTCGCGAACCGCTCGACGGGCGGGTCCGCGTGGGCCTGGGCCCCTCCGACTACGGTCGTACAGGTGTTCGTGTTGGGGATCGATCCCGGGTTGTCCCGCTGCGGCTACGGCGCCGTCCGCGCTACGGCGCGCGGCCCGCGTGCCGAGGCGGTGGGGGTGATCCGCACCGCGCCGGCTGACCCGTTGCCCGAGCGGTTGGCCGAGCTGCAGCTCGAGCTGCGAGCCCTGCTCACCGAGCTGCGGCCCGACGTCGTGGCCGTGGAGCGGATCTTCTTCCAGAACAACGTGCGCACGGCGATGTCGGTCGGCCAGGCCAGCGGCTTGGCCATGGCCGAGGCGATCGCCCTCGGGTGCGAGGTCGTGCAGTACTCCCCGAACGAGGTCAAGCTCGCGGTGACCGGCGACGGCGCCGCCGACAAGGTGCAGGTGCAGACGATGGTCCAACGACTCCTGGGGCTGGCCGCCCCGCCCAAGCCCGCCGATGCCGCCGACGCCGCGGCCCTGGCCCTGTGCCACCTGGCCCATGCGCCGGTGCGGGCCCGCATCGCCGCCGCCGGAGGTGTCCGGTGATCGGGTCGCTGCGGGGCACCTTGCTCGACCGGTCGCTGACGGGCGAGATCCTCGTCGAGGTCGCCGGCGTGGGCTATCGGGTCCAGGCCGGGCCGGCCACCGCGGCGCGCCTGGGTGACATGGGCGCCGAGGTCTTCGCCTGGATCCACCACCACGTCCGAGAAGATGCGGACACGCTCTACGGCTTCGCCTCCAAGGGCGAGCGGGACGCGTTCGAGGCGCTCCTCGGGGCCCACGGCGTCGGGCCGGCCCTTGCCCTGGCCATCTTGTCGGTCCATCCTCCGGTCAACCTGGCCCGGGTCCTCGCCGACGACGACGTCGCTGCGCTGTGCCTGGTGCCGGGCGTCGGCAAGAAGACCGCCGCCCGCCTCCTGATCGAGCTCAAGGCCCGGCTCGATGTGCCCTTCGGCGACGACCTACCCGCCGGCCTGGCCGGCGATGGTTCGGGCCTCGGCTCGGGCGCGCCGCCCTCGGCCCGCGCCGACGTGCGCGACGCCCTCGCCAACCTCGGCTACGGCCCCGAGGAGATCGCCGATGCCACCCGCGAGCTGCCCGACGACGACGCCGGCTCCCTCCTGAAGACCGCGCTGCAGCGCCTGGCTGCCTCCCGCTGATCGTGCGCGACGAACTGCTCACCCCCGAACCGATCGAGCCGGCCGAGCTGTCCGACGAGGTCAGCCTGCGGCCCAAGTCGTTGGCCGACTTCGTGGGCCAGGCCGAGCTCAAGGAGCACCTGTCGATCATCCTCGAGGCGGCGCGGCGCCGGGGTCAGGCCTCCGACCACCTCTTGTTCGCCGGTCCGCCCGGCCTCGGCAAGACCACCCTGGCCGGCATCGTCGCCACCGAGATGGACGCGACCCTCCACGTCACGTCGGGTCCGGCGCTGGAGCGCGGCGGGGACCTGGCGGCGATCCTGTCGCAGCTCGCCGAGGGCGACGTCTTGTTCATCGACGAGATCCACCGGCTGTCGCGTGCGGTCGAAGAGGTGCTGTACCCGGCCATCGAGGACTTCCAGCTCGACATCGTGCTGGGCAAGGGTCCGGCCGCACGGTCCATCCGCATGGACGTCCCCCGGTTCACCCTCGTCGGGGCCACCACGCGTACCGGGCTGATCACCGGCCCGCTCCGGGATCGTTTCGGGCTCGTCGCCCGGCTCGACTACTACGACCCGGCCGACCTCGAGTCCATCGTGGTGCGGGCCGCCGGGATCCTCGACGTCCGTGCCGACGAGCGGGGGGCCGCGGAGATCGCCCGCCGCGCCCGTGGCACCCCCCGCATCGCCAACCGGTTGCTGCGGCGGGTGCGGGACTTCGCTGAGGTCCGCGGCAACGGCCTGGTCGACGAGGCCATGGCCCACGAAGGGCTGCGGGTCTTCGGCGTCGATCACCTGGGCCTCGACAAGGTCGACCGCGCCTTGCTCAGCGCGCTGTGCCGTCGGTTCGGTGGCGGCCCCGTCGGCCTGTCGACGCTCGCCATCAGCATCTCCGAGCCCACCGAGACCGTGGAGGACGTGTACGAACCGTTCCTGATCCGCGAGGGCCTCCTGATGCGCACGCCGCGGGGCCGAGTCGCCACCGCGGCCGCGTGGCAGCACCTCGGGCTCGCCGTCCCGCCGGTCGGCGGCGACGAAGCCCCACCGCCGGGCCTCTTCGGCTGATGGTGGGGGGCCGGTAGCGTTCGGCCGTGCACATCGACTTCAACCCGTCGGCGGGGCCCAGCCTCGGCGTCGAGATGGAGCTGGAGCTGGTCGATGTGCGGACCGGCGAGCTGGCCTCGGCCGCGTCGGAGATCCTGGCCGAGCTCGGGTCGGGCCATCCCGGCGGCGAGCACCCGAAGGCAAAGCACGAGCTGTTCGAGTGCTGCATCGAGATCATCACCGGGATCTGCGGGACGGTCGCCGAAGCCCGAGCCGATCTGGCCGGCACCCTGGCCGAGGTGCGCGAAGCCGCCGCCTCGCGGGGCCTGACCGTGATCTGCTCAGGGTCGCACCCCACGTCCTCGTGGGTCGACCAGGTCGTCAGCCCCAACGAGCGCTACGGCCGGCTGGTCCACGAGATGCAGTGGATGGCACGCCGGCTGCAGATCTTCGGGGTCCACGTGCACGTCGGGATCCGGTCACCCGAGAAGGCCGTGTCGATCGCCAACGCGCTCGCCGCCTACATCCCGCACTTCTTGGCCTTGTCCGCTTCGAGCCCGTACTGGGAGGGGCGCGACACCGGGTTGGCCTCGTGCCGCTCGAAGGTGTTCGAGGGGTTGCCCACCGCCGGGCTCCCCGCGCCGATCGAGAACTGGGCCGACTTCGAGATGTACATGGGCACGCTGGTGTCGGCCGAAGCCATCTCGACGGTCCGCGAGGTGTGGTGGGACATCCGACCCCACCCCGACTTCGGCACGGTGGAGCTGCGCATGTGCGACGGGATCCCGACCCTCGCCGAGGTCGCCGCGGTGGCGGCGCTCGCCCAGAGCCTCGTGGCCCACCTCGACCAGCTCGACGACGAAGGCCATGCCCCCGCGCGCCAGCGTGACTGGATCCTGCGCGAGAACAAGTGGCGCGCCGGTCGCCACGGCACCGATGCCGGGCTGATCGTCGACGACCAGGGCACCGTGCGCGCCGCGGTCGACGAGATCGCCGACCTGGTCGCCATGCTCGAGCCCAAGGCCAAGGAGCTCGGGTGCGCGGCCGAGCTGGCGTCGGTGGGCGCCATCCTCGAATCGGGGCCGAGCTACCAGCGCCAGCGCGCCGCCTCCGACGGGGGTCGCAACCTCTGGGCCGTGGTCGACCTGCTGGCACGCGAGCTAACGAGCGATCGGCCCGGCGGATGACGGGCACCGGGCCGGACACCCACGAGCTCGCCGGGATCGTGCTCGCCTTGGAGCCGGAGCTCGTGGCGCTGCGCCGCGACCTGCACGCCCATCCGGAGCCGTCGTGGCAGGAGTTCCGCACGACGGAGGTGATCCGGGCCCGGTTGGCGGCGGCCGGCCTCAGTCCGGAGGTCGCCAAGATCGGCACGGGCGTCATGTGCGACGTCGGCACCGGCGGGCCGATGGTGGCCATCCGCGCGGACATCGACGCGCTGCGCCTCACCGACACCAAGGACGCGCCCTACCGCTCCACCGTCGAGGGGGTCTGCCATGCGTGCGGCCACGACCTCCATGCCGCGGCCACGCTCGGGGCCGGGCTGGCCCTCGCCCAGGTGCTCGCCGCCCACGACGGCGCGGGCCGGGTCCGCCTCATCTTCCAGCCGGCCGAGGAGGCCATCCCGAGCGGTGCGTCGGCGTTGGTGGCCGAGGGCGTCATGGACGGCGTCGATGCGGCCTTCTCGTTGCACGTGGACCCGTCGCACCCGGTCGGCACGGTGGCGGTGAGCGCCGGGCCGATCACGTCCACCGCCGACCAGTTGGAGATCCGGCTCAAGGGGCCCGGCGGCCACACCGGCCGGCCGCACCAGACCGCGGACCTGGCCCACATCGCCGGCCGCATCGTCGTCGACCTCCCGGCTGCTCTCAGCCGGCTGACCGATCCGCGCGACGGCGTGAACCTCACGTTCGGATCGATCCAGGTCGGCGACGCCGCGAACGTGGTGGCCACCGACGCACGGCTGCTCGCTTCCTTGCGGACCACGGGTCGCGGCGCGTGGGACCTCGCCCCGGGCCTGTTGCGCCGGGTCCTGGCGGGCATCGTCGAACCGCTCGGCGCCACGTGGGAGCTCGACCACAACCGGGGTGCCCCGCCCATCGTCAACGACCCGTGGGCCGTGTCGGTGATCGAGCGGGTCGCCGGCCACGTCCTCGGTCCCGACCGCGTCGGCCCGACGGTCCAGAGCGGCGGAGGCGAGGACTTCTCCTGGTACGGCGAGCACGCGCCGGTCGGGTACCTCCGCCTCGGCGTGGCGACCCCGGGGGCGCCGCTCGTCGACATCCACGCCGGCAGCTTCGACCTCGACGAGCGGGCCATCGCCCTCGGCGCCCGTGTCCTCGCCGGCACCGCCCTCGAGGCGCTCGCCGACCTCCGCGCCCGCATCGCCTGACCCCGTTCGCGCCGATGGATGCCGCCGACCTGGACTACGAGCTGCCGGCCGACGCGATCGCGCAGGTGCCGGCCGAACCGCGGGACTCAGCGCGACTGCTCGTCGACCGCGGCCCGGAGCGGAGTGCCGAGCACCGGACGGTGGCCGACCTGGCTGATCTGCTCGGCGCGGGCGACCTTCTCGTGGTCAACGACACCCGCGTCATCCCGGCCCGGCTGCACCTGCACAAGCCGACGGGCGGAGCGGTCGAGGTCCTCCTGCTCGAGCGGCGGCCCGAGGGGCATTGGGAGGCGTTGGTGAAGCCGTCGCGCCGCGTTCCGCCGGGGACCGTGCTGACGGTGGCGGGGCGGGCGGACGACATCTCGGTCGAGGTCGGCGAGGTGCTCGGCGACGACGGACGCCGGCGCGTCGTGGTCCATGGCGGGACCGGAGACGACCTCACCGTGCTGGCTGCCGTAGGGGAGGTGCCGCTGCCGCCGTACATCCACGAACCGCTGGCCGACGCCGAGCGGTACCAGACCGTCTACGCGCGCCATCCCGGTTCGGTGGCCGCGCCGACCGCCGGATTGCACCTCACCGACGCCGTCCTCGATCGGTGCCGCGGCAGGGGCATCGCGATCGAGCGGGTCGAGCTGGTCGTCGGGCTCGGGACCTTCCGCCCGATCGCCGTCGAGCGGGTCGAGGACCACCCGATGCACGCCGAGCGCTACCGGATCCCCGCCGAGACGGCCGCCGCCATCGCCGCCCAGCAGGCGCGCGGCGGCCGCGTCGTCGCGGTCGGCACGACGGTCGTGCGGGCCCTCGAGTCGTGGGCCGCCACCGGGGAGACCGAGGCAGCCACGAGCCTCTTCATCCACGGCGCCTATCCGTTCGCCGTCGTCGACCGGCTCCTCACCAACTTCCACGTGCCGCGGTCGTCCTTGCTGGCACTGGTGGAGGCCTTCGTCGGCAGCCGGTGGCGGGACCTCTACGCCGAGGCGCTGGGCGAGGGGTACCGCTTCTTGTCCTTCGGCGATGCCATGCTGCTCGACCGCCACCAGCGCAGCCACGACCCGATCGGAGGTGCCGCATGAAGCTGAAGATCGCCGTCCACGCCACCGACGGCTCGGCGCGCCGGGGCACGGTGACCACGTCGAGGGGCACGCTCCCGACGCCGCTGTTCATGCCCGTCGGCACCAAGGGGGCGGTGAAGCACCTCGACTCGTCGGACCTCGAGGCGCTCGACATCCCGCTGATCCTCGGCAACACCTACCACCTCATGTTGAAGCCGGGTGCCGAGACCATCGCCGCGCTCGGCGGCCTCCACGGCTTCATGGACTGGAACGGGCACGTGCTGACCGACTCGGGCGGGTTCCAGATCTTCTCGCTCGAACCCAAGGTCACCGACGAGGGCGCCACCTTCCGGTCCACCTACGACGGATCGACGCACCACCTCTCGCCAGAGGGTGCGGTCGCCGTCCAGGAGCAGTTCGGCGCCGACATCCAGATGGTCCTCGACGTGTGCCCGCCGCTGCCGTCGGCGGATCACGTCGTCCGGGCCGCGGTGGACCGTACGAGCGCCTGGGCGGGCCGGGCTCGCGCCGCGTTCCTCGCCGGCACGGCCCAGCGTCTCGACCGGGGACTCGACCAGGCCCAGTTCGGCATCGTCCAGGGCGGCATCGACCTCGGCATGCGGGCCGAGAGCGCCCGACGCACCGTCGACCTCGACTTCGACGGCTATGCGATCGGCGGGCTGTCGGTGGGCGAGACGAGGGAGCAGATGCTCCCGGCACTGGCCGCCGCCCTCGAGCACCTGCCCGCCGACCAGCCGCGCTACCTCATGGGCGTCGGCGATCCGGCCAGCATCGTGGAGGCGGTGGGCCTCGGCGTCGACCTGTTCGACTGCGTGCTGCCGAGCCGCCACGCCCGCCACGGCACCGTGCTCACCAGTGCCGGTCGCCTGTCGATCAAGAACAAGGCCTACGAGCGCGACGACGGGCCCTTGGACGCCTCGTGCACCTGCCCGGTGTGCGCCCGGTGGTCCCGGGCCTACCTGCGCCACCTGCGGCGACTCGACGAGCCAACCGGCGCGCGCCTCCTCACGATCCACAACGTGGTCTGGCTGTCGAACCTGGTGGTCGGCCTGCGGGCCGCCATCACCGAGGGACGCTTCGATCAGGCCCGGCGCGAGGTGCTGGAGGTGTGGGCTTGAACCGGGCGACCCGGCTCCGGACCGGCGGGGGTGGCGCACTAGGGTTCCCCAGGCTTTTTCCCATGGCTGAGAGCGTCCCGCGTGCAATACCTGATCTTCGTCTTCCTCATCCCGGCCTTCTGGCTGATGCTCGTCCGGCCGCAGCAACGGCAGCGCCGGACGCACCAGGCCGTGGTCGCATCGTTGGCCGTCGGCCAGCGCGTGATGACGGTGGGTGGGCTGATCGGCACCCTCACCCGGGTGGATGCCGAGACGGTGGCGCTCGACGTGGGCGACGGGACCGAGCTGACGTTCGCCCGGAGCTTCATCCGGCAGCAGATCGACGACGAGGCGGAGGCGGGCGCATCGCATGCGACCGGCCATGACGTGGAGGAACACGTGGAACTGACCGAACGCACCGACGACCGGCCCGACGGGCTCGACGGGACCGACGGCCACGCCGAAGGTGCAGCATGACCCGCCGCAACCTGCTGGTCCCGCTCATCCTCGTGGCGCTCGTGGCCCTGGCCTCCGTGCTGGTCGCCGTCACGAGCAACACGTCGCCCGTGCTCGGCCTCGACCTGCAGGGCGGGTTCTCCGTCGTGCTGCAGGCCAAGGAGGTCAAGGGCCGGCTTCCCTCCGAGGAGAGCGTCGAGAAGGCGAAGGACATCATCCGCCAGCGCGTGGACGGGCTCGGCGTGGCCGAGCCCGACATCACCCGGCAGGGCCGCACCGTCATCGTGCAGCTCCCCGGCGTGAAGAACCGGGACAAGGCCGAATCCCTCGTCGGCTGCACGGCGAAGCTCGAGTTCCGGCCCGTCCTCGGCGTGGTCGCCAACCCCGATGCACCGAGCCCGAGCACCACCACGACCTCGAAGAAGAAGGGGTCGAAGAGCACCACCACCACGACCTCGAAGAAGAAGGGGTCGAAGAGCACCACCACGACTGCCGGCAAGGCGACGACCACCACGGCCGCCAAGGGCGCCACCACCACGACCGGCAGCGGCAAGGGCGAGACCGGCTCCGGCGTGGCGGGGATCGCGCCCGGCGAAGGGGCGATGCCGGTGCAGTTCGCGCCGACCACGACCACGACCTTGCCGCCGACGACCACAGCGCCGCCGACGACCAGCGCGCCGGCCGGCTCCACGGTCCCCAGCGCGTCGACCACCTCGGCCCCCGGCTCCACCACGACGACCACGGCGGCCGACGGCTCGACGGGTTCGAGCTCGTCGTGTGGCGGCGCGGTGACGCCCGCCAAGAAGGGCACCACGACCACGACCACCGCCCCGCTGCCGGCGGGCACCGCGTCCTTCCCGTCCGACGACGGTGCGCTCCTCTACACGCTCGGCCCGGTGGGCTTCACCGGCGACGCCCTCAGCTCGGCCAAGGCCGCCCTCGGCCAGACCGGCGAGTGGCAGGTGAGCGTGTCGGTCCACAGCGCCCAGAAGGCCACGGCCAACGCGACCATGAACGCCTGCTACCAGGGCGGGGCGACGTGTCCGGGCCAAGGTGCCAGCGCCAGCGGCGGCCAGAACAGCGGCGCGGTGGCGATCGTGCTCGACGGCAAGGTCCTGTCGGCACCCCAGGTGAACGGCCCCGACCTCGCGAGCAGCACGTTCGAGATCACCGGCAACTTCACCCAGAGCGAGGCCAAGGACCTGGCCCTGGTGCTGCGCTACGGCTCGCTGCCGGTGGAGTTCAACACCGTTGCGCTGCAGCAGGTGTCCGCCACCCTCGGCAAGGACTCGCTGCACGCGGGGCTCATCGCCGGCTTCATCGGCATCGCCGCCGTCGCCCTCTACATGCTCCTGTACTACCGCGGCCTCGGGCTCGTCGTCATCACCGGCCTGGGCGTGTGGGGTGGGCTGATGTACGGCATCGTGTGCTGGCTCGGCCAGACCCAGGGCCTGGCCCTGACCCTCTCGGGCATCACCGGCATCATCGTGTCCGTCGGCACCACGGTGGACTCCTACGTCGTGTTCTTCGAGCGATTGCGTGACGAGGTCCGAGCGGGGAGGAGTGTGCGCGCGTCGACCGAACGGGGCTTCGCCAGCGCCATCCGCACGATCCTCACGGCCGACATCTCGTCGTTCATCGGAGCGTTCCTGCTCTGGTACCTCACGGTGGGTCCGGTGCGAGGGTTCGCCTTCTTCCTCGGGCTCTCGGTGGTCCTCGATCTGCTCGTGGCCTACTGCTTCACCCGCCCGCTCGTGATCCTGCTCGGCCGCTCGAAGCGCTTCACCGATGCCCGCTTCTTGGGCCTGGCCGCCGCCCTCGACCGGCCGCCGACCGCCGCGGGAGCGACGTCATGACCGACCCCACCGACCCCACGGATCCCAACGCGACCGACGGCGCCGACGAGGTGACCGACGAGGTCACCGACGACGTGTCCGGCGATCTCTCCGGCGATCTCTCGGAATCCGAGATCGACGACCTCACCGAAGCCGAGGTCGACGAGCGCGTCTTCGACCAGGCGTCGGAGCCGGCTCCGGTCCGGCGCCACGGGGTGTTCTCGCGGCTGTACCACGGCGAGACCAGGGCCGACATCGTCGGACGGTGGAAGGTGTGGTTCGCGCTGTCCGCGGTGGTGATCCTCATCGGCGCGGCCGCGTTCGCCAACCGGGGCCTCAACCTCGGCATCGACTTCACCGGTGGCACCGTCTGGAAGGTCCCCGCCGGCCACGCGTCGGTGGCCGAGGTCACCAAGGCGATGACCAAGCTGGGCTACAACGACGTCCAGGTCCAGCTCGTCACCCAGAGCTCCGGCACCGGCAAGGGCACGTTCATCTCGGTCGAGGCCGAGGCCACGGCCAAGCCGGCGGCCAAGACCACCTCCACCTTGGCCGCCACCGAGCGGGATCTCCGCTCGCTGTCGAGCAAGGCGCCGAAGAGCGCGCGCACCGCGATCGACGACGTGCTGGCCCAGGTCCAGGGGATCGACGGGCCGTTCCGCCAGGCTGTTCCCGCACCCCTCACCACCCTCCGCAACGAGGTCAAGGCCGTGCCCGCGGCCATGGCCAAGGCGAAGGGGGACAGTGCCAAGGCCAAGGTGGCCCGATCGGCCGTCAGCACCATGCAAGCGAGTGTGGACCAGCTGTCGACCCTCGAGTCCGCCGAGGTCGAGCGCGTCGGCCAGTCGGTCTCCAAGGAACTCGCCACGCTCACGGGCTCCAAGGTCAGCCAGGTCACCGTCGACACCGTCGGGCCCTCTTGGGGCAAGCAGATCTCGAACAAGGCGTTGAACGCCCTCATCGTGTTCCTGATCGCCATCACCCTGTACATCACGCTGCGGTTCGAGTTCCGCATGGCCCTGGCGACGTTGGCGGCGCTCCTGCACGACCTCGTGATCGTGGTCGGGATCTATGCCCTCTTCGGGTTCCCCGTGACCCCCGCCACGGTCATCGCCATCCTCACCATCCTCGGCTTCTCGATCTACGACGGCATCGTCGTGTTCGACCGCGTCGACGAGAACACGAAGGCCCTGGGCAAGCGCTCGAAGGTCACCTACTCCGAGATGGCCAACACGTCGCTCAACCAGGTGCTGATGCGGTCGCTCAACACCTCGATCACGGCCTTGCTGCCGATCCTGTCGGTCCTGGTCATCGGGGCTGTGATCCTCAAGGCCACCACGCTCGAGGAGTTCGGCCTGGCCTTGTTCCTCGGCCTGCTCTCGGGCGCCTACTCGTCGATCTTCATCGCCACCCCGCTGCTCGCCATGTTGAAGGAGCGCGAGCCCCGCTACCGCGAGCTGCGGGCCCGCGTGCTCGGCGGCACCGCGGGGACCCAGCTCGCCGACGCGGGCGGTTCGGGCCGCACTCCGGTCGGCACCGCGGTCGTCGGGGACCGTGGCGCGCCGGCCGGATCCATGCCGCGGCCGCGCAAGCAGGGCAAGAAGCGATGACCGACGACGGCGCGTCGGCTGCCCTGGCGGCAACGCTCGCCGGCCACATCCGTGACATCCCGGACTTCCCGAAGCCGGGCGTGGTGTTCAAGGACATCACGCCGATGCTGGCCCACGCCGCCACCTTCGAGGCCGCCATCGCCGGCTTGGCAGGCCCGTTCGCGGAGGCCGAGATCGGTGCCGTGGTCGGGATCGAGGCTCGGGGGTTCATCGTGGCCGCACCGGTGGCGCTGCGGCTCGACGCCGGGTTCGTGCCGGTGCGCAAGGCCGGGAAGCTGCCGTGGGAGATCGAGCGCGAGGAGTACGAGCTCGAGTATGGGACAGACCTCCTGGAGATCCACCGTGACGCAGTGGTACCCGGTGAGCGGGTGCTCGTGGTCGACGACGTGTTGGCCACCGGCGGGACCGCGGCAGCCACGGTCCGGCTGCTCGAGCGACTGGGCGCGGAGGTCGTCGGCCTTGCGTTCTTGATCGAGCTGGGGTTCTTGTCGGGCCGCGCCAAGCTGCCCGACCGCCCCGTCACCTCGCTCATCACCTACTGACCCAGGGACCGACCGGGGCGCCGGCCCGGGCACGGACCGGGGTGGCCGAGCCGTAGGCTGGCCGCCATGCCAACGGTCAGCCGGGTGCTTCCGTGGCGCCGATCGAGCGCCCCCGCCTCAGTCGAGCTCGCGCCCCTGCTCGCCTCGTTTCGCAGCCACCACCCGAAGACGTCGACGGCGCTGATCAGCCAGGCCTACGAGCTGGCGGCCGCGGCCCACGAGGGCCAGCACCGCAAGAGCGGCGAGGCGTACATCCACCACCCGTTGGCGGTGGCCATGATCGTGGCCGACCTCGGCCTCGACGACGTCACCGTCGCCGCCGCCCTCCTGCACGACTCAGTCGAGGACACCGGCGTCACCCTTCCCGAGGTGGCCACGCAGTTCGGTGACGAGGTGGCCCGCATCGTCGACGGCGTCACCAAGCTCGATCGGGTCCAGTTCGACTCCAAGGCCGCCCAGCAGGCCGCGTCGATGCGCAAGATGCTCGTCGCCATGGCCAAGGACCTCCGGGTCCTCATGATCAAGCTCGCCGATCGCCTGCACAACATGCGGACCCTCGGCGCCATGGCCCCCGAGAAGCAGAGCCGGATCGCCCGTGAGACGCTCGACGTCTACGCCCCCCTGGCCCACCGCCTCGGCATGCAGGACCTGAAGCAGCAGCTCGAAGACCTCAGCTTCGCCACCCTGCACCCCAAGCAGTACGCCGAGATCGACCACATGGTCGCCACCCGCGCGCCCGAGCGCGTGCTCTACCTCGAGCAGGTCCTGGAACAGGTCCGCATGCGCCTCGAGGAGCTCGGCGTCGAGGCCGAGGTGTCGGGTCGCCCGAAGCACCTCTGGAGCATCTACGAGAAGATGGTCGTCAAGGGCCGCCAGTTCGACGACATCTACGACCTGGTCGGCATCCGGGTCACGGTCGACTCGGTGCGCGACTGCTACGCCGCGCTCGGCTCGATCCACGCCACCTGGCGCCCCGTGCAAGGTCGCTTCAAGGACTACGTGGCGATGCCCAAGTTCAACCTGTACCAGTCGCTGCACACGACCGTCATCGGGCCCCAGGGCAAGCCCCTCGAGGTGCAGCTCCGCACGACCGAGATGAACCAGCGCGCCGAGTTCGGCGTCGCCGCCCACTTCGCCTACAAGCGCGGCTCCCCGTCCGACGAGCTGGCCTGGCTGAACCGGATCGTCGACTGGGAGCAGGAGACGTCGGACCCCGAGCAGTTCATGGAGACCCTCAAGGTCGACCTCGACCAGGACGAGGTCTACGTCTTCACGCCCAAGGGCAAGGTCGTCACGATGGCGAAGGGGGCCACGCCCATCGACTTCGCGTACGCGGTGCACACCGAGGTGGGCCACTCCTGCGTGGGCGCCCGCGTCAACGGTCGCCTGGTGTCGCTCAGCCACCAGCTCGCATCGGGCGACACGTGCGAGATCTTCACGTCCAAGGTCGAGGGCTCGGGCCCGAGCCGGGATTGGCTCCAGATCGTCCACACGCCCCGGGCCGCCAACAAGATCCGGCAGTGGTTCTCGCGGGAACGCCGCGAGGATGCCCGTGAGACCGGTCGCGAGGACCTGCAGAAGCAGCTGCGCCGGGAGGGCCTGCCCACCCAGAAGCTGCCCCACGCGGTCCTCGCCGACGCGGCCACCGGCCTCAACTACGCGGACCTCGACGCGCTGTACACCGCGATCGGTGAGCACCACGTGTCGGCCGAGGCCGTCGTCACCCGCATCACCCGGCTGCTGCGATCCGGCGACCCCGGCCGAGAGGATCAGCTGCCCACCACCGTCAGCCGCCCCCGCAGCTCCAAGACCACGAAGCCGGGTGCCGGCGTCCACGTCGAGGGCCTCGACGACGTCATGGTGCGGCTGTCACGCTGCTGCACCCCGGTGCCGGGCGACGAGATCATCGGCTTCGTCACCCGTGGCCGTGGAGTGTCGGTCCACCGGGCCGACTGCGCCAACGCGGTCTCCCTCCAGACCGGCCAGCGCGACCGCATGATCGAGGTCGAGTGGGACGAGGACCACGCCGGCGGCACGTTCGTCGCATCCATCGAGGTGCGAGCCCTCGACCGGCCCCGGTTGCTGCGCGACGTGTCCAGTGCCCTCGCCGACCATCACGTGAACATCCTCAGCTGCAACATGAAGGCCGGCAACGACCGCATGGCCATCATGCGCTTCGACTTCGAGCTCGGTGACCCGAACCACCTGGGCGCGGTCCTCGGGACGATCCGAGGGCTCGACGGCGTCTACGAGTCCTACCGGGTCCTGCCCGGCGCAGCCGTCTCCGTCTGACCCGCGGCCGGGCCACCGACCGATCCTCCCGCGCCGACGCGCCTTGGCCTACCATCACCCCGTTCCGTACAGATGTCCGGGACCGGGGAAGCAGACCAGGGGAGAGAATCCATGCGGATCGCACGTCGCGTGTTCGGGTTGGCGTTGGCCGTCGTCTCGGTGGCAGGAGTGGTGGCGCCGACCACCGCCGGTGCCATCACCACGAGCGAGAAGCAGGTGATCTTGTACAAGGAGCTCGGCTCCCAGCCGTACTTCGTCGACATGTACAACCACCGCACCGTCGCGCCGAACAACAGCTTCATCTGGACCACCGACCTCTGCTCGTGGTCGCCCGACAAGCCGCTCGGCGTCGACTTCTCGATGCCGTGCCGCCGCCACGACTTCAACTACCGCAACTTCAAGGCCAACGCGATCTGGAACGCCACCAACAAGGGCAAGATCGACTCCGCCTTCCTCGGCGACATGAAGGCCGTCTGCGCCAAGGCCAGCTGGTACAAGAAGCCCACCTGCTACGCCAGCGCCGAGACCTACTACGCCTTCGTGAAGCGGCTCGGGACCTGAGGGTCCCCTCTCGTCAGGGAGCTCGCTGCGCTCGCTCCCTTCCTCGAACCTCCTTCCTGCACGCCTGACGGCGTCCGTCTTCGCTCGTCGGCACGGCTTCGCCGCACCTCCTCGGTCGTCAGGGGGCGCCGCAGGCTCTGCCCCCCGACACCCCCCGGGCTCGCTCCGCTCGGTGGCCTTGCTTCGTCGTCGCGGTCGATCTCGTCCTCGTTTGCGACCCCCAGCCCTTCGGGGTCTGCGACCCCGGACCCCCCGGGGGCCTCGTCTTCGGGGCTTGGGTTGGTCGGAGGGTACGGTCCACGGTCGTGGTTGCTGATGTGGATGAGTTGATCGACCCGGACGCGCCAGGGTGGTTCCGGCGGGCGTTGCACACGCCGTTCTTCGACGAGGTCGTGGAGGTCAACGGGGCCAAGATCCACTACCTGGCTTGGGGCGAGCCGGCGCGGCGTGGCCTGGTGTTCGTGCACGGTGGCGCGGCGCATGCGCACTGGTGGACGCACATGGCCGCGGCCTACGCCCGGCAGTACCGGGTGGTCGCGCTCGATCTGTCGGGCCATGGAGACAGTGATCACCGCGACGCCTACTCCCTCGAGCAGTGGGCCGCGGAAGTGGTGGCGGTGGCCGCCGACGCCGGCATCGACGGGCCACCCGTGGTCGTCGGCCACTCGATGGGCGGCTTCGTCAGCATCGCCACCGCCGCCCTCCACGCCGATGCCGTCGACGGCGTCATCGTCGTGGACTCGCCCGTCGCCGTGCCCGACCATGAGGTGGGTGCGGCCCAGGCCAAGCAGGCCTTCGGCGTGCCCAGGGTGTACCCGACGCTCGACGACGCCCTGGCCCGGTTCCGCACGGTGCCGCCCCAGGAGCACTACCTCCCCTACGTGATGCACCACGTCGCCCGGCGATCGCTGCACGAGGTCGACGGTGGGTGGAGTTGGAAGTTCGACCACAACCTGTTCAACGCGTTCACGTCATCGATCCGCGCCGTGGCGCTGCCGTACCTGCCGCAGGTCCGCTGCCGGTTCGCCCTCCTGCGTGCCGAGTTCGGGCTCGTCACCCCTGACATCGGCGAGTCGATGTACGAGATGCTCGGCCGGTCGGCGCCGGTGGTGGAGATCCCCGAGGCAGGCCACCACGGCATGCTCGACCAGCCGCTCGTGCTCACCACCGCGATCCGCACGCTGCTCGCCGACTGGGACCACAGCACCCCGCAACGCAGGGCCTGACCGAGCGGTGACCTGTCACCGGCGAGCCACACGCTCGAAACACGGACCTGGCTCACTGTGAGCGTGCCTGCCCGCCACGATCGTTCCGACGCCCTTGCCGCCGTCCAGGCGGAGGTGCCGCACCTCACCATCACCGACGATGCCGAGCTGGTCCGGCGCCGTTCCACCGACCGGTCGAACATGCTCGGCCCGCTGATGGCGTCGGAGGTCGGCGGGTCCCTGGCTGACGCAGTCGCCATGCCGGCCAACGAACGCGAGGTGATCGACCTCGTTGCCGCGTGCGCCCGCCATCGCGTCCCGGTCGTCCCCCGCGGGTCGGGCACGAGCAACTTCGGTCAGTCCATCCCCCTCGAAGGTGGGATCGTCGTCGACCTGAGCCGGCTCAAAGGGGTCATCCGCATCGACGAGGGCAGCGTGCGGGTCCGGGCGGGGACGTTGCTCCCCGAGATCGACGAAGCCGCCGCGCCGCTCGGCCGGGAGCTGCGCATCCACCCGTCGAGCAAGCGCATGTCGACGGCGGCCGGGTTCGTGATCGGCGGCCACGGCGGCGTCGGATCGATCCGCCACGGCGGCCTGGCCGATCTCGGCAACGTCGCCGGATTGCGGGTGGTCACGGTGGAGGAGCAACCCCGGACGATCGAGCTGCGCGGCGAGGAGACCGGTCTCGTCCAGTTCAGCTTCGGGATGTCCGGCCTGGTGACCGAGGTCGAGTTCCCGCTCACGGTCGCCCACCCCTGGCGCGACATCGCCCTCACGTTCCCCACGTTCGGCGACGCCATGCGCTTCGGTGGCGACGTGACGCTCGCTGACGGGCTCGACGTGAAGAACTGCATGCCCATGGATCCGATCATGGCGAGCTACCTGGTGCCGCTGGAGGGATGCTTCCCGGCGGATCGAGCGGGCGCGTTGTGCATGGTGGCCTCGCACTCGGTCGAGGGCCTGGCCGACCTGGCTGCGAGGCGCGGCGGGTCGATCACGATGGACGTGGCCGTGGGGGAGGGGCCTCGCGGCTTCCCCGGCTACGAGTACACCTGGGGCCACGCCATGTGGTGGCTGCGCAAGCAGCAGCCCACGTTGGCCGAGGTGCTGTTCCTGCTCCCGCCGGTGGACCCGGTGGGCACCCTCCTCACGCTGCTGGACGAGATCGGCGAGCCGAACTGGGTGTCGTCGACGTGCCAGCGCTTCGCCGGACGCCCGGCGCCCCAGGTCGCCCTGGGCGTGGACGGCTCGGTGCCCGGTCGCATCGGCGAGGTCGCCGCCGCGGCCGAAGCCCTCGACTGCCTCGTCGTCAACATCCACCAGGCCAAGCTGGGCGCCTCGTCGATCCGCGACTTCGGTCCGGAGCAGCGGGCGTTCAAGGCGGCGGTGGACCCGCTCGGCATCTGCAACCCCGGCCACCTCGCCGACCCCGACCTCGATCCCGCTGCCTCCGACCACGCGTCCGAGGCGGCGCGCCTCGCAGCGAGCGGTTGGTCCTCCCGGTTCGCCGGCTCGTGACCACGCGGCTGCTCACGGGTGGCGTCGGTGCCGACGGTGCGTCGCTGGTGCTGCGCCTCGACGACGTCTCGGGGACGGTGGTTGCGGCGGCTGCATCACTCGTGGTGCAGCCGACCGACGATGTCGTCGACTGCACCGGGTTGGTGCTGCTCCCGGTCGGTGCCGAGCCGCACGTGCACCTCGACAAGGTCGGCACCATCGGCGATGCGCCCAACCCTTCGGGCGAGCTGATGGACGCGGTCCGCGCGTGGCTGGCCCACGCGCCGTCGCTGACGTTCGACGACGTGCACCGCCGGGCCACCGAGGCGATCGACCGCTACGTCGTCTCGGGGACCACCGCCGTCCGCAGTCACGTCAACGTCCACGCCACCATCGACCTTGCGGTGCTGGAGGCCGTGCTGGCCGTCCGTGACGACGTCGCCGACCGCTGCGACGTGCAGGTGGTCGCGCTCGTCACCGCGCCGCTGGTCGGCGACGACGACGTGGTGCAGGCCACCTGGGCGCAGGCCGAGCGGGCCCTCGACCTCGGTGCTGACCTCGTCGGCGGCGCGCCGGCCACCGACTCCGACCCGGTGGCATCCGTGCACGCGCTGGTCGACCTGGCCGCCCGGCGGGACCTACCGATCGACCTGCACGTCGACGAGAAGCTCGATCCGTCGAGCCGCTCCCTGCTCGCCTACGTGGACGCCGTTCGTGCCCGCGGGCTCGGCGGCCGGGCCACGGCGAGCCACTGCGTCAGCCTCGGCCAGCAGGATGCCGCCGAGCAGCACGCCACCGCGGTGCGCCTCGCCGACGCGGGCATCGCGGTCGTCGCGCTCCCGCCGACGAACCTCTGGCTCCAAGGGCGCGGCCGGCCGGTCGCGACGCCTCGGGGCGTGACCGCCGTCAGGACGCTGCTCGACGCAGGCGTGGTCGTGGCGACCGGGGCCGACAACGTCGAGGACCCGTTCTGCCCGCTCGGCCGAACCGACCTCGTGGATGCCGCGCGCCTGCTGGCGCTGACCGCCCACCTGTCACCGGCTGAGGCGTGGGCGGCGGCGAGCACCTCGTCGCGCGCCGCGCTCGGTCTCGCGCCCGCGGACCTCACCGTCGGGTCCCGCGCCGATGTGTTCGCCATCGAAGGAGCGGACGTCGGCCAAGCCCTCGCCCGGGCCTCGGCGCACCGGCTCACGTTCCGAGCCGGCCGTCTCGTGTCGCGCACCACGGTCACGACCGCCATGACCTGACCGGCCCGAGCCGACCCGACGAGGCCTGATCGGCCGCAGGCCATTCGTTTCGGGTGGTCGGGGGGCGGCCGGTAGGTTTGCTCGTCCATGGCACGAGCCCGCTTCCAGGCGCCGAAGGGCACCCAGGACATCCTTCCTCCCGCCTCGGCTCGCTGGGAGCAGTTGCTCGCCACCTACGCGACCGTCGTCGAGCGGGCCGGCTACGGGTTGGTGCAGTCACCCCTCTTCGAGGACCTCGGCGTGTTCCAGCGCGAGTCCGAGGGCGCCGACGCCGTGCGCAAGGAGATGTACGACTTCGACGACAAGGGCGGCCGGCGCATCGCGCTGCGTCCTGAGGGCACCGCGTCGATCGTGCGGGCGTTCGTGCAGCACCAGCCGGCGTCGCCGTGGAAGGTCTGGTACGCCACCCCTGCGTTCCGCTACGAGAACGTGCAGGCCGGCCGCTACCGCCAGCACCACCAGGTGGGCCTCGAGGTGCTGGGCTCCGCCGACCCCGATGTCGACGTCGAGGTGATCGCCCTCGGGTGCGAGTTCCTCCAGGCGCTCGGCCTCCGCAAGGTCGAGTTGCTGCTCAACACGATGGGCACAGCCGACGATCGGCTCCGCTACGTCGAGGTGCTGCGTGAGTTCCTGTCGGACCGCATCGGTGAGCTGGCCGAGGACGATCGCGAGAAGGTCGAACGCCACCCCATGCGCGTCCTCGACTCTAAGCGCACCCAGACCAAGCAGGTCACCGCGAGCGCTCCCGCGATCGCTGACCACCTGTCGCCGGAGAGCCAGGAGCACTTCGAGCGGGTGAAGGAGGGCCTCGCCGCCCTGCGGATCCCGTACGTGCTCGAGCCGCGCCTCGTCCGCGGCTTCGACTACTACACCCACACCACGTTCGAGTTCGTGCCGTCGATGGTCGAGAACGCGCAGGCCACGATCCTCGGCGGCGGCCGCTACGACGGGCTCGTCGAAGAGCTCGGGGGCCCACCGACACCGGGCATCGGGTTCGGTTCGGGCATCGAGCGCCTCCTCATCGCGTGCGACGCAGAAGGCGTCTTCCCCGGACCACAGGGCCGCGTCGACGTGTTCGTCGTGGACGTGACCGACGGCAACCACGTGGCCCGAGACCTCACCGCGCAGCTCCGCGCCGCCGGCATCCGCTGCGACCGCGCCTTCGACGGCAAGGGCATGCGGGCCCAGATGAAGGCGGCCGATCGCTCGGGTGCCTCGCACGCCGTGATCGTCGGCGACCAGGAGCTGGCCGACGACACGGCCACCGTCCGCCCGCTGCGGGCCGAGTTCGGCGAGCACCAAGACGCCGTCGCCCGGGCCGACCTCGTCGCCCACCTCTCCGCACTGATCGACCACACCGCCAAGGACCAGACATGACCGAAGCCGCCGGAATGCGCACGGACTACTGCGGGGAGCTGCGCGCCACCGATGTCGGCCGCCAGGTCTCCGTGTGCGGGTGGGTGGCCAAGCGACGCGAGCACGGCGAGCACCTCGCGTTCGTCGACCTTCGCGACCACACCGGCGTGATCCAGTGCGTGGTCCACGACGACACCGACGTGCGCAGCGAGTACGTGCTGCGCATCACCGGCACCGTCGCGCCGCGGCCCGAGGGCACCGTCAACGACAAGCTGCCCACCGGCCAGATCGAGCTGCAGGACTGCACGGTCGAGATCCTGTCGGCCGCCGAGCCGCCGCCGTTCCCCCTCGACGACCGCGCCGACGACGTCGACGAGCTGGTCCGCCTCCGCTACCGCTACCTCGATCTCCGCCGCGAGCGCATGCAGAAGAACCTGCGGGTGCGGGCCAAGGTGAACTCGGCCATCCGCCGGTCCATGGAGGCCCAGGACTTCATCGAGGTCGAGACCCCGATGCTCATGCCCTCGACCCCCGAGGGTGCTCGCGAGTTCCTGGTCCCCAGCCGCCAGCGCCCCGGCGACTTCTACGCGCTGCCCCAGAGCCCGCAGCTCTACAAGCAATTGCTGATGGTCGGCGGCACGGACCGCTACTTCCAGATCGCGCGGTGCCTGCGCGACGAGGACCTCCGCGCCGACCGCCAGTACGAGTTCATGCAGCTCGACGCCGAGGCCAGCTTCGTCACGCAGGACGACGTCCTCGCCTTCATCTCCGAAGCAGTCGTGGCCGCCGCCGAAGCGGTCACGGGGGAGCGCCCGCCCGAGATCCAGCAGATCACGTGGCACGAGGCCATGGACCGCTACGGCATCGACAAGCCCGACCTCCGCTTCGGCCTGGAGCTGGTGGAGCTCACGGCGATCTTCTCCGAGACCGGGTTCAACGCGTTCAAGGCACCGAGCATCAAGGGGATCAAGGTCCCCGGGGCCGCTGCCGACTACGGCCGCAACAAGCTCGACGGCCTCACCGACCGGGCCAAGGCCTCCGGTGCCAAGGGCCTCGTGTGGCTGAAGGTGGACGAGGGCGGCACCACGTTCACGTCGCCCGTCGCCAAGTTCCTGAGCGAGGCCGAGGTGGCCGGGCTGGTCGCCACGTTCGAGGCCGAAGCCGGGGACCTCCTGCTGATCGTGGCCGACGAGTGGGCCAACACCTGCGAGGTGCTCGGCGTGCTCCGCAACGAGCTCGGCCGCCCACCCGTGCACGAGGGCCCGTACCGCTACGTGTGGGTCGTCGACTTCCCGATGTTCGTCGGCCGCGACGACGCCGGGAACCCCAAGCCCGGCCACCACCCCTTCACCCACCCGCATCCCGACGACATGGACAAGCTCGAGTCGGACCCGATGTCCGTCCGGTCGCTCGCCTACGACCTCGTGCTCAACGGCTGGGAGCTCGGCTCGGGTTCCATCCGGATCCACGAGCCCGACCTCCAGGCCCGCATCTTCCGCCTGCTCGGCATCTCCGAGGAGGAGGCCGAGAAGCGCTTCGGGTTCTTCCTCACGCCGTTCAAGTACGGGGCCCCGCCTCACGGCGGCTTCGCCTTCGGCATCGACCGCCTCACCGCGATCCTCGCCGGCGAGGAGAACATCCGCGAGGTCATCGCGTTCCCCAAGCCGCAGTCCGGCCTCGACCCCATGACCGGCGCCCCCACGACCGTCGACGCCAACCAGCTCGCCGACCTCGGCCTCCGCACCCTCCCCAAAGCCACCTGACCCACTCCACGCCATCGCCGGGCCGTGGTGGGGACGATCTGGCCCGGTCGGGCGCCTCCAGCCCGGATTTGTGTCGATCGTGCACCCCTGAGGGGGGAGATCGACAGGAATTCCGGCCGAACGATTCCTGTGATGTCGACATATCGCCATAAACGGCCAGAGAACCGGACAAAACACCCCGCCCCAGCCCTGGCCAGCCTGGGTGGACAAAGGGTGACCGGCGAGGCGGCCGACCGGCGGGCGATGGGCGACGAACGGCGCCCGCCCACCGTGTCGCCGACGAGCTGGCCGCGGTTGGGGTTGGGGTTGGGGTTGGGGTGCGGTTGGGGGGCGGGGGTGGGGGGTGCGCGCCGCGAGAAGGCACGGCGTACGGTCCCGGTCTCGTCGACGAACCAGGGGACCGACATGGGTGACACGACCGACCGCGACCGCTCGACCGAGGCGAAGGCGGCATACGCGCGGTACGTCGAGGGTCGCGAGGCAGTCCACCGGGGTGAGCGGACGTGGTCGAGCCTGGGCGAGGAGTTCTTCACCGAGGATGCGGTGTTCGTCGACCCGGCGTGGGGCCGCGTCGAGGGCCGGGCGGCCATCGCCGCGTTCATGGAGGAGAGCATGGCGGGGCTCGACGACTGGACGTTCCCCGAGGAATGGACGATGTCCGACGGCGATCGGGTCGTGTCGATGTGGTGGAACCGGCTGCCGGGGGAGCGGGCCGACGGCACGCCGTTCCAGGCACCCGGCCTCTCGGTGCTCCAGTACGCGGGCGAGGGCCGCTTCTCCCTCGAGATGGACGTGCTCAACATGGCGGAGATCGGCGAGGTCATCGGCGACAGCGGATGGCTCCCGCCCGCGGGCTTCAACTTCCCGCCGTCGCGCCCGAACCGGGACGTCACGCCCCCGCGCTGAACAGGCGTTCGGGGACGAACGTCGCGGGGAACGATGGGCCGGGACGGGTAACTTCTCCGCGTGTCGTTCCTGAAGCGCTTCCGCAAGCCGACGCCGGACCTCTCCGTCCCGCGCTACGGCGACCGCTTCGGGTACCACTACGACCCGGAGGGCTTCGGCCGCTTCAGCGAGCGCATCGCCCACACGCTGGGCACGGCGAAGTTCCTGGCCATCCAGACCATCATCGTCGCGGCGTGGATCTGCTGGAACGCCTTCGGGCCGCAAGGCATGCGGTTCGACCCCGGGCCGTTCATCGCCCTGAACCTGGTGTTCTCCACCCAGGCGGCCTACGCGGCACCGTTGATCCTGCTGGCCGAGACCCGCCAGGCCGAGCGGGACCGCCACGAGGCTGCCGAAGACCGCCGTCGGGGCAACGACGTGAAGGCCGATCTCGACTACCTGGCGCGGGAGATGGCCAGCCTGCGGCTCCGGGTCGTCGACTCCGACGACCTGGCCCGGGTGGAGGCCAAGCTCGATCGGCTCCTCGCCGCGCAGGAACCTCGGGCGGAACCCACCTCGTGACGGGGGGCTGACGATGGCCGACGATCTCTTCGGGGCGGCTCGGGAGGACCGGCTGGCGTCGCGGGCACCGCTGGCCGACCGCCTCCGCCCGCGCCGGCTCGACGACATCGTCGGGCAGGACCAGCTCATCGGCCCGGGCAAGCCGCTGCGGGTGCTGATCGAGGCGGACCGGCTGTCGTCGGTGATCCTCTGGGGGCAGCCGGGCACGGGCAAGACCACGCTGGCGCGCGTGATCGCCGGTCACACGGCGAAGGCCTTCGAGACCCTTTCCGCGGTCACCGCCGGGGTGAAGGACGTGCGCGAGGTCGTGGCTCGCGCCGAGCAGCGCCTCGGCGAGCGGGGCCAGGGGACGATCCTGTTCCTCGACGAGGTGCACCGGTTCAACAAGTCCCAGCAGGACGCGCTCCTCCCGTCCGTCGAGAGCGGGCTGCTCACCTTGATCGGTGCCACCACCGAGAACCCGTACTTCGAGGTGAACCCGCCGCTGCTGAGCCGGTCGACCCTGTTCCGTCTGGAACCCCTCGACGACGCGGCCTCGCGGGCACTGATCGCCAAGGCGTTGGAGGCCGAAGGCGCGTCGATCGACGACGAGGCCGCCGACCACCTCGCCGCTCGGTCGAACGGCGACGGGCGGCACACGCTCACCAGCCTCGAGGTGGCTGTCACGTTGGCTCGGGGCCGGTCCGAGGGAGCCCCGGTCGTGGTGTCGCTGGCCGACGCCGAGGCTGCGCTCGGCACCAAGGCGCTGCGGTACGGCCGCGACGACCACTACGACGTGATCTCGGCCTTCATCAAGAGCATCCGTGGGTCCGACGCCAACGCCGGCCTGTACTGGCTTGCCACCATGCTCGAAGCGGGTGAGGACGCACGGTTCATCGCCCGCCGACTGGTCATCTTGGCGTCGGAGGACATCGGCGAGGCCGACCCGCTCTCGCTCCTGGTGGCGACGGCGGCAGCCCAAGCAGTCGAGTACGTCGGCCTGCCCGAGGCTCAGCTCAACCTGGCCCAGGCGGTGATCCACCTTGCCACGGCCCCGAAGTCGAACCGAACGATCGTCGCCATCGGCCAGGCCCGGGCCGACGTGCGCGACAAGCCGTCATCGGGCGTGCCGGCCCACCTGCGCGATGCCCACTACCAGGGGGCGGCGAAGATCGGCCACGGCGACGGCTACGACTACCCTCACGACGACCCCCGGGGATGGGTGCCCCAGCAGTACCTGCCGCCGGAGGTCGCCGATCAGCAGTACTACGTGCCGTCGAGCCACGGCCGGGAACGGGAGATCGCAGATCGCATGGCGCGCCTCCGCCAGACCACCGAGACCAGCCCGGAGCCCGGCTCGTGAGCGCCGCCGTGCTCGCCGAGCTCTCGGCCTCGGACCTCGCGTTGGTGGTGGTCACCGGCTGCAGCATCGTGGCGGTGGTGGTGGTGCTGTTCGTGGCGGCTCGGCTCCTGGTGGTGCTGCGACGCGTGACCCACACCCTCGACGAGATCAACGACCAGGCGCTCCCGCTGGTGGACGAGCTGGCCGCCAGCCTCGCCGCCGCCAACGAGGAGCTGGCCCGTGTCGACCGGCTGGTCGGCAGCGCCGAGTCGATCTCCGCCACGGTCGACGCCACCTCGAAGCTCGCCTACCGGGCGCTCTCGGCGCCGGTCATCAAGACCGTGGCCATGACCTCCGGCGCGAGCCGAGCGGCCAAGCGGCTGCGGAAGGAGTAGCGCGGTGTTGAAGCGGGCGTTCTGGATGAGCACGGGCATGGCCGTCGGCGCGGGCGGAGCGTTCTGGGCCAAGCGCAAGGTGGAGGCCACCGTCGAGCGCTACCTGCCCGAGCAGGTGGTCGAGCGCGTGGGCTCGTCCACGCGCGACCTCGGCCGCACGGTGAAGGCCGCCGCCACCGAGGGCCGGGCGGCCATGCGCGCCACCGAGGCGGAGCTGCGGGCTCGCGTGGAGGATCGGACGTTCGTCGGCCCGACCAAGCGGGCGACAGCCCCGGCAGGAACCCCGCCGGGCACGACCGGCACCCCGCCGCGAGGTGGCTCCCGGCGGGCCAGCCGCGTCCCGCCGCCGCTCGGCACGGCGACCACCTCACGCCGTCGCGCCCGCCGGTGACCGACCTCGACCCAGACCCAGACCTTCGCCCCGGCCCCGGCGCCGACCTCCGCCCGGATCGGTGGTCGATCGCCGGCTACCGCTGGTCGGCGGTCGTGGCCGCATTGGCGGCGCTCGGTCTCGGAGCGGTGGGCGCGGTGCTGCTGGTCGTCGGCCACCACCCGTGGGACGGCCGGGTGGTCGAGACCTTGCGGGGCACCACGCACGGGCTGCACCGCGGCGACGTGCTGTCGATCATCCCCGCGGTCGCCGCGTCCGGCCTGGCCATGTGGTGCCTGCGCCAGGGTCGCGTCCGACCCCGCCGAGACGCCGCCTCGGCGCAACGATCGGCCGGTGTCAGCCGGTGAACGAAGCCGGGCCGTCGACGGGGGTCGCCGGGGTAGCAGCCCCGTCTCGGCCGCCTGGTCGGTGGTGGTCGGCACCGTCGCGGGCTGCGGCGGCAGCGAGCCGCACGGATCGTCGACCCGCCAGATGGAGGTGGTGGATCCGCCGCCTCGATGTGCCAGGTGCCACGCCTAGGGCCGTCGGGTCCGCGGTCGGCAGCGATGCCGTTCCGTCCCGCGGAGGGGCACCGATAGGGTGGTCCGACCTCGCGCCGGGATGGCCTCGGCGCACGCGAGTCCACGTGGAAGGGGGGCGCAGCGATGAAGGGCCAAGAGCTCCGCAAGGGCTGGACCGACTTCTGGACGGCTCGCGACCACACGCCCGTCCCGTCGGCCGGGCTCATCCCGCTGCACCCGTCGGCGCCCATGTTCACGAACTCCGGGATGATGCCGTTCGTCCCGTACTTCATCGGCGAGGAGCAGGTCCCGTGGCGCCCGCCGCGCGCCTCTTCGGTGCAGCGCTGCGTGCGCGCCGGCGGCAAGCACAACGACCTCGATGCCATCGGCCGCTCGCCCCGGCACCTCAGCTTCTTCGAGATGCTGGGCAACTTCAGCTTCGGCGACTACTTCAAGCCCGATGCGATCCGCTGGGCGTGGGAGTTCTCCACCGAGGTCCTCGGCCTGGATGGTGAGCGCATCTGGGTCACGTGCCACGTCGACGACGACGAAGCCGTGGCGCTGTGGGTCGACGAGATCGGCTTCCCCCGCGAGCGGATCCAGTTGCTCGACAAGGACAACTTCTGGGAGATGGGCGACACCGGCCCGTGCGGTCCGTCGTCGGAGCTGTTCTGGGACTTCGGTGCCGACTGGGGACCTGATGGCGGTCCGGCCAACCCTGCCGCCGAGAACCGCTACGTCGAGTACTGGAACCTCGTGTTCCAGCAGTACTTCCGCCAGCCCGACGGATCCCTCGAGCCGCTGCGCAGCAAGAACATCGACACGGGCGCGGGCCTCGAGCGCATGCTCGGCGTCACGATCGGTTCGGCCGACGTGTTCGCCACCGATGAGCTGCGCGAGCTCGTGGCCGCCGCCGAGACCGCCACCAAGGTGAAGCTGGGCGACGGCGCCGAGTCCGACGTGGCCCTCAAGCTCCTCGCCGACCACGCCCGCACCATGACGTTCCTCGTCAACGACGGCGTGGTGCCGTCCAACGAGGAGCGCGGCTACGTGCTGCGCCGCATCATCCGCCGGGCGATCCGCTTCGCCTACCTGCTCGGCGTCGAGGACCCGATCACGCCGGTGCTGGCCCAGCGCACCATCGACCTGATGGGCGACGCCTATCCCGAGGTCGTCGGCAACGCCGCCGGCATCGTCGACATCCTGGGCCGCGAGGAGGCCGGCTTCCGCCGGACCCTCAAAGGTGGCCTCGTCATCCTCGACAACGCGCTGACCTCGGTACAGGAGGGCGGTGAACTGCCGGGCACCGTCGCGTTCCAGCTCCACGACACCCACGGGTTCCCGCTCGAGGTCACGCGCGAGATCGTCGAAGGCCGCGGGTTCGGGGTCGATCAGGCCGGCTTCGACGCGGCGATGGCCACGCAGAAGCAGCAGTCGGCGGCCAAGGCCAAGAAGGGCAGCATCGCCGTGGGCGACGAGGCCGAGGCGTTCCAGGCCGTGCTCGACCAGCACGGCACCACCGACTTCGTGGGTCGCGAGGAGTTCGACACCGAGGCCACCGTCCTCGCGGTGGTGCCCGGAGTCGACGACCTCGTGAGCGTCTTCCTCGACCGCTCCCCGTTCTACGCCGAGTCGGGCGGGCAGGTGGGCGACACCGGCACGATCGGCGGGCCCCAGGGCGGCGGCGACGTGATCGACACACAGCAGGCGCTCCCCGGCCTGCACCGCCACATCCTCCGCCTCACAGCCGGCACCATCGAGGTCGGCGAGGTCGTCACCGCGGCCATCGACACCGAGCGCCGCGACGCCATCCGCCGCAACCACACCGGCACGCACCTGTTGCACTACGCGCTGCGCGAGGTCCTCGGCGGCCACGTGAAGCAGCAGGGCTCCTACGTCGGCCCCGATCGGCTCCGGTTCGACTTCAGCCACTACGAACCCGTGAGCTCCGAGCAGATCGCGCGGATCGAGGACCTCGTCAACGCCGACGTCCTGGCCAACACCCCGGTTCGCCACTTCGAGACGACCAAGGCGGAGGCGGTCGAGCTGGGCGCCATCGCCTTCTTCGGCGAGAAGTACGGCGACATCGTGCGCGTGCTCGAAGCGGGCCCGCACTCGACCGAGCTGTGCGGCGGCACCCACGTGCGCCGCACCGGCGACATCGGTCCCATGAAGATCGTCTCGGAGAGCTCGATCGGGTCCAACCTCCGGCGCCTCGAGGCCATCAGCGGCACCGGCCCGATCACTCGCATCCGCCGCGAGGAGGCCGAGTTGGCCGCCGTCGCCGATCGCATCGGCGTACCCCAGGCCGAGCTGCTCGACGGCATCGACAAGCGTCTCGCCGAGCTCCGCGACCTGCGGGCCGAGGTCAAGTCGCTCCGGTCGAAGCTGGCCAGCGGCGGCGCATCGGATCTTGCGGGCCAGGCCGTCGACGGGATCGTCGTGGCCCGGGTGGACGGGCTCGTCCGCGACGACCTGCGCAGCCTGGGGGTCGCCGTCCGCGACCAGCCTGGGGTGCGCGCCGTCGTGCTGATCGGCGCTCCCGAAGGAGGGGGCGTGGCCCTGGTGTCGGCCGCCGCCAAGGACAGCGGGCTCGACGCCGGCGGGCTCATCGCCGATGCGGCCCGGGCGGTCGGCGGCGGTGGCGGCAAGAACCCTGACCTGGCGGTGGCCGGCGGACGCGACCCGTCGCGGATCGACGAAGCCCTCGACCTGGCCCGGGTCGCTGCCGGCATCTCCTAGCGGCGCACGATGCGAGTGCTCGCACTGGACCTCGGGAGCAAGCGGATCGGCGTGGCCGTCTCCGACGCCGGCCGCACCGTCGCCACCCCCATCGCCACGCTCGAACGCCACGGCGATCGGCCGCGCCTGCACCGCGAGATCGCCGAGCTGGTGGCGGAGTGGGACGCGGGCCTGCTGCTGCTCGGCTTCCCGATCGCCCTCGATGGGTCCGTCGGGCCGGCGGCCCAGGCGGTGCTGGCCGAGCGCGACGAACTGGCGTCCGTGGTGGGTGTGCCCGTCGAGCTGCACGACGAACGGCTGACCACCCGCATCGCCGATCGCGCCCTGCGCGAACGGGGGGACCTCGACGGGCGGGCCCGGCGCAAGGTGGTCGACATGGTGGCGGCGGCGGTGATCCTGCAGGATTGGCTGGACCACGCCGGGCATCCCACCCGGCACGAGGAGGGAACCGGCTCGTGACGTTCTACGACCAGGATGGCGCGCGTCGCCCGTCCGCGGATGCCGGTGGCCGTCCGCCGGAGCCGCCGTCGGCCGACCCCTACGCCGACCCGGACATCTGGGCCGGCACGCCCGTCGCCGATGCCGGCGGCCCGCGTCGCCCGCCCCGCCGCCTGGGAGGTCCCCGCCCCGGACGGCCGGGTGCGGTGCTCACCGAGCCGACCTCGGTGTCGGTCGACGCACCTGTCGCTGCGCCCCCGGACGACGGCCACGACTACGTCGATCTCGGGCGTGAGAGCCGGCTGCCCCGATGGATCCCCGTCCTCGTGGTCCTCGGGCTGATCGCGGCGGTCGTCGGCCTCGGTGGTCGTTGGTGGTACCAGCGCCAGGTCGACCCACCCGGTCCCGCCGGCGCCGCGGTGTCGGTCCAGGTGCCCGAGGGCTCGTCCACCAGCCGCATCGGCGACCTGATGGCGGCCCGGGGCGTCGTCTCCAACAGCACGCTGTTCAACTTCTACATGGATCGCAAGCACGCCGGCCCGTTCCAGGCGGGCACGTACCAGATGCGGCAGAACTCCAGCTTCGACGAGGCGATCGCCCAACTCGAGAGGGGCCCGGGGAAGCCCGTCACGGCCCAGGTCACCAAGGTCACGATCCCCGAGGGGTTCACGGTGGCCAAGATCCTCGCCCGCATCCACCAGAAGGTCCCTCGCATCGCGGTGGCCGACATGCAGGCGGCCCTCGACCAGGGGAAGATCCCGACGTCACTCAAGCCCACCGGCACCTCGTCCTACGAGGGACTGCTCTTCCCGGCCACCTACGAGGTCGGCAGCGGGACCGACGGCGTCCAGCTGCTGACGATGATGGCGGCCGAGATGGAGCAGCGGGTCGGTGGCCTCGGCATCGAGGTGGCGCGGGCCCACATCAAGCAGCGCTGGGGCCTCGACCTCTCCGCGTACGACATGGTGAAGGTCGCGTCGATGATCCAGTTCGAGGCGGCCGTCCCCGCCGACGCCCCGAAGATCGCCGCCGTGACGTACAACCGGCTCCAGAAGGGCATCCCGCTGGGCTTCGACTCGACCTCCATCTACGAGGCGGCGGTCAAGGGCACCCAACCCGACTACAAGGTCGACAGCCCGTACAACACCCGGCTCCACACCGGGCTCCCGCCGACGCCGATCGCCATGCCGGGCGCCTACGCCCTCGAGGGGGCCATGGAACCGGCCGACGGCGACTGGCTCTACTTCGTCCTGACCAACACCAAGGAGGTCACCTTCTCGGTGACCTACAGCGACTTCTTGCAGGCGAAGGCCCTCTGCAAGCAGCGCGGTCTCGGCTGTGGCTGATCCGCTCCTGGTGCCGGCGCCTTCGGGGGCGACCCGGGTGGCCGGCGTGATCGGCACACCGGTGCGCCACTCCCGCTCACCGGCCGTGGTCAACGCCGCCTTCGCCGCGGCCTGCCTCGACTGGACCTACGCCGCCTTCGAGGTCGCTCCCGGTCGGGCCGCCGATGCCGTGTCGGCCATGCGCACCCTCGGGCTGGGTGGCCTGTCGGTCACCACGCCCCACAAGCGTGACGTGATCGCCTCACTCGACGAGCTCACCCCCGCGGCTGCCGACCTCGACGCGGTGAACTGCATCGCCTGGGCCGGTGACCGGCTCGTGGGGCACAACACCGACGGCGACGGATTGGTGGCCTCCCTGCGGGCCAGTGACGGCATCGACCCGACAGGTGCACGGTGCGTCGTGTTGGGCGCCGGCGGCGCGGCCCGCTCCGTCGTGCGGGCGCTGGCCGAGGCCGGGGCCGCCGACGTCGTCGTGGTCAATCGCACGCCCGAGAAGGGCGAGGAGGCGGCGGCGCTCGCCGGCGCGGTCGGTCGGTCCGGCACGGAGGCCGACCTGGCTTCCGCCGACCTGGTGATCAACGCCACGTCGGTGGGCATGGGTGTGGCGCCCGGCGCCGAGGAACCGCTGCCGGTGGATCCGCAGCGCCTCGGTGCCCATCAGGTCGTGATCGACCTCGTCTACCTGCCCCTGCAGACCCCATTGCTCCTGCTGGCCGAGCAACGCGGCGCCCGCACGGTCGATGGGCTCGGCATGCTCGTCCACCAGGCCGCCATCGCCATCACCCTGTGGACCGGCGTCGCCCCCGACATCGCCACCATGGATGCCGCGGCCCGGGCTTGATGTCCGGACCGGGTCCCCAACCGAACCCCTTCACTTCGAGGCTCGATCTGCCGATGGATGACCGAAACCGCCACCCGACCCAGGAGGCTCCCGTGGCCCTACAGGGCGATCTCAGCTCCTTTGCCCTCCCCGACGTGCTTCGCCTCTTGGCAGGCACGGCCAAGTCCGGCTGCCTGGAGATCTCGGCCGCCGCGACCACCGGTGAGGTCTGGCTCCGCGACGGTGGTGTGGTCGGCGGCGCCATCTCCACGTCCCCGCACGCGTTGAGCCCGGCCGATGTCGTGTTCGAGCTCCTGCGCCTCCCCGAAGGCTCGTTCGTCTTCGACGAGGGCGAGGAGATCGACGACGTCGACGTGACGAGCGTCGAGGACACCTTGAACGCGGCCGAGGCCCTGGTCTCCGACTGGATCGACGTCGAGTCGGTCGTGCCGTCGATGGATGCCTGGATCACCTTCGCCCCTGACATCGACGACGAGATCACCGTGTCGACCGACCAGTGGCGCGCCCTGGCGATCCTCGGCAACGGCGGCAGCGTCCGAGACCTGGCCGACTCGATGGAGCTCACCGACCTGACGGCCAGCCGGCTGGTGAAGGGACTCGTCGAGGGCGGCATGGCCCTCTTGCGGGCCGACGACGGCTACGCCGACGGCACCGAGCTCGACGACCGACCGTTCGCCACCGACGCGTACAGCCCTGCCGACGAGATCGACGACCACGACGACCATGACGACCACGACGATCTCGACGTGCTGCGCGCCGACGATCGCCCGGTGATGCTCGAGTCGAACGACGACGCACTGCTTCCCGAGCCGCTGCCGGGCGAGGGCGTCTCCTATGGCGTCGAGGGCATGGTCACCGGCCACGTCGATGGTCGAGGCTTCGACGCCGTCGACCACGAGTCGCCCTACGAGCACCTGGCACCCGAGGCGGGCTACGCCGCCGGTGCCCCGGAGGCCACCGACCCGTGGGCTGCGCTCGACGACGACACCGATGCCGAGGAGCACCCCGGCGACGCCGAGTTCCACGACGTCCCCCGCCACGACTTCCACGGCCAGACCCAGTCCCGTCCCGTGGCCGACTCCCTCCAGCCCGAGGCGCCAGCCGCCGTGCCCGAACCGGCAGCGGCCGACCCCGAGGTCGGCGACGACGACCGCGGTTCGTTGCTCAAGTTCCTCTCGAGCGTCCAGCCCTGAAGCGGACGCGCCCCGAGCGCGTCCGCAGGCAACGGCGGCCCGTAGGATCCCCGTCCGATGCCCACCCCCATGTTCCTCGTGTTCCTCGGTGTCTTCGGCCTGGCGGTGGGGTCGTTCCTCAACGTCGTGATCGTGCGAGTCCCGGCCAAGGAATCGATCATCTCCCCGCCGTCGAAGTGTCCGCTGTGCGAGACACCGATCAAGGGTCGCGACAACATCCCGGTGATCTCGTGGATCCTGCTGAAGGGCAAGTGCCGGTCGTGCGGCGAGCCGATCGCCGCGGGGTACCCGCTCGTCGAGGCGGGCAACGCGGTCCTGTGGGTCATCGCGGGGGTCCGGTTCGGCGTCACGGGTGAAGCGGTGGCGTTCGCGGTGCTGTTCTCGATCCTGCTGGCCCTGTCGGTGATCGACATGGAGCTGCAGATCCTCCCCGATGCGATCACGCTGCCGACCGCGCTGGTGTCCATCCCGGTCATCGTCCTGCTCGCCTACACCGTGACCGACGATCCGGTCGGCCACATCGGCGGTGCCTTCGTCGGCATGTTGGTCTATGCGGGCGGGCTGCTCGTGACCCTGCTCGCGTTCGAGCTCATCGCCCACAAGGAGGGCATGGGCTTCGGCGACGTGAAGCTGGCCCTGACCCTCGGCCTGTGGCTGGGGTACCTGCACCCGATCCTGATCGTCTACGCCCTGATCGCCGCGAGCGTGCTCGGGCTGCTCGTCGGCCTCGCCTACTTCGTGGTGCGCCGCAAGAGCATGCCGTTCCCGTTCGGGCCGTGGATGGCGCTCGGCGCCGTCGCCGTGATCCTCGCGTCGAACCCGATCCTCGACACCGTCCTCAACCGGTGACGGGCGTCCCCGGAGGCGGGGAAGGGGTTCGTTCGACGATCGGGGCGACCGGTAGGTTTGCCCCGTGATCCGCTACCTGACCGCCGGTGAATCGCACGGCCGGGCCCTGGTCGTGGTGGTCGAAGGGCTGCCTGCCGGCCTGGTCATCTCCACCGACGACATCGCCCACGAGCTCACCCGGCGTCGCCTCGGCTATGGCCGCGGGCCGCGGATGCGGTTCGAACAGGACCAGGTCACGTTGCTGGGCGGCGTTCGCCACGGCCGTACCCTCGGATCGCCCGTCGCCGTCGAGATCGGCAACACGGAGTGGGACCGGAACCCCGAGAAGTGGCAACAGGAGATGTCCCCCGCGATGGCGGACGGTCCGACGCAGGCCCCCCTCACCCAGGTGCGGCCCGGCCACGCCGACCTTGCCGGCATGCAGAAGTACGGCTTCACCGACGCGCGCGACGTGCTCGAGCGGGCGTCGGCACGGGAGACCGCGGCGCGGGTCGCGGCGGGCACCTTGGCCAAGGCGCTGCTCGGCACCCTCGGCGTCCAGATCGTGTCCCACGTGGTCCAGATGGGCCCGGCCAAGGCAACCGGCGCCCGGCCCGGCCCGGGCGACCTCGATCGGGTCGACGAGAACGAGGTCCGCTGCCTCGACCTCGAGGCGGCCGCGGCGATGGTGGCCGAGATCAAGGAGGCCGCCAAGGAAGGCGATTCGCTGGGCGGCGTGGTCGAGGCCATCGCCTACGGCGTCCCGATCGGCCTCGGCAGCCACGTGCACTGGGATCGCAAGCTCGACGCCGCGTTGGCCCGGGCCGTGATGAGCATCCAGGCCGTCAAGGGCGTCGAGATCGGTGACGGGTTCGACGTCGCCGGGCGGCGGGGGAGCGATGCCCACGACCCGCTCACGTGGACCTCGGCCGACGGCTACGCCCGCGGCTCGAACTACTCGGGCGGCGTGGAAGGTGGCATGTCCACCGGTGAGCCGGTGGTGGTCCGCGCCGCCATGAAGCCGCTCGCGACGCTCAACAAGCCCACCCTCGCGACGGTGGACACGGCATCCAAGGACCCTGGCGTGTCCTTCAAGGAGCGCACCGACGTCACCGCCGTCCCCGCCCTCGGCGTGGTCGTCGAGCACATGGTCGCCCTCGTCCTGGCCGACGAAGCGGCCCGCAAGTTCGGTGGGGATTCGGTCGAGGAGTTCGTGCGCAACCACCGCACCTTCACCGAGGCGCTTGCCGCGGGCCCGGTCGGTGCCTGAGCAACCAGGGACGGGCCAACCCGCTCCCGTCCGCCACCACATCGTGCTCGTCGGTCTGATGGGGTCGGGCAAGACCACCGTCGGCAAGAAGCTGGCCAAGCTCCTCGGCGAGCGGTTCCTCGACGCCGACGTCGAGTTGGAGGCTCGGACCGGACGATCGGTGGCGGCGTGGTTCGACGAGGAGGGCGAGGCCGGGTTCCGTGCCGCCGAGGCCGACCTGCTCGCGTCGGTCCTCGGCGAGTCCGAGCGGGTGGTCCTGGGAGCGGGCGGCGGCGTCGTGGTCTCCGAGGCCAACCGCCGAGCCCTGAGCGCCGGCGACGTGAGCGTCGTCTACCTGCACGCCGAGCCCGCCTTCCTCGCGTCGCGTGCGAAGGCCAAGCCGCACCGGCCGCTGCTCGACGGTGACCCCACCGAGATCCTCACCCGCATGTATGCCGAGCGCGACGCCTGGTACCGCGCCGTGGCCGATGCGGTCGTCGAGGTCCGCCCGGCCCACGAGGTGGGCGAGCGCCCCAAGTGGCGCCTCGCCGAGCAGGTGGCCGAGGCCCTCGTGGACCTCGGCGTCGTCGCGGCCGACGCGGTCGGACCGACCCCCGAGCCCGGATCGGGGCCGCCGGCCGAGACCGATGTGGATCCCGTGGAGGCCTCGCCGTGATCGAGCTCGAGGTCCCGCTCGGCGAGCGTTCGTACCGCGTGCTCGTGGGCGCCGGTGCGCGGCACCGGTTGCTGGAGGTGCTGCCCATCGGTGTGGAGCGGGTGGCCCTCGTGACCCAGGCCGGCATCCCCGTCGAGGTGGATCCCGGGGTCGAACACCGCGTGTTCACCATGGGCGAGGGGGAGCAGAGCAAGGACCTCGGGACCGTCGAGGATCTCTGCCGGGACTTCGCTCGCTGGGGCCTCACCCGAGGCGACTGCGTGGTTGCCGTCGGCGGGGGCGTCGTCACCGACACGGCCGGCTTCGCGGCCGCCGCCTACCACCGTGGCGTGCCCATCGTGCACGTCAGCACCACGCTCCTCGGCCAGGTCGACGCGGCGATCGGCGGCAAGACGGGTGTCAACCTCCCCGAGGGCAAGAACCTCGTCGGTGCCTTCTGGCAGCCCGCGGCCGTGCTGTGCGACACCGACGTGCTCGCCACCCTTCCGCCGCGGGAGTACCGCAACGGGCTCGGCGAGATGGCGAAGTACGCGTTCCTGGGCGTCGATCGCCTGGCCGACCTCCCGCTCGACGAGGCCGTGGCCGCGTGCGTGGCGTGCAAGGCCGAGGTCGTCGGATCCGACGAGCGCGAGGGCGGGCGGCGGGCGATCCTCAACTACGGCCACACGCTGGGCCACGCCTTGGAGACCGCCGGCAGCTACGACCTCCGTCACGGCGAAGCCGTCGCCATCGGCCTCATCTACGCCGCGGAGCTCGCTCACCGCATGGGCCGCATCTCCGGCGATCGGGTGGCGGAGCACCGCAAGGTCGTCGCCGGCTACGACCTCCCGATGGCCCTGCCGCCGGACTCGGACCCCGAGCAACTCGTCGCCCTCTTCGCCCGCGACAAGAAGGCCGTCGGCGGCCTCACCTTCGTGCTCGACGGCCCGAACGGTGTCGAGCCCGTCCGCGTCGACGACCGCGCCCTCCTGCTCGACACCTTCACCGCCCTGACCTGACCTGATCGACGCTCGCCCGCCCGATGCGGTCGATTTGCGTCGATCGTCTCCCCACCAGGTTCACGATCGCCACAAATCGGATGATCCAGGTGGCGCGATCGTGGGCGGGTTGGTTCGGGGGTGCCGGGGCGGGGGTGGGAAGCTGAGGGCATGACCGATGACGCCGACTTCTCGGCGAGGGAACTGCGGGCGATGGACGTGGCCGGCCGGGCCGGGCGGTTGGCCGCCATGCTGGGCGAGGCTGAGGTCGATGCGTTGCTCGTCACGAACCTCACCAACATCCGCTACCTGACGGGGTTCACGGGGTCGGCCGCGCTGCTCCTCGTCACGCCGGGCGGGCTCACCTTCGTCACCGACGGTCGCTACGGCCAGCAGGCGACCGAGCAGCTGGCCGCGGCCGGTGTCGCGGCGGCGATCGAGGTCGACAACCTGAAGCAGCGCGAGATCGTCACGGCTGCCGTGGCCGCCGGTGGTGTGGCCCGGCTGGGGCTGGAGGCGCAGGCCGTCACCTGGGCGGCCCAGCGCACCTACGACGAGACCTGGTTCCCCGACATCGAGCTGGTGCCCACGACCAGTCTCGTCGAAGGGCTGCGGCTCGTGAAGGACGACGGGGAGATCGACCGGATCGGCGCGGCCTGTGCGATCGCCGATGCCGCCCTCGGCGCGGTCCGGCACCGGCTGGCCGGCCAGCCGACCGAGATCGAGTTCGGGCTGGAGCTCGACAGCGCGATGCGGCACCTCGGCGCTGAGGACGTGAGCTTCGAGACGATCGTCGCCTCCGGCGCGAACGGTGCGCTGCCCCATCACCGGCCGGCGCATCGGATCATCGTCGAGGGCGACCTCGTGGTGATCGACTTCGGCGCGCTCGTCGACGGGTACCACTCCGACATGACCCGAACGGTCACGGTCGGGGAGCCCACCCCCACCCAGGCCCGCATGTACGACGTCGTCATCGAGGCGCAGGCGGCCGGGGTGGCTGCGGTGGCCGCCGGCGTCGAGGCAAAGGACGTCGACGAAGCCTGCCGGGCCGTGATCGAGGCCGCCGGATGGGGCGAGGCCTTCCTGCACAGCACGGGTCACGGGGTCGGGCTCGACATCCACGAGGCCCCCCGGGTGGCGCGGACCTCCACTGCTACGCTGGTCGACCGCTGCGTGGTCACCGTCGAACCGGGCGTCTACCTCCCCGAGCACGGTGGCGTGCGCATCGAGGACACGGTGGTCGTCACTCCCGACGGTTGCCGCCCCATCACGCTCACCCACAAGTCCGCCGCCGTCTGAGGCGTCCCGCACCTTGCACCTGAAGGATCACCCATGGCCATCACCACCAACGACCTGAAGAACGGCATGAGCCTCAACCTCTCCGAGGGGCTGTACCAGGTGGTGGACTTCCAACACGTCAAGCCGGGCAAGGGTGGTGCCTTCGTGCGGACCACCCTGCGCAACGTCCGCAACGGCGCCCAGCTCGAGAAGACCTTCCGCGCCGGCGAGAAGGTCGAGCAGGCGATGATCGACAAGCGCGAGATGCAATACCTGTACAACGACGGCACCGACTACGTGTTCATGGACTCGCAGTCGTTCGACCAGTTGAACGTGGCACCGGCGTCGCTCGGGTCAGCGGCCGACTACCTCCGCGAGACCGACTCCGCGGTGCTGCAGATGTACGGCGACGAGATCGTCGGTGTCGACCTTCCTGCCGCGGTGGAGCTCGTCGTCACCGAGACCGAGCCCGGCGTGCAGGGCGACCGGGTGTCGGGCGCCCGCAAGCCGGCGACCCTGGAGACCGGCAAGGTCCTCCAGGTCCCGCTGTTCGTGAACGTGGGCGACAAGCTGCGGGTCGACACCCGCACCGGCGACTACATCACGCGGGCCTGAGCATGGCCCCGCTCTCCGACGCGCCGGCCGGCGGCCCCAACCCGGCCGAGCTCAACCTCAACGACGGCGACGTCGTCGAGTCGATGGAGGTGTTGCCGGCCGATGCCGCCGGCCCCGACGAGGATGCCGTGCTCGCCGAGGTCGATGCCGACGAGCTCGAGGCCGTCGCGCCCCGCGTGTCGGGGTTCGACGGCGTGGGCACGCGCCGGGAGGCCCGGGAGCGAGCCCTCGCCCTTTTGTACGAGGCCGAGCAGAAGGGCCTGCCCGCGCTGGCCGAGGTGATCGACGCCCTCCCGCTCCCGCCTGAGCCCTTCGCCGCCGAGCTGGTGGTGGGCGTGAGCGATCACCTCGGCGAACTGGACGAGATCATCGGCCGGTTCTCGGTCGGCTGGACCGTGATCCGGATGCCGGCCATCGACCGGGCGCTGCTGCGGATGGGAACCTACGAGCTGGCCCACACCGACGTTCCTGTCGGAGTGTGCATCTCCGAGGCGGTGGAGCTGGCCAAGCGCTACTCGACCGACGACTCCCACGTCTTCGTCAACGGGCTCCTGTCCCGGCTGGCAGCGGAGTTGCGAGGCGGCGCCGCGTGAGCCGTCGGCGCCGTCGGTCTGACCCGTTCGCAAGCGTCCGTGAGGCGATGACCTCCGATTCGCCCCTGCCACCGAACATCGATCCCTTCGCCCCGCCGCCTTCGTTCCCGCCGCCACCACCGCCACCGCCACCACCGCCACCGCCGTCCTCGTCCTCGTCCTCGCCCTCGTCAGGAGGGAGCGAGCCGGGGCCGCGCGAGGCGCTGCCCGCGCCCGCCGAACGGCCGTCGTTCTCGCTGCCGTGGCCCCCGATCATCCAGGCCGAGGCCGGGTTCTCGCTGCGGCCGTGGGGCTCGTCGTCGACGGATGCCGATGCACTCGCGGCGGCGTGGAACGAGCCCGAGATCGCCCGGTGGACCAAGGTGCCCGCCACGTCGGATCTCGCAGCGGCCGCGAATTGGATCCGCGGGGAGCAGGTGCGCCGCGAGGCCGGCCAGGCCCTCGACCTCGTGGTCGCCGAGCTCGGAACACCCGAGCACGTGTTGGGCGAGGTCGGCCTGATCCTGGTCGAGCCGAACCAGCTGTGGGCCGAGCTCGGGTTCTGGATCGCCCCGACGGTTCGCGGCCAGGGCCTCGCCACCACCGCCGTGCGCGCCTTCAGCCACTGGGTCCTGCAGGACCTCCCGGTTCGGCGGCTGTTCGCGCAGATCCACCCCGAGAACCGCGCCGCCCTGGCGGTCGTGGCCCGCGCCGGCTATTCGCGCGCCGGGGCGCTCGACCGGGGCACCGAGGTCTGGGTCCTCGACCCGTCACCGGCCCCGGCTGGTAGCTTCCACGTCTGACCGTGAAGCGGGTCCGGTGAGGCCCGTACGGACAGGAGAGCCGAGATGGCCGAACGAGAACGACGTCAAGCGCCCCCGTACGGGGGCGCATTCGCGCCCCGCACCCGCGTCATGGATCGCGACGACGTCCAGCGGGCCGTGTGGCGGATGGCCCACGAGATCGTGGAGGCGAACCACGGGATCGACGACGTGCTGCTCATCGGGTTGCAGACCGGCGGCATCCCGGTCGCCGAGGCGCTGGCCGCTGCGCTGACCTCGATCGAGGGGCGCGAGGTGGAGGTCGGCAGCCTCGACGTCGCCTTCTACCGCGACGACATCGGGCTGCGGCCGGTGCTCCCCGAGGCGGTCACCAACATTCCCTGGGCCCTCGACGGTCGCACGGTCGTGCTCTGCGACGACGTGCTCTTCACCGGTCGCACGATCCGCGCCGCCCTCAACGCCCTGTCCGACTACGGCAGACCACGTGCCGTGCAGCTCGCGGTGATGATCGATCGCGGTCACCGGGAGCTCCCGATCCGGCCCGACTACGTGGGCAAGAACCTGCCCACGCGCCGCGACGAGGTGGTCGACGTCCACGACGAAGGCGTCGACCTCGGGGAGATGATCCGTTGATCGGCCGCCACCTGCTGGGCGTGGCCGACCTGGGCGGTCGGGAGGGGATCGAGGAGATCCTCCGCCTCACGGACTCGTTCGTGGAGGTCTCCGAGCGAGCCATCCCGAGGGTGCCGGCGCTCCGGGGCAAGACCATCGCGTGGCTCTTCTACGAGGACTCGACGCGCACGCGGCTCTCGTTCGAGACCGCGGCCAAGCGCCTCACGGCCGACACCATGAACTTCTCGGTGAGCTCATCGTCGGTGAAGAAGGGCGAGTCCCTCCGCGACACGGCCAAGACGATCGAGGCCATGGGCATCGACGCCATCGTCGTCCGTCACGCATCGGCCGGGGCCCCGCACCGCATCGCCGGCTGGATCGACGCGTCGGTGATCAACGGCGGCGACGGGTGGCACGAGCACCCCACCCAGGCCCTGCTCGACTGCTACACGATCCGCCAGCACCTGGGCGACGTCGCCGGCAAGCGCATCGCCATCGTCGGCGACATCAAGCACAGTCGCGTGGCCCGCTCCGACGTGTGGGCGTTCACCGCCCTCGGCGCCGAGGTCACCTTGGTCGCGCCGCCGACGCTGCTGCCGCCGAGCCTCGAGGGCTGGCCGGTGAAGGTCAGCCACGACCTCGACGCCGTCCTCCCCACCGTCGACGTGGTGTACCTCCTGCGCATGCAGCGCGAACGGATGACCGAGGCCCTCCTCCCGTCGTTGCGCGAGTACACCCACACCTACGGCCTCACCCCCCGCCGAGCCGCCCTGCTCCGCAGCGACGCGCTGGTCATGCACCCCGGTCCCATGAACCGGGGGGTGGAGATCTCCGCAGCGGTGGCCGACCTGCCCCGCTCGGTGATCCTCGACCAGGTCCGCAACGGTGTCGCCGTGCGCATGGCCGTGCTGTACCTGTTGCTCGGTGCCGGTGCCGATCGCATCATCCTGCCCGAAGCCGAGGAGCTCTCCCGTGCCTGATCCCACGTCCGTCGTCATCAAGGGAGGACGGGTGGTCGACGCGACCGGGGAGCGGGTGGCCGACGTCGTCGTGGTCGACGGTCGCATCGCGGCCGTGGGCGAGGACCTGTCGGCGGACCGGATCCTCGACGCCACCGGCTGCATCGTCGGGCCGGGGCTGGTCGACCTCCACAGCCACCTGCGCCAGCCCGGCAAGGAGGAGGCCGAGACCGTCGAGACCGGCGCCCGCGGGGCGGCGCTGGGTGGCTACACCGCGATCGTGGCCATGCCCAACACCTCCCCGGCCATCGACAGCGCCGGCGTCGTGCGCGAGGTGCTCGAGCTCGGGCGGACCGCGCCGTGCGACGTGTTCACGTCCGGCGCCATCACCGTCGGTCGCGCGGGCGAGCAGCTGGCCCCGATGGCCGAGATGGCCGAGCTCGGGGTCCGGCTCTTCACCGACGATGGGGCAGGCGTGCAGGACAACCGGCTCATGCGCCGGGCCATGGAGTACGCCACCGGCCTCGGCGCCACGCTCGCGCAGCACTGCGAGGACGACGCGCTGTGCGGCGGTGGGCACATGCACGAAGGAGAGTGGTCCGCCCGGCTCGGCATCCCCGGCCAGCCCGCCGAAGCGGAGGAGCTGATGGTGATGCGCGACATCGCGCTGGCCCGGCTCACGGGCTGTCGCATCCACTTCCAGCACCTCTCGACGGAACGCTCGGTGGCCATGGTGCGCGACGCGATCGCGGCCGGCCTCCCGGTCACCGCCGAGGCCACGCCGCACCACTTCACCCTGACCCACGCCGAGTGCGCGGGCTACGACCCCGTGTTCAAGGTGAACCCGCCGCTGCGCACCGCCGCGGACGTGGCCGCGGTGAAGGCCGGCCTGGCGGACGGCGCCATCGGGGTCATCGCCACCGACCACGCCCCGCACGCCCCCGAGACCAAGGAGCTCCCGTTCGACGAGGCTCCGCCCGGGATGCTCGGACTCGAGACGGCGCTGGCACTGGCCCTCACCGAGCTCGACCTCCCGATCCAGCAGGTCCTGGCGGCGCTGTCGTGGCAGCCGGCGGCGGTCGTCGGCATCGGGGGCACCCACGGCGTGTCGATCGCCGCGGGCCAGCCCGCCAACCTGTGCGTGATCGATCCCGAGGCCACCTGGACCGTCGATGGGGCGGCGATGGCAAGTCGCAGCACCAACACCCCGTTCCAGGGCCGCGAGCTGCGCGGCAAGGTCCGTCACACGGTGCTCCACGGCGAGCCCGTCGTGATCGACGGCGAGGCCCAGCGCTAGCCGACGTCCGAGGGGCGAGGGCCGAAGTTCGCGATCACGGATCTCGTCATCGTTTGATGGCATGATCTTGGGCGACGTGGGCAGGCCACGTCGGGGGGATGACCGGAGGTTCCGATGGACCTTGCACCCGTCTTCGTGTTGGCGGCGGCACCGGCCCGGGGCTCGTCCGCGGGCGAGGTGCTGGGCGCGTCAGCGGTCGGCCTGGTGGCCATCGCCGCCGTGGTCGCGTTGGGCGTGGCCCAGCGGCGCCGCGGGCTCCTCGATCCGCTGTGCCGGGTCGTCGAGGAACGGATGCACCGACCGGCGTGGGCGGTCATCCCGTCGGCCGTCGCCGGATCGTTCCTGCTCGTGGCCGTGTTCGGGTACTACTGGGACGTCTCGTGGCACATCGACCGCGGCCGCGATCCGGGGGCGTTCGCCAATCCGGCGCACTGGTTCATCATCGCCGGCCTCGACGGCATCGCCTTCGCCGGCCTGCTCGCCGTCCTGCTCGGTGACGAGCGCAGCCCGCACGCCGTCCGCATCCGGCCCGGCTGGTACGCCCCCGTCGGCGGCATCCTCTTGTCGCTGTGCGGCGTGATCGCCCTCGCCGGCTTCCCGCTCGACGACATCTGGCACCGCATCTTCGGCCAGGACGTCACCGCGTGGGGACCGACCCACGTGCAGATGATCGGCGGGGCGTCGCTCGCGACGCTTGCCATCTGGGTGCTCGACCGCGAGGGGGCCCGCGCCGTCGGGGACGACGGGAGCGAGCGCCGCGCCGACGTCGTGGCCTTCGACGTCCTCGCCGGCGGCGCGTTCCTCATCGGGCTCAGCACCCTGCAGGTGGAGTTCGACTTCGGCGTCCCCCAGTTCCAACAGGTGTTCCACCCGTTCCTGATCGCCCTGGCCGCGGGGATCGGCCTCGTGGCCGTGCGCATCCGCGGCGGCGCCGGCACGGCGCTCGCGGCGGCGGTCATGTTCCTGGTGCTCCGGGGAGCGCTGACCGCCGTGGTCGGGCCGGCGCTCGGCCGCAGCACCCAGCACTTCCCGCTGTACGTCGTCGAGGCGCTCGTGGTCGAGCTCGCCGCCCGGGTCGCCGGGCGCGACCGGCAGATCACCGTCGGCGCCCTGTCCGGCCTCGGGATCGGCACGTTCGGCGTGGCCGCGGAGTGGGCGTGGAGCCGGGCGTGGATGCCGCTGCCGTGGGGTTCGGGCCTGTTCCCGGCCGGTGCCCTGTTCGGCCTGGCCGGTGGCATCGCCGGCGGGATCATCGGCGCGTTCATCGGCCGGGCCCTACTCCCCGTGGCACGTCCCCGCCAGGCGACGCCGCGCGGTCTCGCCGTCGGCGCCTGGGCCGTCGTCGTGATCGGCCTGGCGCTTCCCATGCGACCCTCGTTGGAGCACGATCGGGCGACGATCGCCGTGGGTCCCGTGCACGACGGTCGAGCCACCGTGCAGGTCCGGTTCGATCCGCCGGACGCCGTCGACCATGCGCGCTGGGCGCACGTCCTCGCCTGGCAGGGCGCCAAGCACGGCGACGGTGGGCTCGAGCTGATCGGCCTCCGGCGGATCGGCCGCGGCCGGTGGGTCACCGAGCACCCCGTGCCGGTCGCCGGGACGTGGAAGACGCTGCTGCGCGTGCACACCGGGTCGTCGATGGCGGCCGCTCCGATCTTCCTTCCCGCTGACGCGGGCATCCCGGCCGCGCAGGTGCGGGCTCGGTCGGGTCCCGTCGCCCTCGTGCGCGAGAAGTCGATCCTCCAGCGCGAGGCCACCGGCGGCAGCCCCGGGATGGAACGGGTCGCCTACGCCGTGCTCGCCGCCATCGGTGCCATCTGGCTCGCCGCCATGGGGTGGGGCCTCCGTCGGCTCGACCCCGTCGTCGCGCCACGCCCCGTGCCCAGGAGCCTGGCCACACGATCTGACGGTCTGACGGTCTGACTGGCCGGGCCGGGGCCGTCGGCCAGGCCCGGCGCCACGGGTCCGCGGCCGTCGCCCGATCGGGTGGCGCGCTACCGTCGGTGCCCTGTCTCCGGTCCGTGCGGGACCGATTGGAGCGGGTCGCCCAGCGACCCTGAACGGAGGATCCATGAAGCCCTCACGCATGCGTGCTGCGACGTTTGCCGCCCTGGCGGCAGCGACGGTCGGCCTGGTCTCGTGCGGGGGCGGGGGAGGTGGATCCGACGCGTCGCCCGGTGCCGGCGGCGGTGGCGCCGTGACCACGACGTCGGCGCCGACGTTCGGCTCGTCGAACGGGAGCAAGGGCGCCACCGGCTCGGCCCACGGCAAGGTCCGGGTGGTCAACGTGTTCCTGCGTGACGACAAGGCCTTCGGCCCGCTCGACCTCTACGACGTGCCGAACCCTGCCGCCGATGCCAAGCCGCTGATCAAGGGTCTCGGGTACGGCGAGGTCTCGGACTACGTCGGGCCCAAGTCGATCTCCGACCGCGCGAACCTCTACGTGTTCCCGGCCGGCTCGACGACCCGTGACGACGAGAAGTTCGGCGGCCAGGGGATCTCGAACGCCGGCTGGAACGACGGAGAGCAGTCGACGGTGGTGATCGGCGCGGCGCCGGCGCTGACCGCGGGCGACCCGACCAACCTGCAGTACAGCGAGATCCCCGAGTCCGACGACGCGGCGGGCCGCGCCATCGCCGGCAAGGGCGCCATCTTGGCCAACCACTCCGGTGCGGGCGTCGACGCCAAGGCGGCCAGCGTGACGCTCGTCGTCGACGGCCAGTGTCCGATGCGGATCGATCCCGAGAACAGTCCCGGCGGGGGCCAGGGCCTCGATCAGCTGGCCAACGGCAACGCGGTCACCTATGCGGTCGCCCCCGGCTCGCACGATGTCGCCCTCCTGGCCGCGGCGTACGACAGCTCGGTGTCGGCGTGCACCGCCGCTGATGCCTTCGCCCAGGCCACCGTCGACGTGGATGCGGGCGGGCGCGTGGAGGTCTTCGTGTACGGCACGAGCCCCACCGATCTGAAGGTCGTGACGGCGCCCGTCGACGAGCCCTGACGCCACGGTCGTCGGGTTCGGTCCCGGCCGTGGAGCGGGAGGCTCGGGTCCAACGCATCGGCGCGCTGCCGCGGCCCTGCGACGACGCGGCGAACCCATGTGGGTCCTGTTGTCCGCGCAGATCCTGGTGCTGGCCTGGCTGCCCCCCATCCTGCACGAGCTGGGCCACCGGCGTGGGCGACCACTGCGACTGAAGGCTCGTGCCGGGACCGGCAACCGAGTGCTTCCGTCGTGCTCCTTGCGTTGCGCTCCTTCAGTTGCGCTTCTTCAGGCCCGGATGGCGGCTGGCGAGGATCGGGACCAACAGCTGCTTGGGTGCCAGGTGGGCGAACATCGCCGCGACGCGGTTGGCCGGGCCCGGGATGGCGACGGGCCGTCCCTTGTCGAGCGCATCGATGCCGCACTTGGCCACGGCCTCCGCGGTCTCCCACATGAACGCTGGGAGCGCGTTCTCGGCCTCCTCCTTGTCGAACCCTGCGGTCTCGCCGAACCCGGTGTCGACCGGGCCGGGGCACAGGGCCGTGGCGCTCACCCCGGTTCCCTTGAGCTCGCCGCCGAGGCTGCGGGTGTAGGAGAGGACGAACGCCTTGCAGCCGCCGTACCCCGCCTGGCCGGGAAGGGGTTGGAACGCCGCGGTCGA
>JAOBWM010000171.1 GCA_025463365.1 Acidimicrobiales bacterium
CGCACCCTCGCCGCAGTCGCCGACTGACATCGGGCCCGCGAGGCGGCCGCCGCGGAGCCTCGCTCGCCCACTCCCCCGATCGGGCCATCGTACGGATGGGCCTCGCTACCCTCGTCGCTCATGACCCCCTGGGCTGCCCACCTGCCGCCCGGGATGGCGCCCGCCGACGTCGACCTGCTCGGTGCGGGGAACCTGGCTCGGGCGTGGACCGCACGCTGGGACGCCGACGGATCGCACCCGACCATCCACGACGGGCAGTCCGGCTGGCTCAGCGCCGCCGAGCTCGAGGATCGCACCCGGGCCGTCGCCGGCCGGTTGGCCGTCGCCGGCCTCGAACCGGGGGATCGCATCCTGCTGTCGGCCGCGGCCTCGGTCGACCTCGTCGTGGCCCACGTGGCGGCGCTGCGCTCCGGGCTCGTCGTCGTACCCACGAACACGGCGTACCTCGAGCGCGAGGTCGCCCATGTCGTGCGCGACGCCCGTCCGGCCGCTGCGGTGGTCGACGTCGACGCTCGTGGCCGGTGGGTCGAGGCCGCGTCGGGCGAGCGACCCATGCTCGTCCTGGGCCCGAGCGTGGACCTCCCCGATGGCCGGTCACCCACCCACCTCGATGCCGCCGACACCGACGATCCCGCACTGATCGCCTACACGTCGGGGACCACCGGGTCACCGAAGGGCGCGGTGCTGAGCCACGGCAACCTGCTGGCGTCGGCCGAGGCCCTCACCGTGGCCTGGCGCTGGACGGCCGAGGACCGCCTCGTCCTGGCGCTCCCGCTCTTCCACCTCCACGGTCTCGGCGTCGGCCCCCACGGCACCCTCGTCGCCGGCGCTTCGGTGGCGCTACGCCCCTCGTTCGCGCCCGACGACGTGTTCGACGCGGTCGCCACCCACGATGCGACCTTGTTCTTCGGCGTACCGACGATGTGGTCCCGCCTGGCCGCCTCGGACCGTGCCGGCGAGCTGGCCCGGCTGCGCCTCGGTGTCTCGGGATCGGCTCCGCTCGCCGCCGAGCTCCACCGTGCGCTGGCCGACCGCTGCGGCCAGCAGCTCATCGAGCGCTACGGCATGACCGAGACGGTGATGAACGTCTCCAACCCCTACGACGGTGAGCGCCGGCCCGGCACGGTCGGCCTGCCGCTCCCCGGCGTCGACCTCCGACTGGACGGGTCGACCGACGAGATCCTGGTCCGCGGCCCGAACGTGTTCGCGGGGTACTGGGAGCGGCCCGACGCCACCGCCGAGAGCTTCGACGGGGACTGGTTCCGCACCGGCGACGTCGGCGCCCTGGACGACGACGGCTACCTGCGCATCGTCGGGCGCCGCAAGGAGCTCATCATCAGCGGAGGCTTCAACGTGTACCCCCGCGAGGTCGAGGACGTGTTGCGCGCCCACCCGTCGATCGATGACGTCGCGGTGGTCGGCGTGCCGCATCCCGACTGGGGTGAGCAGGTCGTCGCCGTCGCCGAGGGGCCGGGTGGCCCGGGGGATGCCGACGCGGTGCTGGCCCTCGCCGCCACCCAGCTCGCGGCCTACAAGCGACCCAAGCGCATCGTCTGGGTCGACGACCTCCCCCGCAACGCCCTCGGCAAGGTCATCAAGGCCGACGTCGCCCGCCTGCTGCGGGGGTGAGGAGGAACTCGCCGCACGAGATCGCGATCATGATCGACATGTCCAGCGCGACAGATCCTCGGTCCTACGCCCGGCTGGCTCAGCTCCTCGGGGGCATGCCGCGCGTTCCGGTCACGAACGCCGTGATCGCGCCCTCGAGGTCCAAGGCACCTCGCGGCGACATCCCAACACCGCGCGGTGCCGCTTCCGGACCTGCTCATCGCCGCCTGCGCCGAGCTGCACGGCCTCACGGTCCTCCACGACGACGAGGACTTCACCCCGATCGCGGCGATCGCGGCTCAAGCCACCCGATGGGTGGCGCCTCGGGGCACGGTCGCCTGACCGACCGGGCCAACCTGCGCGAGCCTTGCCCCTCCCGCCTCCGCCCGTCGCCCCTTCGCCCTTCGCCCCGCCCCTTCGCCCTGCCCCTCGCCTGCACGGAGATCGCCCATGACCGTCGACCCCACCACCCTCGTCGAGACCCGACTCGCCCTGCAGTCGGTGGCCGAGCACGTCATGGCGGCCGCCCGGCACCAGGCCACCGGGCGCATCGGGCTGCGGCCCTCCCGCGGGGGCTTCACGACGCCGCCGTTCCCGTCGCCGGCCGGCCCGCGCACCATCGCCGTCGACGGCACCGAGCTCGTCGTCACCGACGACCGGGGTGAGCGCCGGGAACCGCTGACCACGGTGGCCGCCGCCGCCCGCATGGCCGAGGTCGAGCCCGGGGCACCCGCCGACGTGTTCACGCCGGCCACGCCGCTCGCTCCCGACGAGCCGCTCGCCGTGCACCCCGCCGCGGCCAAGGTCCTGGCCGACTGGTACGCCCTCGGCGCCGCGGCGCTCGAAGCCATGCGGGCCGAGCTGACCGAGCTCGAGCCGACCGAGCTGCAGCTCTGGCCCGAGCACTTCGACCTCGGGTTCCAGGCTGCGGAGGTGAACTGGGGAGCGTCGCCGGGCGATGCCGGCAGCGACGAGCCGTACCTCTACGTGGGACCGTGGACCCCACCGCCACCCGACGGTGGCTACTGGAACGAGACGTTCGGCGCGAGCCGCCCCGCGAGCCAGGTCACCGACATCGACGACGCCCTCGCCTTCTACCGCAAGGGTCGCCGCCAACTCGGCCTCTGAACGGCCGGGCGCCTGGGCCCGGGCACCGGCCCGGTCGGGCGCTCGTCGCTTCTGAGCGCTCTGAGCCGCGTAGGTGCGACGCCGGGCGCTCAGAAATGGAGTGGGGGGGCTGGGCGCCGGCCCGGTCGGGCGCTCGTCGCTTCTGAGCGCTCTGTGTCGCGTAGGTGCGACGCCGGGCGCTCAGAAATGGAGTGGCTGGGCTGGGCGCCAGCCCGGTCGGGCGCTCGTCGCTTCTGAGCGCTCTGTGTCGCGTGGGTGCGACGCCGGGCGCTCAGAAATGGGAGGGGGGATCAGCTGTCGCTGGCCAGACGCGGGCGATCAGTGGGACTGCGCCGTCAGTCGGCGATGTCGAGCACGCCGACGACCTTCGTCGGCGTCACGAAGACGAGCAGCTCACCAGGCACGCCGTTGCGCTCGCCGTAGGCCTCGGCCTGGTCCTCCCCCATGTAGCGCCCGCCGATCACGCCGGCCCAGTGGCGCAGTGCCTCGGGCTCCTCGCTGATCTCGGCGGTGCCGCTGACGATCACGAACGCGAACGGCGGCGCCTCGTCGTCGAAGCACAGGCTCACGCGTGGGTCGCGGGCGAGGGCCTTGCCCTTGGCCGTGTCGGCACCCGTGTTGAACACGATCCGGTCCCCGTCCCGCGCCACCCAGATCGGGGCGACGTGCGGGGCGCCGGACGCCGTGACCGTGCCGAGCTTGGCGGTTCGGGGCCGGGCGAACACCCAGTCCAGCGATTCGGGGGGCGTGAGCGTGGTGGCCATGGATCCGAGTGTGCCAGCGGCCAGCCGTCGCTCCCAACGCCGTCCGTGCTCCGAAGGTCAGGAGATGCCGGAGCTTGTCCGTGCTCCGAAGGTCAGGAGATGCCGGAGCTCACCACCGGCTGTCGGGTGGCTCGGTGCTGGGGCCGACGTGCTCGTTCAGCCAGGCATGGATCGGCGTCGCGGCCCGCCACGTGTCGACGATGCGGTTGCCGGCGCCCTTCGTCGCGAGCCACGCCGCCGGCTCGAAGCTCCGGAGCGCGGCCAGGCTCTTGCAGCGCAG
>JAOBWM010000178.1 GCA_025463365.1 Acidimicrobiales bacterium
TGCGCGTGCGATGCCAGCGCCGGGAGCGACGACTGGGCGTCGATCGCCTTCGAGTGCCAGAGGACGTGATCCGCGAGCCACAGGCCCTCGACACCGGTGTCCTCCACCCGTGCGACCCCCTCGCCCACGTTGCGCCAGCGGCCGCCGGCATCGAGCGGGACCTCCGAGAGGCAGATGCCGAGTCGGGCCGCCGGGGGTGGGGTCATCGCCGGAGTGTAGGTGGGCCCGCGGATAGCGTCGGCCCGTGACCGAGACCCCGACCGCGCCGCCCCGACCTGGTGTGACGGTGGTCCTGAGCCGGTGCGCCGAGGTCGGCCCGGCCTGCGCCGCGGCCCTGGCCGCCGAGCCGCCGAGGCCGGGCGAGCCCGGCGAGCGCACCACGATCCTGCTCGGCCTCGGTGACCCGCCGTCGGGTGTCGTGGGCGTCGAACTGGCCGCCGACTCGGCGGCAGCCGTCGCATCGGCCCTTGCGGAGATCGCCGCCGTCCACGGGCCCGTGGAGACGCTCGTGACCGTCCCCGGCCACGGGATGGCGCGGTCCGTCGTGCGCACCGCGGGAGATGACCCGTTCGAGGAGCACCTCGATCGCGAGCTCGGCGTCGTCCACCGCGCCCTGCGATCGGTGGCCCCCGGCATGGTCGCGGCGAAGGGCGGCCGCATCGTCTTCGTGAGCTCCACCACCGCGCTGACCGGCGCGCCGTGGGAGACCGCCCACGGCGCCGCGATGGCGGGGCTCGTCGGCCTGGCGCGCTCCGCGGCGCGGGAGCTGGCCTCGTCGGCGGTCACCGTCAACGTGGTCCTCGCGGGCGCCATCGACACGGAGCACCTCCGCGCGGTCCGCGATCGCGATCGCCGAGGCGCCGACGCCGTCGCCGGCGCGGTGGCGGCCACGCCGATCCGGCGCCTGGGAACCCCCGCCGACGTTGCCGCCGCCGTCGCGTTCCTGGTCTCCCCGGACGCCTCCTACCTCACCGGTGTGGTCCTGCCCGTCGACGGCGGACTGGCCATGGGCATCGGCTGACCGAGGCCGCTAGAAGTTGAAGTAGATGAACGGCTGGGTCCGCGCGCCGGAGAAGATGATGATGGCGACCACCGAGAGGCTGAAGGCGGCGATGCGGCGGTAGGTCAGCGGATCGGGCGTGCCGGCGGTCGCCTCGCGGCGCCGCTCCCGGCCGTCGAGGGCGAAGAGGGCGATGAGGCCCATCGCCGCGAGCCAGATGAGGTCCCAGTCCAGTGGCGTGCTGTTGGGTGCGTAGAACACGCGGTACACGGCCGTGATGTCGCCGAGGCGACGCGCGCTGATCAGCGGAAGCGTGATCACCACGAGGGCGTAGGTGATGGCGAGGCGCACCCACTTGGGATTGGCCTTGGGCTTGCGGGGCCGGCGACCTTCGCGCCGGGCCGCGAGGAGCGCGGCGCGACGCCGAGCCGCCCCGCGGGACTGGATCCGGCGCTCGATGACGATGATCGTGCCGCAGGCGGTGCCCCAGGCGACCCAACCGATCGAGAGCCCGTGCCAGATCCCGAGCACGGCGAACGAGCCGAACAGGGCCAGGGTCTCGCGGGCCGCGGAGCGACCGTCGCCCCGCAAGGGCCGGTAGACGTAGTCGCGGAACCACATCATCAAGGTGAGCTGCCAGCGCCGCCAGAAGTCCGCGAAACCGGTCGAGCGCAGCAGCGGCGAGAGCGAGTTGCGCTGCATGTCGATGCCGAGGAGCTTGGCGGACCCTCGGGCGATGTCGATGTAGGCGGTGATGTCGAAGTAGGCGGCCATGATCCCGGTGAGGCAGCCGATGAGGCCGTTGGCGGTGCCGATCAGGCGCGGGGTCCCGGCGAGCGTGGTGATCTGGGCGGCGATCGGGTCGGCGAGGACCACCTTCTTGAACAGGCCGAAGAGGATGAGTTCGCAGCCCTCGGTGAACTTGACCCGATCGGGTCGCTGGGGGACGGCGTGGAACGCGGGGATCAGCTTGCGGGCCCGGACGACCGGCCCGGCGAGCAGGTGGGGGAAGAACGCGATGTACAGCGCAACGTCCACGAAGGTGTCGGCCGGTTCGAGGTCGCGGCGGTAGATGTCGACCACGTAGCTGATGGCCTGGAAGGTGAAGAACGACAGGCCGACCGGGATGACCCAGTCCTTGCTCCCGAGCGAGGCGCCGCCGGTGAGGGCCTGGATCACCTTGAACAGGGACAGGACCCCGACGGAGGCGAGGAGGGCACAGGCGACGAGCAGCCTCCGCCGTGCGTCGTGCGCCGTCGGCAGCGATCGTCCGACAGCCCAGGCGACCATCGTGGACAGGGCCAACAGGCCGAGCAGGTGCCAGCCCCACGACGCGTAGAAGAGGTAGGACGCGACCAGCAGGAGGACGGGCCGGGCGCGCCGAGGCAGCGACCAGTAGACGGCCAGGACCGCGGTGAGGAAGCCTGCGTACTGCAGGGAGTTGAAGACCATCAGGCCGGATCGAAGGCGAGGCCGGGTGCGAAGCGGGCCAGGCGGACCAGGGTGTCGCCTGGTCCGGCGTCGAGTGCGTGGTGGACGCCGAGGCCGACGGCCGTGGCGATGGTGGCTTCCCACCGGACGGGGAGCACGAGGCTCCGCACGATGGTGTCGACGAGGTCGTCGGTACTGGTCACGACCCGGGCGGAGGTCGACGACACCAGGGGGACCGACGGCGTGGCGGTGACCGCCGCGGCCACCCGGGTCCGGAAGGCGTCGAGGTGGGGGACCATCAGCGGCGAGTGGTAGGCGCCGCCGATCGGGAGGCGGCGGGCCACCGCCCCCTCCTCGTTGGCGAGGGCGACGGCCTCGTCCACGAGGGCGGCGTCGCCCGACAGGACGTGCTGCTCGGCGGAGTTGACCACCGCGACCTCGAGGGTGCCCGCACTGGCGGCGAGCACGCGGCGGCGAAGCCACTCGATCTCATCGGCCCCCCAGCGCATGACGGCGGCCATGGCGCCGGGTCGGAGCGTGTCGCCGGCGTGGCCGAGCGCGGCGCGCGCCTCGACGAGACCGAGGCCTGTGCCGGGTGCGATCGCTCCGCTCCAGGCGGCGGCGGTGATCTCCCCGAGCGAGTGGCCGATGGCGGCGACGACCGGTCCGCCCGGTGGCGGCGCCGGGCCCACGAGGCCCGACACGTAGATCACGGGCTGGGCGTTGCGCGTGTCGAGCCCGTCGAGCCCGTCGAAGTCGTCGGTGCTGGCGATGCCGAGCCGGCCCACGACGTCGACGACGAGCGGGTGGTCCCGGTGCTGGCGCAGCACCGAGAGGGCGGCGCGCCAGTCGCCGCCTTGGCCGGGGAACGCGACGGCCGTCCCCTTCGGTGGCGTCACCATCGACGTGTCGGCCGGCATTCCGGAGGAGCGTAGATGCCGGCCACCAGCCGCCCGCGGTCCGCCCGTCCCGGTTCCATGGGCTGCTCAGGAAGGTCCGAGGTCGCCCGCGGCGGGCTCCTGCGTGCTCGATCGCCGGGCGGCGAACCGGGCGGCATCGAGGGTCGCGAACTGCGCGGTGGCGCGCATCGTCACGCGGTCGTCGGCGAAGAGGGTGGCCTGCAGGTCCAGCAGTCGGCCGTTGGGTTCGTCGGCCGTGACGACGAACCGAAGCGGGGTGTTCAAGAACGTCGGCTTCAGGTAGCGGACCCGGAGCCAGCGGGTGACCGACGTTCCCATCAGGTGGTGGGCCAGGCCCGAGAGGACGATGTCGAAGCCGGCGGCGAGGAACCCGCCATGGACGAGGCCGGGCGGCCCCTCCCACGCGGGACCGAAGATCGTCGTGGCCACCATCTGGCCCTCGTCGTACTCGAAGTGCAGGGGTGGGTAGACGCCGCTCGTCTGCGTCGCCAGGGGGTGGGTGGACGACGGGTCGGTGCCCGCCTCGGGCTCGGCGTGGGCGCGGGCGAACCGTGTGTCGGACACGGCCGGGCCGGGCAGCGCGTCGAGGGCGGCAGCCAGGTCGGTGGCGAGGCCGTCCCACTGGGGCCCGGCGTGGTCGTCCGTGGCCAGCCGATCGGCCAGGAGGCGCAACCGGGCCGCCACCGCTTGGCGCGACGCGTGGTCGACCATCAGGTGACCGGCCCGACCAGCAGGCAGCCGTTGTGGCCGCCCAGCCCGAACGAGTTCGACAGCACCGGCCCCGGCTCGAACGGGCGCGGCGCGCCCATCACCAGGTCCAGGCCGAGGTCGGGATCGGGCTCCACATCGGTGCCCAGCGACGGCAGCAGGCCGTGGTGGACGGTGAGCGTGGCGGCGACGGCCTCGAAGGCCCCTGACGCGCCGGCTGCGTGACCGAGGAGGCGTTTGACCGACGTGACCGGCGGCGGGGTCCGGCCGAACACCTCGTGCAGGGCCTCGGCCTCGCGCAGGTCGTTGAGCAACGTGCCCGTCCCATGAGCGTTCACGTGGGTCACGTCGCCCGGCTCGAGGCCGGCATCGGCGAGGGCGTCCTCCATGCACTCGACGGCACCCTGGCCGGAGGGGCTGACCATGGAGCCGGCGTCGTTGGTGTGACCGGCGCCGAGGATCTCGGCGTAGATGCGGGCGCCCCGGGCAAGGGCGGCGTCCAGTGGCTCGAGCACGAGGGCGGCGGCTCCCTCGGCGAACACGAAGCCGTCGCGCCGACGGTCGAAGGGGCGGACCCAGCCCGACGGGGACAGCACGCGCAGGTTCCGGTAGGCCGCCATCAGCACCGGCGTGATGCGGCCTTGCGTCCCTCCGGCGACCACGAGGTCGCAGCGGCCCGACGCGATGAGGTCGGCGCCCTCGGCCACCGCGTGGGTGCCACCGGCACACGCCGTCACCAGGACCTTGGACGGGCCGCGCCAGCCCAGGTCGGCCGACACCATCGCGGCTGCTGCGTTCTCGCACGACAGCGGGGCGAGGAAGGGGGAGACCGCGGTCGGCCCGTCGGCGTCGAACGCTTCGCGCTCCGAGTCGAACGACTCCAGCGCGCCGTAGACCGTGGCCATCACCACGCCGCTGCGACGCTCCTCGGCCACCGGGGCGCCGGCATCGGCGAGGGCCAGGCGGGCGACCCCGACGGCGTAGCGCGAGAAGTTGTCGGACCGGCGCACCTCCTTGGCCGTGAGGTACTGGCGCGGGTCGAAGTCGACGACGGGCGTGGACACCCGAGCGGGTT
>JAOBWM010000208.1 GCA_025463365.1 Acidimicrobiales bacterium
GGCACCCCCGAGCACGTCGCCGCGTTCGAGGGCTCTCACACCGGGCGCTACCTGCGTCCGCTCCTCGGCCTCGAAGGTGGCACCCGATGACCGACCATGCGACCGGCCTTGCCGGGCTCCGCCCCGACGGGCTCTACCACCTGTCGTCCGCCGACGAGTGGACGGCCTCGCAGGCCGCCGGCGCCATCCGGGCCGAGTCGCTCGACACCGAGGGGTTCGTCCATTGCTCGTGGGGCCGGCAGGTCCCGGGCACCGTCGAGCGCCACTTCTCGGGCGTCACCGGGCTGCTCGCCCTCGAGATCGACCCCGGAGCGCTGGGTTCGGTCGAGCTGGTGGAGGAGGACTCCTACGGATCGGGCCAGGCGTACCCCCACGCATACGGTCCGATCCCGGCCGCCGCCGTGCTGGACACCGTCGCGATCTCCTGAGGAGGCCAGCGGGGATGGCCGGAGCCGCGTGCCAGCGCGGCGGTCAGGTCAGCCGGCCTGCGCGAGGAGGTCGGCCACGAGCCCCGGCAGCGACTCGCGGTGGTGGGGGAGCCGGTCGTAGCCCAAGGCGTCGAGCACGGTGGGCGCCAGGACCGAGTTGGCCGGGCGAGGGGCAGCCCGCGCTGGGCGGAGGTCCGAGGTGCGGATCGGCTCGACCCGATCGGGGTCGTGGCCGGCGAGCTCGAGCACCTCGCGTGCGAACTGGTACCAGGTCACCGCGCCCTCGTTCGAACCGTGCACGATCCCGGCCACACGGTCGGTGCCGAGTCGCAGCAGCAGCGCGGCCAGGTCCTCGGCGATGGTCGGCCGGCCCACCTGGTCGTCGACGAAGCGGAGCGGCCCGGTGCCGGCGCCCAGGCGGAGGATGGTGCGAGCCGCGTTGGCACCGTGGCGCCCACAGAGCCACGACGTGCGCACGACGGTGGCCTCGGGTCCGAGCAGGCGCTCGCCAGCGAGCTTCGAGCGCCCGTACACCGACAGCGGGGCGGGCTCGTCGGACTCCACGTAGGGCCCGTCCTTGGTGCCGTCGTAGACGTAGTCGGTGGACACGTACACGAGGTGGGCACCGACGGCGGCGGACGCCTCGGCCACGTGGCGCGTGGCATCCACGTTGGCGGCGCGGGCCCGGCCAGGGTCGACCTCGCAGCCGTCGACGTCGGTCCAGGCCGCCGCGTGGACGACGAGGTCCGGTCGCGCCGCCGACACGCGATCGCGGACGGCGGTGGCGTCGGTGAGGTCGCACGGATCGGGCTCGCGGCGGCTGAGGCCAGTGATCTCCCACCCCTCGGCCCGCGCCCGCGCCACCACCGCGTTGCCGAGCTGGCCGGTGCTGCCGGTGACCACGAGCGCGCTCAACGGTTGCGCACGCTCGCCAACAGGGGACGCCACCAGTCCTCGTGGTCGACGTACCACTCGACGGTGGACTCGAGAGCCGGCTCGAACGCGACCGGCGGATCGCCGCCGAGGCCGTCGAGCCGGTCGGTGGACACTGCGTAGCGCCGGTCGTGGCCGGGCCGGTCCTCGACGTGCTCGATCCTCGACTCGTCGAGACCGAGGCAGTCGAGCACGGCGCGGGTGACCTCGAGGTTCGTCCGCTCGTTGTGGCCGGCGATGTTGTAGATCTCGCCGACGCCGCCCTTGCGCAACACGAGGTCGAGTGCCTTGCAGTTGTCCGTGACCAACAGCCAGTCGCGGACGTTGAGCCCGTCGCCGTACACGGGCACGTTCCCCCCCTGCAGCAGCGTCGTGACGAAGAACGGGATCAGCTTCTCCGGGAACTGGTACGGACCGAACTGGTTCGACGATCGGGTGACCACCACGGGGAGGTCGTTGGAGGTGTGGTGAGAGAGGGCGATGAGGTCGCTCCCCGCCTTCGACGCCGAGTACGGCGAGCTCGGTGTGAGCGGGTCGTGCTCGTGGAAGGAGCCGACGTCGATCGAGCCGTAGACCTCGTCGGTGGACACGTGGACGAAGCGCTCGACTCCCGCCCTCCGGGCCTCGTCGCACAGCACGTTGGTACCGGTGCAGTTGGTGCGGACGAACACGTCGGGGTCGAGCAGCGACCGGTCGACGTGGGTCTCGGCCGCGAGGTGCAGTACCGCATCGTGCCCGGTGAGGGCGTCGGCCACCGCGACGCGGTCGGCGATGTCGCCGCGCACGAAGCGGAACCGAGGATCCGCCTCGAGGTCGGTGAGGTTGGCGAGGTTGCCCGAATAGGTCAGGGCGTCGTAGCCGGTGATCTCGTCGTCGCTGGTTGCGAGCAGGTGGCGGACGAGGTTGGATCCGATGAACCCGGCTGCGCCGGTGACCAGGATTCGCACGGTCAGGTCCGCAACCGGGCGTGCGGCCGGAGCTCGTTCGGGAGGTCGGCCCGGCGTGGGTTGGCGCGGTCCCGGTCCGAGAGGACGGGGTCGGCGACGCCCCAGTCGCCCGCGACCGCTGGGTCGTCCCAGGCGACCCCGAGCTCGTCGGCGGCGTTGTAGTAGCCGTCGACGAGGTAGGTCAGCGTGAGGTCGGTCAGAGAGGCGAACCCGTGGGCCACGCCCGGCGGGATGTAGAGGCCGAGGTGATGTTCCGTGCCGTCGGCCTCTCGACCGAGGTCGAGCGAGAGCGTCGCCCCGTCGGTCGGGCTGCCGTCACGCAGGTCGTGGAGCACGACACGGGCGTGGCCGTCGATCACGTGCCAGTAGTCGGCCTGGTGCAGGTGGTAGTGCAATCCGACGATCGAGCCGGCCACGCGCTCGGCGCGGTTCGACTGGATCATCTCGCGGCCGCCGGGGAACCACGACCGGCGGTAGGTCTCGGTGAAGCTGCCGCGCTCGTCGCCGTGGGCGGTCAACTCGACGATCGCGACGCCGTCGATCGCTGGGGAGGGGGTGATGGTGGCCATGGCTACTGCAGATCGACCGAACAGTGGTCGCCGATGAGGAGTCGGGTGGCGCGGGGCGACGTCTCGGTGCGGAGCACCTGGCTGTCGCGGCCGATCAACGAGTCGACCAACCGGGGCACCCCGACCAGCGAGACCCGGTCGAGCAGGACGGTGTTCTCGACCTCGCTCCCCGTGACGGTTGCGTCCGCGCCGATCGCGGTGAACGGCCCGATGTAGCTGTCGGTGATGGTGGCGCCGGCGGCGATGACCACTGGTCCCCGCACGTTCGATCGGACCAACGATGCGCCAGCCTCGATCACGACCCGCCCGTCGACAGAGGACTCGGCATCGACCGAGCCCTCGATGCGGGCCTTCACCGAGTCGAGCACCCGACGGTTGGCCTCGAGCAGCGAGTCCTTCTTGCCGGTGTCGAGCCACCAGCCCCGCAGCAGGTCGTGGTGGACGACGTCTCCCTGGTCGATCAGCCACTGGACCGCGTCCACGATCTCGAGCTCGCCCCGAGCCGAAGGCTCGATGGCGGCCACGGCCGCGTGGATCCGCGGCGTGAACAGGTACACGCCCACCATCGCCAGGTTCGATCGGGGCTCAGCGGGCTTCTCCTCCAACCGCACCACCCGGCCGTCGGCCAGCTCGGCGACTCCGAACCGCTGCGGGTCGGGAACCTCGGTGAGGAGGATGTGCGCGCTGGCGTCGGCCGTGGTGCCGTCGAGGGTGGGGGAGTCGGCCGCGCGGCGGTCGTGGTGGAAGCGTGAGACCAGTCCGGTGAGGCCCTGCTCGAGCATGTTGTCGCCGAGGTACATGACGAAGTCGTCGTCGGCGAGGAAGGGGCGAGCCACGAGCACCGCATGGGCCAGGCCGAGGGGGTCGGGCTGGTCGATGAAGGTGATCCGCACACCCCAGCGCGAGCCGTCGCCGACCACGGCGCGCACCTCGTCGCCGGTCTCGCCGACGATGATGCCGATCTCGGTGATCCCGACCTCGGCCATGTGCTCGATGCCGTAGAAGAGGATCGGCTTGTTCGCCACCGGCACGAGTTGCTTGGCGCTGGTGTGGGTGATCGGCCGGAGCCGCGTGCCCTTCCCTCCGGCGAGGATCAGGCCCCTCACCGTGGAGCACCTGTGACGCGGCATCTCGCGCCGATGCGTCGCGGTGCAGCGAGTGGGCCGTGCTCCATGGGCTCTCCGGTGGGGTGTGGTGACGAGCGCCGTCCCTGGCGCCGCGCGCCGGTCACCCTACGATGCGTGTCGTGCGACGGGGAGCCCGCTACCTCACCTTCGTGCTGCCGTTCCTCGTGGTCCTGCTGTTCAGCAAGTTCCACGCTCGCTACGTCGCCGATCCGCCCTACGACTTCACGGCTTCGTTCCGGCTCCCATGGGCCATCGCCTACGCGGTCTTCCTCGTGCTCGGGGCCTACGGCCTCGGGCTTCCCGACCTCCCGCGCAACCTGAAGCAGGCAGCCGGCAGCGCGGTCCTGGCCTCGGTGGGCGCCGCGATGCCGGTGTCGGTCCTGCAGCTCATCGTGGGAGACGCCCTGCTCCCGAGGCTCGTCGTGCTCATGTCGTCGGTCGCCATGGTCCCGGCGCACGTCGTGGTCTGGTCGCTGTCGCAGCGGGGTCGCACGCGCGACGAGGGACGGGATCGGGTCGTCCTCGTGGGTTCGCACCAGGAGGCGACGCGCGTGGTCGACGACCTCGCACTCGCACCAGAGCGGCCGGCTGTCCTCGTCGCGCACCTGACGGTTCCCGACGTGGTCGACGTGGCGGACGACCCAGACGTGCGGCCGCTCGTCGAGCGCGTCCTGGCCGAGCGGGCCACGGTGCTGGTCCTCGACCGGGTCGCACAGGTCGAAGATGCCGTCATCGCCGAGGCCGAGGCGCTGCACGAAGCCGGGATCCGGGTCCGCTCGCTGGTCGGGTTCTACGAGGAGTGGTTGGGGAAGCTCCCGGTCGGCGAGCTGGAGCGGTCGTCGCTCTTCTTCGACATCTCGGAGCTGCACCGGGACCGCTACGGCCGGGTGAAGCGCATGGTCGACCTCGCCTTCGGCGTGGCCGGCCTCCTTCCGCTCGCGCTGGTGACGCCGGTGGTGCTCGTCGGCAACCTCGTGCGCAACCGCGGCCCGCTGCTCTACCGCCAGGAGCGCGTGGGCCGTGGCGGAACCACCTTCGAGATCCTCAAGTTCCGCACCATGCGACCCGACGACGGAACGGTGGTCCCCGGAGCCTGGACAGCGGTCGACGACCCGCGCATCACCTCGTTCGGCCGCCTGTTGCGGACCACGCACCTCGACGAGCTTCCACAGGTGGTCAACATCTTGCGGGGCGAGCTGTCGGTGGTGGGTCCCCGGCCCGAGCAGCCGCGATACGTGGCCGAGCTCAGCGCCAAGCTGCCCTTCTACGGGATGCGTCACCTGGTGCGGCCCGGCCTCACCGGATGGGCGCAGGTGAAGTACGGCTATGCCGGTGACGAGACCGATGCCCTGGAGAAGCTGCAGTACGAGTTCTTCTACCTCCGCAACCAGGGGCTGGCCTTCGACCTGCGGGTGATCGGCCGCACGCTGCGCAGCGTGGCCGGAAGCGAAGGTCGCGGCCGATGAGCAGGCTCGGCCAGATCGTGTACCACCCGCTCGTCGGGCGGAGGATCCTCGCGCCCGTGGCGCGCTGGGGCTATCGGCGGCACCTCCGCACCGGCACCACGCCGCCGCCTGCCTACCGCGCCATGCGCAAGCTGTACGGCTGCAGGGCGACCGAGCCGTTCGCGGCCCTGGCAGCAGCGACGGCCGACGAAGTGCCGCTGCTCGACCTGCCCGGTGATGGGGCCGGCTCCGACGCCGACGCGCCAGGCACCTCGCGCGCCGGGATCGCGGCAGCTGAGGTCGATGCCGTGGTCGCCGCGCTCTCCGCCGATGGCTATGCGGTGCTCGGCCACTTGCTCGATTCCACGTGGTGCGACGAGTTGGAGGCCACGGCCCGCGCGGCCACGTGCACACTCGTCGGCCCCGCACGGGGAAGCACGGGCGGACGGGCACGGTTCCAGCCGGACGCCCCCGAGGCGGTGCGCTACGACCTCGACGAGGCCGACGTCGTCGCGTCACCCGCGGCCCAGCGCCTCATCGCCGACCCATCGCTGTTGGAGGTCGCCCAGCGGCACCTCGGGGCGGCACCCGTCCAGGACCTCGTCACCATGTGGTGGAGCGCGGCGGTGGAGGGCGGCGGGGGATCGGCGAGCGCCGCCGCCCAACAGTTCCACTTCGACCTCGACCGGCTCCGGTTCGTCAAGGTGTTCGTGTACCTGACCGATGTCGACGAGCAGACCGGCCCGCATGTGTACGTCCGTGGGTCTCACCGGTCGAAGCCCGATGCCCTCCGGCGCGACGGGCGCCACGACGATGCCGAGATCGCCGCGGCCTTCCCCGGCGAGGAGCGCCACATCTCGGGCCCTCGGGGGACGGTGTTCCTGGCCGACACGATCGGCCTGCACAAGGGCCTGCCCGTGCAGGGCGGACACCGCCTGGTGTTCCAGACCGAGTACGCGTCTTCCCTGTTCGGCGCGCCGTTCACCGAGCCCGAGGTCATCACCCCCACGCCGGAGCTGGCGGCGGCCGCCGAGAAGTACCCCCAGGTGTTCCGCCGCTTCCGGTTCGGCCACCCTGCCGAGGCCCGATGACCCGCACCGAGATCGTGGTGGCACGCCACTGGCGCGCGGAGGTCGCCGACGTGGCCGACACGCTCCGCGCCGCCCTCGCCGCCGACGGATCGAGCGAGGCTCGCGTGCTCGGCGGCGGTCGGTGGCCGAAGCCGTCGACCATCGGGCGGCGGCCCGACGTCCTCCTCCTGAGCGACGTCGCCGCCGCTCCGGACGCCGGGACCAGCGGTGCGCCACGCATCGTGCGCATCTGGTGGAACGGAGCGGACGAGGTGCGGTCCCGGCTCGCCGGCCACCCAGCACCAGGCGAGACCCACGTGGTCTTCTTCCCCGACGTCGCGGCCGCCCTCGCCGACGACGGCCTCGACCTCGTCTACGTCCCGTATGCCTTCGCCGCGCCGACCACGGCGCCGTCCGACGGTTCGAGGCTCCGCCCGGCTGTCGGGTGCACCGGCGAGGTCGACATCTCGACGACGTGCTTCGAAGGGTTTGCCGGCCAGGACCCAGCCGACCTCGGCGCCGCCGCCGCGGCCATGGCCGAGGAGGTCGTGATGGGCGCGACCACCCTGCTGGACGCCGATGCCGCCGTCCACGTGCTGCACGGACACGAGCCGAGGCGGGCGCACGCCATGTTGTGGTCCGTCCGCAACCACGTGCGGTACCGCATCGTCGCCGCGGTGGCCGAGGCGTTCCCGACCGAGCTCTCGCTGCGCGGCGACGACTGGAAGCGCCTCGGGTTCGCCGCCGAGCCGACCGACTTCAACCGCCGTCGCCGTCGGGCCGGCTATCGGGAGCACCGCGTGTCGCTCGATCCGGGCTCGAAGAGCACCCACGCCGCGCTCTATCCCCGCTCGGTGGAGATCATCGCCATGGCCGGCGGCATCGCCCAGTTCGACACCGGCGACCCGCTGCCCACCGGTGCGCGGAGACTCGAGGCTCGCCGGCCCGACACACTCGCTGGCATGGTCGAGGTGGTCGGCGGGATGCTCGACGCCGACGCCGATTCCCTCGCCGCCGCGAACCGCACGCTCCAGCAGGAGTACGCCATGCTCCGCCTCGATGCCGGTCGTCGCCTCCTCGCCGCCATCATCGAGCGGGTCTCCTGACGACCTCCACCCCACCTGGGCCGCCCTGTGGCCGCCTCGGACCCCGAAGGGAACCACCCGGACCATGACCTACAACGACGCCATGCAGCGAGCCACCCGCGTGACCACCAAGTACGAGCACTACGGCCCGCTCTACGACCTCGTCCTGGCCACGCTGCCGGAGGCGCCCACCGTCCTGGAGATCGGGATCGCCAACGGTGGCAGCCTCCAGACCTGGCGCGAGGTGCTCGGGCCCGACGCCCGCATCATCGGCGTCGACCTGAACGAACGGGCGATCGCCATGCGCGACGAGGGGTTCGAGGTCTACATCCTCGACACCGGCGATCCGGCCTCTTGGGAGGTGCTGCGGAGGGACCTGGCCGGAACCGTCGACCTCCTCGTCGACGACGGCGGTCACACCAACCGCCAACAGGTCGAGGCGGTCGTGCACGGCATCGACCTCGTGCGCGACGGCGGGTGGATCGTCATCGAGGACCTGCACGCGTCGTTCATGCGCGAGTTCGGCAACCCCAGCCCGTTCAGCGCGGTGCGCTACCTGAACGAGCTGGCCTCCGATCTGCACCGAGCTCACCCCCGCTCGTCGGTGCCGCCGAAGCACCCCAACTTGGCCCGCTCGATCGAGTACCTCGTGTCCTCCACCTCCTGGACCGCCTTGCGCGTGGGCCATTGGAATGCCGCGAGCCGCGACGAGTTCACCGCTGGGACCGACGCCACGCTCATGGACTACGACCACCGCTGGGACTCGTCGTCCACCACCCGGAAGATCGGTGCGCTCCTGCCGGGTCCGGTCAAGGCGCGCGCCCGCGACGTCGCCCTGCGCCTGACCCAGGCCGTCGAGATGCGCTCGTTGTTCAGGGCAGACGCACGGTCGTCGGCGAAGGACCGGTCCGGCCCACCAACCGCGAGGTGAGGTGGCGGCGCTCCTCGCCGCCCATGCCCAGGAGGGCAAACACGCCGAGGTTCACCGCGCAGCTCAGCCCGAACAGGCCCAAGACCTCCCAGAGCTGATCCACGCCGGACAGCCAGCGGAGTGTGGCCAACCCCACCGCGGCCTGCGCCACCGCGCCCGGGACGTTGGGGTACACCACGCGGCGCAGCCACGAGCGGAGGTCGACGGCGAAGACTTCGAGGAGGGTGCGCAGGTACGGGACCCAGGTGACCGTGCCGCCGATGAGGGTGCCCAACACCACGCCTTCGATGCCGAGGGGCTTGGCCAGCGCCACCGACACCAAGAGGTTGATGCCCACCGCGAGGAGCTGCAGCGCCAGCACCCGCTTCACCCGACCGAGGCCGATGAGCATGGCGACGCCGACCTGGTTGGTGCTCGACAGGATCGGGAACAGCACGAACAGTCGAGCCGAGAGCGCCTCCTTGCCGTAGGGCGCGCCCACCCAGGTGACGATCAGCAGCTTGGCGAAGAGCAGCGCGGCGATGCAGACCGGGAGCACGATCGCCATCGCGTACTTGGTTCCCCGGAGGTACAGCTCCCGCTGGCGCTGGTGATCGCTGCGGGCGGCGTTGTAGGCAGCCGCTGGCAGGACAGCGGACGAGGCCATCACGAGGGCCAGCGTCGTGAGCGACTGGACCCGGAAGATCACCTCGTAGCTGGCCACCGCCGTCACCGAGATGACGATGCCGATGATCGCTCGGTCCATCTGGGCGTAGACCACGCTGAGCAGGCGCAGGCCGCCGACGAAGGAGCCGTAGCCGAGTGTCCGGCGCAGGGTGGCCCGGGTCGCGAGGCTGGGCCGCAGGTGCAGGCCGGGTTGGACCCGGTGCGCCACCACGAACGTTGCCGCCGCCCGCACGACCGTGACGATCAGCGTCGTGACGGCCAGCGACACCACGCCGTGGCCGCCTCGGATCGCGATGACGGCGAGGACGCCCCAGCCCACCCGACCGGCAACGTCGAGCGAGCGCAACCAGGTGTACCGCTGGAGCCCTTCGATGACCGTCCGTGCCGCGGTCACCGGCAGCTCGACAAGGATCTCGAGGGCCATCAGGGCGAACAGGACCTTGGCCGTCTGGGCGACCTCGGCCTTCACGCCGAAGAGGCTGACGAGGGCCGGTGCCAGCGCCGCGATCGCGAGGCCGATCACCAGGCCGGCCACCGCGAACACCGCGATGGTGGTGGACGCAACCTCGCTGATGACCTGGACCGACCCCTTGGCCCTGGCCTCGGCGATGAACTTCACCGCGGCCTCGGGCAGCCCGATGTCGGCGATCGCGAGGTAGCCGTTCGAGAACGTGAGGCTCAGGCCGAGTACCCACAGCCCGTACTCCTGAGCGCCGAGGCGGTGCAGCAGGAACGGGGTGAGGGCCAGGGTGACCAGCGCGTTGGAGGCGTTGGCCAGCCCGTTGACCAGTGTGTTGCGCAGGAGACGACCGCTCGTGACCTCGGATGCCGAATCGATCGCGGAGCTCGCCTGTTCCCCTGGAGCGCTGCCTTCGACCACCTGCGCACGCTACGGCGCTCGCGCCCTCCTCTCGCGGAGGCTCGATCGGCCCGTCGTCGTGTCGACGGCCGCACGGGGTCACGATGCGAGAGCTGCCATCGCTCTTGGGCATCTGGGTCTTGACCGGCCCAGAGAGGGTGGCGAGCGAACCGAGACCCGAGGGACCGCTGCCCCCCGCATCGCTGCCTCGAGGCGCCAAGCTGACGGGCGGGGACGCGCCGCTGGTCCCCATCGGCGCCGGTACCGCTCGGTAGCGTGGTCACTTCCGGATGGCCTGATCGGAGGGATCGCGCGTGGCGACGGTGAGCATCGTGTTGCCGACGTTCAACGAGCGGACCTACATCACCGATTGCCTGGCCTCGCTGCTCGCCCAGCAGGGCGCGGAGGTGATCGAACTGCTCGTCGTCGACGGCGGCTCCACCGACGGCACCCGCGACCTCGTGGAGGGCCACGGCGGGATCGTCCGACTCGTCGACAACCCACGGGTCACGGCCGCGGCCGCCATGAACTTGGGCATCGCCGAAGCGAGCGGTGACCTGATCTGCCGGGCCGATGCCCACACCCTGTACGCCACCGACTACGTGGCCCGCTGCGTCGAGGTGCTCGAGGAATCCGGCGCCGTCAACGTGGGCGGGCGCATGCAGGCGGTCGGCGAGACCCGCTTCGGGCGGGCGGTGGCCGCCGTGACCTCATCACCGTTCGGCGTCGGGCCCGGGAAGTTCCACTACGCCGAGGGCCGCCACGACGTCGACACCGTGTACCTCGGGTGCTGGCGCCGCCAGACGCTGCTCGACGCCGGTGGGTACGACGAGTCCGGCCTCCAGTGGGCCGCGGAGGACCAGGAGCTGAACTTCCGGCTGCGCCAGGCCGGCGGACGCATCGTGCTCGACTCGTCGATCCGCTCGTGGTACTTCCCGAGGGCTGCCCCCAAGGCGCTGGCCCGGCAGTACCAGAACTACGGCGTGGCCAAGGCGTCCACGCTGGCCAAGCACCGCAGCCTGCCGACGTGGCGCCCGCTCGCCCCGGCCGCACTCGTGGCTGCGGCGGTCATCCTCGGCGTGGCCGGACCGAAGCCCGTCGTGCGGGTGGCGTTGCCGGTGGCCTACGCCGGGGTGGCCGGCTGGGCCGCGATGAAGATCGGGCGCAAGCCCGGCGTGGCGCCGCATCGGGCCTTCGCCGTCCTCGCCATCTGCCACTGGTCCTACGGCCTCGGTTTCTGGAAGGGCATCGGCCGCCTGCTCGTTGGCAAGGGCTTCGACACGCGGCCGCAGGGCCATCGCTGATGGCACTCCCGTCGCGAGACCGGCTCGGCGAGATCTCGGTGAAGGCCGTCCACCTCGGGCTGCGCCAGGTCGCTCAGGCCCCGGAGCAGCGCGCGGCGCGGCGGCTCGCCGCGCAGGTGGCCGAGCGCATCGGCGAGCCGGACGCCGACGCGCCGAAGGTCGCGTTCGTGATGCCGCGCGACTGGGCGGTCCACGTGCAGTGGGAGGGCGTGCTCGCCCAGGCCCTGCGGGTGCGCGGGGCGCGGGTCGACGTGATCACGTGCGGCGGCGGCCTCGAGATCTGCGACCGGGCCAACACGTGGGAAGCACCCCCGATGCCGTGCACCACGTGCACGCGCTACGTCGAGGGCTCCGTCGACGCCCACGGGCTGCCCCGGACCTCGCTGCGCGACGGGTGGGAGGGTGCCGACGACCACGATGGCGCGTGGCCTGAGCTCGACGAGCTGCGGCTCGACCAGCTCGGGTCGGTGACCCACGACGGCCTGGCGCTCGGCGAGCTCGTCGACATCCCCGCCAAGTGGTTCCTCATGGCGGCCCAGACCGCCGACGATCCGCTCGCACCGCAGACCATGCGGGCGTTCCTGCGCTCGGCCAGGCGCATCGCCGCCGGCGCCTCCGCGGCCCTCGACCGCATCCGGCCCGACGTCGTCGTGCTGCTCAACGGCCTCTTCGTCTTCGAGGCGGTCGTCTGGGCCGTGTGCCGGGAGCGCGGCATCCCGGTGGTCACCTACGAGCGCGGCCTCATCAAGGAGAAGTGGCTGTTCCGGCGGGACGAGGCGGCCTGCATCCTCGCCATCGACGACATCTGGGACGCATGGCAGGGCCAGGCCCTCACCGGCGCCGAGTCCGCCGAGCTCGACGAGTACCTGACCGCCCGCCAGACCGGCCAGCGCACCATCGACCGGTTCTGGGGCGACGCCCGCTTCGACGCCCCGGTGCGCACCCGACCCGGTCGCCTGGCCGTGCTGTTCACCAACCTCACCTGGGATTCGGCGGTGATCGGCCAGGAGGTCGCGTTCGACAGCATCCAGTCGTGGGTGGCGGCGTCGGTGGCGCACTTCGCCGGCCGGCCCGACGACGAGCTGGTGATCCGCATCCACCCCGCCGAGGTGAAGCTGCCCGGCAAGCAGACCCGCGAGCCGATCGGCGAGTTCCTCGCCCGGCGCTTCCCCGACGGTCTCCCGCCGAACGTCCGCGTGGTGGCCGCTGACGACCCCACCAGCTCCTATCCGCTGATGGCCGAAGCCGACGTCGGGCTGGTCTTCACGTCGACGACCGGCGTGGAGCTGGCCCTCGCCGGCACCCCGGTCATCGTGGCCGGCCAGAGCCACTACCGGGGCAAGGGCTTCACGGTCGACGTCTCCACGCCCGAGGAGTTCGCCGAGTCGCTCGACGCCGTCCTCGACGACCCGACCGCGTTCGCGCCGGACCCCGAGCCGGTGCGCCGCTACGCCTACCTGTTCTTCTTCCGGGCGCCCTTCCCGAGCCCCGGCGTGGAGGAGCACATCTTGGGCCTGGCCCGGATCACCGTCGACGACATCGACCAGCTCGCCCCGGGCGCCGACCCCGACCTCGACCGGTTGTGTGACGACATCCTCCAGGGCGGCGACTTCGGACCCCCGCCTCGAGCGTGATGGTGGTGCATCCGGGCTCACGGCCCGGCCCCGGCAGCCCGGTGGAGGTCCACGCCGGCCACGGCCCCGGCGTCGGCGCCGGCCACCTTGGTCGGTGCCTCGCCCTCGCCGAGGCGTTCCTCGACCGAGGTGTGCCCGTGCACCTCGTGGACGACGGCCACGACCTCCCGGGCTCCTGGGCCGACCGGTACCGGGCGGCTGGCGCCACCGTCGGCGCCCCGCAGGACTCGGGCGCGGTCGGGCTCTTCGTCATCGACGACTACGCCGTCACGCCCGCCTCCGTGGCCGCGAGGCGCGAACGGGCACCCCTCCTCCTCGTCGACGACCACGGCTCGACCGGCGCGTTCGACGCGGACTGGATCCTCGACCAGAACGTCGGTGCTCGCGCCGCCCCCTACGACGGTCGCGCCACGTCGGGTCTGTTGCTCGGACCCCGGTACGCCCTCGTCCGCCGCGACATCGCCGGAGCCATCCGCTCGCCGCGGCCCGACCGCACGGTGCAACCGGCGCGGCTGCTCGTCGCGACGGGTGGGGACCCGTCGGCCGAGCTGGCGGCGGCAGTCGACGCCGCGACGGTTGTCGTCACACAGGCCCACCCCGACCTCGATGTGGCCCTGCTGCGGGGGGTCGTCGATGTCGGCCGGCTGCTGGCCGACGTCGACCTGGCGATCTCAGCGGCCGGAAGCACGTGCTGGGACCTGTGCGCCCATGGGATCCCCGCCGTCGTGGTCGCGGTGGCCCCGAACCAGCGACCGATCGCCCGCGAGATCGGGTTGGCCGGCGCAGCGGTCGACGCCGGCGACCTCGGCGCGCCCACGGCCACCGACCTGGCCACCGCGGTCGAGGGACTCCTGGGGGACCCGGCCCGCCGGGAGGCGATCGCGGCGCGCGCATCCTCGCTCGTCGACGGTCGTGGCGCCGGGCGCGTGGTGGACGTGATCACCGGGGCCTGAGCGTCGGTGACGCCCGCTCGACCGATCAGCGGGACGGGCCGGGCTCTTCGATCTCTTCGATCTCTTCGATCGCTTCGATCTCGACCCGGAGGCGCCAGCGACGTCCGTCGCGCTCGAACTCGGCGCCGTAGGGAGCGAAGGTCAGGGCCCGGAGCCGATCGATGACCGCGAGGTCGTCGAGTCCGGGGTGCAGCGAGGCCCGGTCGGCCACGCGGTGGTAGCTGCCGTCGGGTCCCTGCGGGGTCGGCGTGGCGTCGGCGATGGTCGGCCACGTCTCGACGAACAGCTCCCAACTCGCGTCCTGGAGGCGCTCGTAGAGGGTGGCGCCGGTGTCGGCGGGGGACACGGGCACCTCGCGCTGGGCGAGGATGTCGCCGGCGTCGATGGCCTCCGTCATCAGGTGGAGCGTGGTTCCGGCAGGGGTGCCGTCGACGAGGGGCCACACGTTGGGGTTTGCGCCGGCGTTGAACGGCAGGAGGCCGGGGTGGAGGTTGACTGCGGCCCAGCTGGGCAGCCGGAGCCAGGCGGCGTCGAGGCGGTGCCCGAACAGCACCGACAGCAAGCAGTCCGGTTCGAGCGCGGCTGCGGCGGCGGCCGTGGCGGGCCAGCTCCAGGTGGGCACGCCGAGGTCCTCGATGCCGTCGACGTCACGCCGCCGATCGGGCTCGTGCAGGACCACCCCGATCAGCTCGTCGCGCTCGGCGAGCCACCGGGCCACCCGGGCGCCGAGGAGGCCGTTGGTGCAGAGGATCGTGCGCATCAGGAAGGCGCCACGAGATCCCACGACAACGGCGTGCCCCGCGTGACCGAGCGCGCTGCCCGCTGCCCGAGGATGGCCTCGAGCTCGCGCGGGGCGAGCCCGTCGCCCGGCCGGATGGATCGCACGTTCATCGTGGTGAACACCTCGCCCTCGGCGACGTCGGCCACCACGAACAGGGATCGGCGGAAGACTCGGCTCGGGGCCTCCCCCGCGGTGGGTCCGTAGCGCACCGTGCCCATGGCGGCCTCGACCTCTCGGACCTGGGCCACCAGCGCAGCCAGCTCCGCCGGCTCGAGGGAGAACGCGGAGTCGGGGCCGGGGTCCGCGCGCGAGAGCGTGAGGTGCTTCTCGAGGACGCAGGCGCCCAGCGAGACGGCAGCGATCGACGCCGTGCTGGAGATGGTGTGGTCGCTCAGCCCGACGGGGACCTTCCAGCGCGCCGCCATGTCGGGGATCGTCCGGAGGTCCATCTCTCTGGGGTCGGCCGGGTATGCGCTGTTGCACCGCAGCAGCACGATGTCGCCCGCCCCCGCTGAGCGCAGGACAGCGACCGACTCGTCGATCTCGGCAGCGGTGGCCATGCCGGTGGACGCCACGATGGTGCGACCCGTGGCGGCGACGGCGCGTAGCAGCCCGTGGTCGATCAGCTCGAAGGAGGCCACCTTGTGGGCCGGCGGATCGAGCGACTCGAGGAGGGCGATGGCGGCTTCGTCGAACGGCGTCGAGAACACCTGCAGGCCGGCCTCGCGGGCGTGCGCGAACAGCGGTTCGGTCCAGGCCCACGGCGTGGCCGCCTCGCCATACAGCTCGTAGAGGCGGCGCCCGTCCCACGGCGTGCCCCCTCCGATGAGGAACGGCGGGGCGTCGCTGTCGATCGTCAGGGAATCGGGGGTGTAGGTCTGCAGCTTCACGGCGTCGGCGCCCGCCTCGGCCGCAGCGTCGACGATGGCCTTGGCTCGGCCCAGGTCGCCGTTGTGGTTGCCCGAGAGCTCGGCGATCACGAACGTGGGCCGGCCGGGACCGACCTCGACGTCTCCGATCGGCGCGGTGGGCACGGTGGCTGCGGTGGCGGTCAAGGGCGTTCGAACACCTGATAGGTGACCCGGTCGAAGCCGTGCTCGTCCTGGGTGAGGAACCCTTCCTCGCGCAGGATCAGCTCGGGGAAGAGCTCCTGGTAGATGGCACCGAAGTCGCGCTTCACGAGCACGCCGGGCTGGCCGCGGTAGCCGATGTCGTCGGGCTCGTCGGAGTGGTACTCGCCGGCCATGATGAACCGCCCGCTGGTTCGCACGATCTCGGCCATCACGAGCGGCAGGGTCGGCGTGGGGACGTGGATCAGGAGGCCGACGGTGAACACCATGTCGAACCAGCGGTCGCGGAACGGGAGGTCTCGCGCCGTGCCCCACACGGCGTTGGCGCCGGGGACCTCTCGGACGAGCGCGGCCAGGGCGGCCCGGTTGAGGTCGAGTCCCCACAGGTCCTCGGGTTGGCGGCCGTCGACGAGATGGCGGAGGTTCTCGCCGTGGGCGGGGCCGATCTCGAGGATGGTCCGGCACGGGAACCGTTCCGAGATGCCAGCCCAGAACCCGGCCCGCTGGTCGACGTGCACGTGGTTTCGCGACACGTAGGCGTCGCCGAACTCACCGGCCCAGAGGGCCTCCAGCTCGGACGCGGGTGGCTGTGGCGGCGGGGTGGTCATCGGGTCCCATTCTGCTGGAGGGGTGCGGGGAGTTCGGGGAGGGCCACGGTCTGGGCGTCGGCGGCGAGCGCGGTGACGAGGAGCCGGGTGACGGCGGCATGCTCGTCGGCGGGCCACGAGCCGGCCGCTGCCGCGGTGCCGCCCTCGCGCACGGTGACCACGAGGACGCCGATCGGCCGGGTCGCGCCGTCCGGGCCGACCCGCTCGACGGTCCACGGCCGGACCACCCGGCCCGGAGCCGAAGCGATCGAGCCGTGCCAGACGTCGTCGGTGCCGTCGACGGCACGAACGCCGTCGACCCACGCGCTTGCCTCGGCGGCCAGCACCTCGCGGGCCGCCGGGGGCAGGTCGCTCGTCGCGGAGGCCGGCGTGACCGGGTGCAGCACGAGATCGCCCTCGCGGTGCGGGCCTCCAGGGAGCAGGGTGCGCAGGTCCTGCCAGCTCGCCGAGGCCGCTTCGGGCTGGACCGCAGGTTCGGCGAGCACGGCGAGGTCGTCGGCCGTGTCGACGGTCCAGCGCAGGTCACCGAGCGGCGATGCCTGCACGACCTGGGCCAAGGCGAAGCGGTCGGGATGGCGCTGGAAGTGGGGCGTGACGTGCTCGCGCTCGGGGCCCTGGGCCGCTGCCTGGCGGGCATCCATCAGCGCGTCCGCCGTGATGGCCTCGACATCGAGCCCATCGGGCCACGTCCGCAGGAGGGTGTTCGACGTGTAGTCGGCGCCCCCGTCGACGTGGGCGGCCGCGATCAGGGCGACGAGCTCGGGGTCGGTCCACGGGCAGTCGGCCGTGAGGCGCACGAGGTGGTCGGCCCGGTGGTGGTCGAGGACCGAGGCGACCCGGTCCAACACGTCGGCCTCGGACCCCCGGTGCACCTCGACACCTGCGTCCCGGGCGATGTCGGCGACGGGATCGTCGCGGTCGAGGTCGGAGGTGGCCACCACCAGCGCGCGCAGGCCGATGCCGCGATCGGCGAGCTGGGCGCCGAGCGGCGCGAGGCGGGCGAGCTGGAAGCCGAGCATGGGGCGAGGGCCGAACGGCATGGCGACCTTGCCCGGCAGGCGGCTCGAACCCATGCGGGCCTGCACGACCACGACGACCGATGGGTCGCTCACGGTGCGTCGGGAGGGACCGAGGACGCGTCGGACGCGGCCCGGATCCGGTCGGCCAGGTCGTTGGCAGCTGCGCCCCGGGCTGCATCGACCGGAAGCGCCGGTCCGTCGCCGCGGATCCATGCCACGAAGGCTGCGGACTGGAGCTCGTACGACCGGTCGACCGGTGTGGCAGCCGGCTCCGAACGGACCCCGTCGGCATCCTCGATCTCGATCACCTGTCGAGCCCAGTCGAGGCGGACCGTGGCCTCGGCACCGGTCACCTCGATGCCGCGCCGGTAGCGGCGGGCGAGGTAGTCGAGGGTCACGGTCGAGAGCGCGCCGGCTGCGTCCTCCACGAGGGCGTGCACCGTGTCCTCGACATCGACCTCCAGCGGTCCACGGCGCGAGACCGTGGCGCCCAGGACGCGGAGGTCGGCGGCGGGCGGATCACCGGCGAGCCAGCGCAGGAGGTCGAGCTCGTGGATCACGTCGAGCAGGACGCCACCGCCGAGCTCCGACCGGGCCGAGTACGTGGTGCGGTAGTCGACCGTCGGCCGCCAGTCCGGGAGCCACTGCCCGAACCAGAGGCGGCGTTGGCTCACGTCACCCACGACACCGGAGGCGATCAGATCGACGACCCGCCGGACGGGCTCGTGGAAGCGAAGGTTGTAGGCGACGGCCACCCGGTCGGTGTCGGCCATGAGGGCGGCGGCCGATGCGGCGTCGAGGGCGAGGGGCTTCTCCACCAGCAGCTTCGGCACCGATGCGAGCAGCAGCTCGGCCTGCTCTCGGTGATGACTCGTCGGAGAGGCGACGACCGCGCCGTCGAACCCGCCGGCGGTACCGATCCCATCGAGGTCGAAGGCCTGTGCCGACGCCCCGGCGGCGCCCGCGACCTCCTGGGCGCGCCCCGCGTCGGGGTCCGTGACCGTGACCGACGCACCGGCGGCCACCAGGTTGCGGGTGTGGCGGGCCCCGATCGATCCGGCGCCGACCACGAGCACCTGCGGTCTGCCGGCTGCGGTCATGGAGCGCGGAAGACCGGCTGGACGGGCGGCCCGACCAGCCGGGCACCGACGTCCTCGCCGGCGGCCAGTGCCTCGAAGGCCCGATCGAACCCGCTGAGGATCTTGGCGACGTCGTCGTCGGAGTGGCGGGCGCACACGAACAGGCCGCCGTTGAAGAGGCAGCCGGCCTCGGCCTGGCACTGCTGCACCCAGCTCTTGGTGACCAGCGGCTGGTCTCCCCCGATGCCGACGATCGTGCGCTGGGGCTCGCCGGACACGGTGATGAGGCCGTCGACGCCATGGCGTTCGACCAGCGCCTGCACGCCGTCGTACAGCGCCTGGCCGCGAGCCTCGATGGCCGCCAGCACGGTGCCGTCGGCGATGGTGTCGAGCACGGCGCGGGCGGCGGCCAGCGACAGGGCCTCGCCGCCGTGGGTGCCGGAGAAGAAGACGTCCTCGAACTCGGCCATGACCTCGCGGCCGCCACCCACCGCGGCGATGGGCATGCCGTTGCCGAGCGCCTTGCCGTAGGCCGACAGGTCGGGGGTCACGCCGTAGCGCTGGCGGGCGCCGCCGGGAGCCAGGCGGAAGCCGGTGATGACCTCGTCGAAGATCGACAGGGCGCCGTGCTCGTGGCACAGGTCGATCAGGCCCTGGAGGTAGCCGGGCGGCGGGACGGTGGCGCCCGAGGGCTCGAGCACCACGCATGCCAGCTCGCCAGGGTGGCGCCGGAACAGGTCGGCGAGGACGTCGAGGTCGCCGTAGGGGACCGCGGTGGTGAGGTCGGCCACGGCCTTGGGCACGCCCTTGTCACGGGTGGTGCTGCCGATGTACCAGTCGTGCCAGCCGTGGTAGCCCGCGACCGCGACGAGGTCGCGGCCGGTGTGGGCGCGGGCGGCGCGGACCGCGGCGCTCACCGCGTCGGACCCGCTCTTGGCGAAGCGCACCTGCTCGACGCCCGGGACCATCGCCACGATCCGCTCGGCCACCTCGACCTCGAGGGGGTGCATGAGCGTGAACGTGATGCCGTCGTCGAGCTGGGCGCGGATGGCGTCGTCGACCACGGGCTCGGCGTACCCGAGGATGATCGGCCCGAGGGCCATCGGCTCGTCGACCCATTCGTTGCCGTCGACATCCCACAGGTGGGCGCCCCTGCCCCGGACGAGGTGGGTGGGGTGCGCCCCCTGGACCCACTGCGATGGGTGCTTCGAGAGGGTCTGGGTGCCGAGTGGGATCACCTTCTGAGCCCGTTCCCACCAGGCGGCCGATGCAGGGAAGGGGTTCACCACAGGCTCCGGAGGACGTCGATCACCCGATCCTGGTCGGCCGCGGTGAGGCCGGGGTAAAGGGGGAGCGACAGGAGCTGCTCGTAGGCCCGGTCGGTCTGGGGAAGGTCGAACGGCCCGTACGGCGCCATGAGGGGGTGGTGGTGGATCGGCACGTAGTGAACCTGCGCGCCGATGCCGGCCGCGTGCAACCCCTCGTAGATGCGCCGGCGGTCCTCGACCCGCACCGCGAACAGGTGGTGGGCGTTCCGCCAACCCTCGCCGGCGAGGGGCGGCAGGACGATCGGATCGTCGGCCAGCAGCTCGCGGTAGCGAGCCGCGGCCCGGTTGCGGTCGATCGTGAACGCTTCGAGCTTGGCGAGCTGGCTGGTGCCCAGGGCGGCCTGCAGGTCGGTGAGGCGGTAGTTGTACCCAGTGTCCACCACCTCGTAGCTCCAGCCGCCGGCCTCGGGCGTGGGCACGATGCCGTGGTTGCGGAAGCGGCGCAGCCGCGCGGCCAGCTCGGCATCGTTGGTGGTGACGGCGCCGCCCTCGCCGGTGGTGATCGGCTTGACGGGGTGGAAGGAGAAGCAGCACAGGTCGCTGTGCGCACAGTTGCCGACCGGGCCGTCGGGGGTCAGGGCGCCGATGGCGTGGGCCGCATCCTCGATCACGATCCTCGGGCGGTGGGCGAGCCGGGCCAGGTCGACGGGCAGGCCTGCGTAGTGGACCGCCACGAGCGCATCGAGCCCGACCGGAACCGCGGCGACGTCGAGGTTGAGCGTGGCCGGGTCGATGTCGACGAACGTCGGGGTCGCCCCGACGTAGCGGGCGCAGTTGGCACTGGCCACGAACGAGAGCGGCGAGGTGGCCACCACGTCACCTGGACCGAGGCCTGCCGCCGCCGCCGCACCGTGCAGGGCGGCTGTCCCGTTGGCGAAGGCCACCGCGAACGCGGCACCGGTGAGCTCGCACAGCGCGGCCTCGAAGGCATCGACCGCCGGGCCGGTGGTCAGCCAGTCGCCCTGCAGCACGGCCACCACGGCAGCGATGTCGGCCTCGTCGATGCGCTGGCGGCTGTAGCGGATCACGGGGTTACCCCGAGGCGAGCTGGGATCGCAGCTCGTCGACCCCGAGCCACTGGTCGTTGGTGCCGCTCGCGTAGACGAACCCGTCCTCGAGCGGCTGGCCGGACACCCAGTTGGGGTGGTCGGTCCACCAGGGGTGCTCGGGAAGGACCACGTAGATGTCGCCGGCATCGATGCTGTGGCGGCTCTCGTCGTCGGTGATCAGGATCTCGTGGAGCTTCTCGCCCGGACGGATGCCGATGATCTCCACCGGCTCGCCAGGGGCCATGGCCTCGGCCAGGTCGGTGACCCGCATCGACGGGATCTTCGGGATGAAGATCTCACCACCCACGCTGCGCTCGAGCGCGGTCATCACGAGCTCGACCGCCTCGGGGAGCGTGATCCAGAACCGGGTCATGCGCTCGTCGGTGATCGTGAGCTTGCTGCCCTCGCCGAGCTGCTTGGTGAAGAGGGGCACCACGGACCCGCGCGAGCCCACGACGTTGCCGTAGCGGACGCAGCACAGCGACGTCTCCGAGCGCGAGGCGTAGGCGTTGCCCTGCACGATGATCTTCTCTTCGCAGAGCTTGGTGGCGCCGTAGATGTTGACGGGGTTGACGGCCTTGTCGGTCGACAGGGCGACGACCTGGCGCACACCGTTGTCGATGGCGGCGTCGACGATGTGCTGGGCGCCGAGGACGTTGGTCTGCACCGCTTCGAACGGGTTGTACTCGCAGGCGGGGACCTGCTTCATCGCCGCGGCGTGCACGACGATGTCGGCGCCCTTCATGGCCCGCGTCAGCCGGCTGCGGTTGCGGATGTCACCGACGAAGAAGCGCAGCTGGGGATGGTTCGGGAACCGGGCCTGCATCTCGGACTGCTTGAGCTCGTCCCGCGAGAAGATCCGCAACGTGACATCGGGATGCTCGGCCACGATCCGCTCGACGAACGCGTTGCCGAACGAACCGGTGCCACCGGTGAGGAGGATGGTGCTGCCTGCGAGATCCATGACCGAGCCATTGTGGCAGTGGGCCTCGTCCCGACGGGCGATGGGCGGTTCGTCGGCTTCGACCACTTGTTCGGGGGACCGACGGGTGGTCGCGGTCGCCGTGACGCAGGCGCCGGCCGGGCGGCGCGGTGGGGCTCCGGAGCTACAGCGGCACGGAGGCCGACGCCAGGCCGGCCTCGGTGACGTCGAGCATCCGCTGCAGCGCGACCCGGGCCCACTCGGTGGTCCCGGGGTCGACCGTGATCTGGTTGATGACCTTGCCCGCGACCAGGTTCTCGAGGACCCAGGCCAGGTGTGGCCCGTCGATGCGGAACATCGTCGAACACGGGCAGACCAACGGATCGAGCGAGACGATCGTCTTGTCGGGCGTCTCGGCCGCGAGCCGGTTGACGAGGTGGATCTCGGTTCCGATGGCGATCGTCGACCCCACCGGGGCGTTGGCGACGGCCTTGATGATGTAGTCGGTCGACCCGACCTCGTCGGCGATCGAGCACACCTCGTGGCTGCACTCGGGGTGGGCGATCACGATGCCGTCGGGGTGCTCGGCGCGGAACGTGGCCACATGGGCCGGGCTGAACCGCTGGTGCACCGAGCAGTGGCCCTTCCACAGCAGGAACGTCGACTCCTTGCACTCCTGCTCGCTCAGGCCGCCCAGCTCGAAGCGCGGGTTCCAGACCCGCATGTCCTCGTGCGAGTAGCCCATGGCGATGCCGGTGTTGCGGCCGAGGTGCTGGTCGGGGAAGAACAGGACCTTGTCGCCCCGGGTGAACGCCCATTCGAGGATCTGGCGCGCGTTGGTCGACGTGCACACCGCGCCACCGTGCTCGCCCACGAACGCCTTCAGGGCGGCCGAGGAGTTCATGTAGGTGATGGGTACGAGGCGGTCGGTGTCGGTGACCGCTGACAGCGACTCCCAGGCCTCGGTGACCTCGTCGATGTCGGCCATGTCGGCCATCGAGCAGCCGGCGTTCAGGTCGGGGAGGATCACGGCCTGGTGGTCGGCGGTGAGCACGTCGGCCGACTCCGCCATGAAGTGCACGCCGCAGAACACGATGTACTCGGCATCGGGCCGCTCCTGGGCCAGCACCGACAGCCGGTACGAGTCCCCGCGGGCATCGGCCCACTTCATGACCTCGTCACGCTGGTAGTGGTGCCCGAGGATGAACAGTCGCTGGCCGAGGGAGGCCTTGGCCGTCCCGATCATCTCGTCGAGCTGGTCCGCCGACGCGTCCCGATAGCGGTCGGGGAGGGGGGTCTGGAGCCTGAGCATGAGGGCGGTGCCTCCGGTGAGATGTGGATCTTGCTTCGCAGCCAGTGGGGGCAGCCTGGACGCCTCGCCACGGGGATGTTGGCCACAAGATCGGATGGGGTGCCGGATTCCAGGCCGGCAGTTGCACTGTAGAGGGTGCCCTGCCGTCAACCCCACGTCTCTTCCCCGTTGTTCCCGACCCGCCGATCCCCATGTGAGCCGACGCGGCCGAGCTCGGACGAACGTGAGCGAGGTGTGCGCGCTGTGGCGCGTGGGCCGCGTCGGAGCGCGCACGCCTGGTGGTGGGGCCGCGGGGTGTGCGCGCTGTGGCGCGTGGGGCGCGTGGGGGCGCGCACACGTGGTGGGGCCCGCGGGGTGTGTGCGCTGTGGCGCGTGGGGCGCGTGGGGGCGCGCACACCTGGTGGTGGAGCCGCAGGGTGTGTGCGCTGGGGCGCGTGGGGCGCGTCAGAGCGCGCACACGTGGTGGGGCCGCGGGGTGTGCGCTGGGGCGCGTGGGGCGCGTGGGGGCGCGCACACGTGGTGGGGCCGCGGGGTGTGTGCGGTGTGGGGTGTGGGGCGTGTCGGAGCGCGCACACCTGGCGGGGGTTCGGGTGGGGCGCGGTGGCCTTGAACGGCCGGGGCTCGTGCCGATGGAGGGGCCATGGTCTTGACCCGCGTCCGACGTGCTGACCGGACGCTGGGCGACCGAACCGGCGACGGCCCCGTCCCACCCGGCGAGGCGGCGGACGGTTCTGGCACGGTCGCACGGGCGTCGACCCATCCGGTCACGGGCGCAGCATCGGAGCCGCTGGCCAGCGGCTCGGCCGCTCCCGAGAAGGCTCGTCGCACCAACCGTCGCACCAACCGTCGGACGATCGGCCTGGCCGTCATCATCGGGTCGCTGGCCGTGGCCAGCTGGCCCTCGGCGCAGCTGTGGCTGGTGCTCGCGGGGCTCTCCGTGGGCGTCGCTGTCGGCCTGCCGCTCACCGTGGCCGACGCGCCCAAGCTCGCCCGGAAGCTCGTGCCGGTCGCCATCGTCCTGATCGCGCTGCTCTCGGCCTGGACGGCCATCGCTCGCGCCAGCGGATCCGGGCCGATGCGGGACCGGACCCACGACGGCGGCGTCCTCGTGACCCGCGCCGCGGCCGACGACATCGCCCACGGGCGCAATCCGTACGCCGACGACTTCCAACGCGTCCTCCCGACCTCGTGGCGCCTCGTGATGGGGACCGACGGCGCCAAGGTGGGCAACCCGGTCCGCCACCACTTCCCGTACCTGCCGGCCGCCGCTGTCGTGCACGTCCCGTTCGTGGCGGCCGCCGACGCCCTCGGCACGACCTGGGATCCCCGCGTCCTCGGCTGGATCGCCATGGTGGCGGCGCTGATCGTGGTGGCCCGCCGACCCGAGCCGGCGTGGATGCGGCTCGGGGCCATCCTCGGCGTGGGCGGTGCGTTCTCGATCGTCTACCTGGCGTGGGGCACCAACGACCTGTTCGCCGTCTCGCTCGTGGTGCTCGCCCTGTGCTGGGCCGACGAGCGCCCGGGGCTGGCCGGCGTGACCCTTGCCGTGGCCCTGTCGGCCAAGGTCCTGCTGCTCGTGTTGGTCCCGCCGCTCGCGCTTGCCGTCTTCGCGGCCGGCGGCGTGGCCGCGCTGAAGCGCTGGTGGACCCTGCCGGCTGTGCTGGCCGCCACGTGCGCCCCGCTGTTCCTGGTGAACCCCGCCGCGTTCGTCGACGACACCATCTGGTTCAACCTGGGCAAGGCCAAGCCGCTCATGCCGACGTCGGGGCTCGGCCTCGCCGCCACGTACCCAGGCTTGTTCCACGGTCCGTTGCTCGGCCTGGTCACGCTGGCCGGCCTGGCCCTCGCCGTCGCCCTCCCGCTCTGGGCGGTCCGGCGTTGGCGGTCGGTCTGGACCGCGGGCGCCGCCGCCGGCATCGCCCTCCTCGGCGTCCTCGTCCCGGCCCGGACCTTCCAGACCAACTACCTGGTCCTCGTCGCCGCCCTCCTCCCGCTGGCCTGGCTGGCGAAGGCCGACCTCGACTCGCGGCCGTCGAGCGGCCTCAGCTCGTAGCGACCGGCCAGAAGCGAGGCCGGGCGGGGCCGGCCCGGAGATCGCCGCACTCGATCGCTCGACCGAAGCGAGGCTTCTCGTAGGGCAGGAGCACCGTGACGACGTGGCCGTCGCGATGTTCGATCTCTGCCCGGATCGCATCGCCGTCATCGACACGGACATCGGCCACCAGCGCTGCGGCCCGAAGCTCACCCGCCCGGGTCCACCCCTCGATGCGCTGCACCAGGATCTCGATGCTCGCCGCACGATCGTTCCCGGTCCCCCCGGGCGATCAGCTCGATGCTGCCGGCGGAGCCGATGACGGCGTACGGGAAGGAGTCGCCATGCTCACCGAGCATCCGCTCGGTGAGCGGGAAGCGCCGCGTTCAGGAGGTCGTCCATCTCAGCTTGAGCCTGCGGCGTGGCGCCCTCCCGCCAGGAGGTCATCGGCGCACCGTCGGGCGTCGGTGGCCTCGTGTCGGCCATTGGGGCTCAGGCGGCGGGGGCCGAAGCCGCTGTCGAGTTGCCGGGCGCGGCGTCGATCTCTGGCCTGTTCTGGGTCGTGGTCACGAGAGGGGTGCCGACGGCGATGAGGGCGAAGATCGGGAGGAGCATGCCGACCCTCGCGAAGCCGAGCCAGACCCACCAGACCTGGTAGTTCGCGAACGCGAGGATCGGGATGTGCAGCACGGCGATGGCTCGCATCCAATCGGTCCCCTTGCGGGCGATCACCACGGCCGACGCCACGAGCAGGCCCGCGCAGAGGTACTCGGCGGGGTGCCAATGCGGGAAGCCGTCGCCGAGCCCGACCAGGAAGCCGTCCATCTGCGAGTAGTCGCTGGGCCAGGCGCCGATGCGGGCGTGGACGACGAACACCCATGCGCCGTAGGCCACCGCCGGGATGGCCAGCTTGAGGGCGCCGAACGGCCGGCGGGTGCGGATCAGGTGGGCGATGCCGAGCCCGAGCGGCACGAGGAGCATGGTCTCGCGGGTGAGCGCGGCGGTCGACAGGAGGGCGACGGCGAGCCACGGCCGATCCTTGAGCCACGCGGTGGTGCCGGCGAGGGCGAGGGCGATGGCCAGCGGTTCACAGATGCCGGGATAGGCCACCGCAGCGATGAACGCCGGCATGGCCATGACCGCGCCGAGGCACCGGATCCGCGTGCCCACAGCGTCTCCGAGGGCGGCCGTCGACAGCACCGCGGCACCGGCCGTCAGGGCGGTGAGCACGAGGATCGCGGGGGCGAGCAGCACGCGCTGGCCACCGCCCGAGAACACGAAGTCGAGCCAGCCCTGCACCGGTCGGGCCGAGCGGTAGGCCGCGTTCTCCTCGTCACCGAAGTAGGCGTGCGTCGTGTCCCGCATGGTCGGGTCGGTGGCGATCTCGGCGAACGTGTGGCCGTCCATCTTGGCGACGAGCAGCTCGGCTCGGCTGTGGGGCGGGTGCCACGCGCCGGGGTTGTCCTCGCCGCCCCAGATCGAGGGAGGGGCGCCGAAGACCTCGACGAGGAGGATGAACGCGACGGCTGCGGTGGCGATCACGGCGATGGCGCGGGCCGAGAAGCTCGGCCGGCTTGCGGACCGAACGGTCGCGGTGCGGTGGCTCGGTTGGCCACCTCCGTCGGCGGTGGGCTCGGGCGTCCGGGCCCCGCCCGTGGTCGCGGTCACGCCCATCCATCGGCACTGGAGCCCGGTTGTTGAACCGTCGAACCCGTGCCCACCACGCCTCCGAGACCCTTCGTGCCCGAACCACCCGGCGATCCGGCAACCTAGGGGAGTGGTCCAACGTCCCCCCGCCGGTTCCATCCCCGACACCCCTGGCTCCTACCAGTTCAAGGACGCGCATGGTCGGGTGATCTACGTCGGCAAGGCGAAGTCGCTGCGGTCCCGGCTGTCGAACTACTTCCAGACGAACCTGCCGATCCGGACCGCCCAGATGGTCGCCACGGCCGAGACCGTCGAGTGGATCCAGGTCCGCAACGACGTCGAGGCGCTCATGCTCGAGTACAGCCTCATCAAGCAGCACCGGCCCCGGTTCAACATCCGGCTGGTCGACGACAAGAGCTACCCGTTCCTCGCGGTGACGGTGTCCGACGACTGGCCCCGGCCCATGGTGATGCGAGGCGCCCGCAAGAAGGGGGTTCGCTACTTCGGCCCCTATGGCCACGCCTACGCGATCCGCGAGACGCTCGACCTCCTGCTGCGGACGTTCCCGCTGCGCACGTGCTCGGACAACAAGTTCAACCACCACCAGAAGCTCGGCCGACCGTGCCTCCTGTTCCACATCGAGAAGTGCTCGGGCCCGTGCGTCGGCGAGGTGGATCGCGAGCAGTACCAGGTGTACGTCGACGAGCTCCTGCAGTTCCTCGAAGGCGACACCGACGAGGTCGTCAAGCGCCTCGACAGCGGCATGCGCGAGGCCGCCGAGGAGCTGGAGTTCGAGCGGGCGGCTCGGCTCCGGGATCGGCTGACCGCCGTGAACAAGGCGATCGAACGCCAGCAGATGGTGGCGGATCGCAACGAGGACATCGACGTGTTCGGCGTGGCCGACGACGACCTCGAGGCCGCGGTCCAGGTCTTCCACGTGCGCAAGGGCCGCGTGGTCGGTCGCAAGGGCTTCGTGATGGACAAGGTCGAAGACCTCACGCAGTACGAGCTGACCGGGCGCATCCTCGAGGGCTTCTACGCCGAGCCCCCACCGATCGGCATGCCCAAGCAGGTCCTGGTGCCGTGGGATCCCGAGGATCTCGATCTGTACCAGCGGTGGCTCAGCGAGCAGCGGGGCTCGGCCGTCACCATCCGGGTGCCGCAACGGGGCGAGAAGCGGACCTTGCAGCAGACCGTGGCGAAGAACGCCAAGGAGGAGCTGGTTCGCCACCGCCTCAAGCGGGCGAGCGACCACAACTCGCGGGCCAAGGCGCTCAACGAGCTCCAGGACGCGCTCGGCCTCCCCGAACCACCGCTGCGGATCGAGTGCTACGACATGAGCCACCTCCAGGGCACCGACTACGTCGGCTCGATGGTGGTGATGGAGGACGGGCTCGCGAAGAAGTCCGAGTACCGCCGGTTCAAGATCAAGAGCGGTCAGGGCAACGACGACTTCCGCGCCATGGAGGAGGTCCTGACCCGCCGTCTCACCGCCTACCTCGCCGAGCGCAAGCTGCCGGTCAGCGAGCGCGGGCGCTTCCAGTACCCGCCGCAGCTGTTGCTGGTCGACGGAGGCAAGGGCCAGCTCGGGGTGGCCGTGAAGGTGCTGGCCGACCTCGACCTCGACCAGGAGATCCCGGTCGCGTCGCTCGCCAAGCGCTTCGAGGAGGTGTTCGTGCCCGGCCAGGCCGATCCCATCCGCATCCCGCGCCAATCCGAGGCGCTGTACCTGCTGCAGCGACTGCGGGACGAGTCGCACCGCTTCGCCATCACGTTCCACCGCGAGCTGCGCGGCAAGCGCATGACGACCTCCGCGCTCGACGGCGTCCCCGGCCTCGGCGACACCCGCCGCAAGCGCCTGATCAAGGAGCTCGGCGGTGTCAACGCCGTGAAGCAGGCGTCGTTGGACGACCTGACGGCCATCTCCTGGCTCCCCGACAAGGTCGCCGAAGCCCTCCACGCCAAGCTCCACGACCAACGCTGACGTGCCGGCGTCGGCGTCGGCGTCGGCTCTGCCCCGCGCGTTCGCCTTCGAACGTCGTCGTGCTCAGGAGCCGGCGGCGGCCCACGGAGTGGAGAGGGCGAGGATCTCGGCGGCGACGGGACACGCCGGGTCGTGGGCGCCGGGGATCCAGCCGGTCGACATGAGGAACTCGCCGGTGATCTCGCCGCCGGTGAAGCGGAACGTCTTCTTGAACAGCTTCACCCACTCGTCCTTCGTGCGCGGGTGGTTGGCGCGGAGCCAGCCGTCGAAGCTCCCGTACTCGTCGCGCAGGCCCTGGATCACCGCGGCGTTGGAGATGGCGGCGTCGACCTTCAGCCGGTTGCGGATGATCCCCGCATCGGCGAG
>JAOBWM010000216.1 GCA_025463365.1 Acidimicrobiales bacterium
GGATCGTCGGTAGGGTCCTCGGATGGTCGACGAGGGCACGATCCGGGTTGCGGTGTGGGGGACGGGGAACATGGGGCGGGCGTCGATCCGCGCCGTGGTCGCCAACCCGTTCTTGGAGCTCGCCGCGGTGATCGTGGCCAACCCGGAGAAGGTCGGGCGCGATGCGGGCGACCTGGCCGGGCTCGACCGCTCGATCGGGGTCATCGCCACCGACGACATCGATGCGGCGCTCACCGAGCTGAAGGGAGGCTTCGGCGGCGGCGCGGTGGCCTACATGGCGTCGGGCGACATCCGTCCCGACGACGCCACAGCCGACATCGAGCGCTGCCTCCGGGCCGGTGCCGTGGTGGTGACTCCGGCGCTCTACGCGCTGTACGACCAGCGCAACGCGCCGGCCGAGGTGAGCGACCCGCTGCTCGCCGCGGCCACCGAGGGTGGAAGCTCCCTGTTCGTCTCGGGCGTCGACCCGGGCTGGGGCAACGATCTCCTCCCGGTCTTGATCAGCGGGCTGGCCGGGACGGTCGAGCAGATCCGGTGCCAGGAGATCTTCGACTACGCCACCTACGACCAACCCGATTCGGTGCGCTTCCTCGTCGGCATGGGCCAACCGATGGAGTACGAGCCGCCGATGGTCGCCCCGTCCGTCCCGACCATGGTGTGGGGCGGCCAGGTCCGGATGGTGGCCCGAGCCCTGGGTGTGGAGCTCGACGAGATCCGCGAGACGCTCGAGCGACGTCCCCTCGAGTCGACGATCGAGAACAAGATGGGCACGTTCGAAGCCGGGACCCAGGGCGCGCTTCGCTTCGAGGTGCAAGGGATCGTCGACGGCGAGGTCCGCATCGTGATCGAGCACGTGACCCGCATCCATCGCGACTGTGCCCCCGACTGGCCGCTCCCGCCCGGCGGGGGTGACGGCGTGCACAAGGTGGTCATCGAGGGGCGGCCGCGCATCGAGGTGAACCTCGAAGCCACCGACGAGGACGGCAACCGCGCCGCCGGCGGCAATGCCACCGCGGCCGCCCGCCTCGTGAACGCCATCCCGTGGCTGCACACCGCGGGCCCCGGCATCTACGACGCACTCGACGTACCGCTCACCCCCGCGGTGGGCCGGATCGGAAGGACCACGACATGATCATCGACGTGCCGGAGGGCAAGCACCCGATCTTCTACGTGTGGGGCGAGCTCGTGCCCGGCATCGGCCCGGCCGCGTCGGCCTTCGCCCAGAGCGTCTACGAGCACACGACGCTCGGCCTGCGCGAGTTCGAGGCCGCCCGGCTGCGCGTGGCCCAGATCAACGGTTGCCTCTTCTGCCAGGACTGGCGGACGGACCGTGACGGCGAGACGGTGGAGGCGTCGTTCGACCAGGCCGTCACCGACTGGCGGACCACCGATGCGTTCGACGACCGCACCCGCCTCGCCGCCGAGTACGCCGAGCGCTACTCGCTCGACCACCACGGCCTCGACGACGAGTTCTGGGGCCGCATGAAGGCCGCCTACGACGACCGCGAGATCGTCGAGCTGAGCATGTGCCTCGGCTCGTGGATCGCCTTCGGCCGCCTCAACCACGTCCTCGGCCTCGACGCCGCCTGCGTCCTGCCGGGCCACCTCTCCAAGCACTGAACGGTCAGGCGGCACCGAGGAACTGCTGGAACCAGCGGCCGGAGTCCTTCACGACGCGGCGTTGGGTGGGGTAGTCGACGTAGGTGAGGCCGAAGCGGGGCACGTAGCCGGCGGCCCACTCGAAGTTGTCCATGAGCGACCAGCAGAAGTAGCCCTCGACCGGCACGCCGTCTCGTTTCGCTCGGAGCACCTCGGCCAGGTGGTCCTGGTAGAACGCGGTGCGCCGCGGGTCGCGCACGCGGTCACCGACGAGGTGATCGGGGACGGCCACGCCGTTCTCGGTGACGAGGAGCCGGTCGACCTTGCCGTAGGCGTGCACGCGCTGGAGCGACTCGTACAAGCCGTCGGGCTGCACCTCCCAGCCCATTGCGGTGATCTCGTAGTTCTTGTGGTCCTTGCTGATCCACGGGATGCCCCGCAGCAGCGGGATCGGCACCGGCTTCACGAGGACCCGCGTGTAGTACTGGACACCGAAGAAGTCCCAGTCGACGACGATGTCGCGCATGTCGTCGCCCTGCACGTAGCGCTCGACGCGCTGCATCAACGGTGCGTCTTCGGTCGGGTAGCCGAGGCCGAAGTTGGGCTCGATGAAGATGCGGTTGGCGAAGGCATCGATCGCCGCCGCCGCTCGGCGGTGGCGCTCGCTGTCGCGGTTGGTGCGCATCGGCGTGAGGATGTGCGTGGTGCCCACGTTCGAGTCGGCCACGTTGGCCCGCAGCACCCGCGCCCCCACGGCCTGGCAGAGGTTCACGTGGTGGCTCGCCGCGAGCATCTTGGCGAAGCTGCGGACGCCCGGTGCGTGGACACCGGACAGGTAGCCGCCCTGGATGAAGCTGCACGGCTCGTTGAAGACCATCCAGTCCTTCACCCGGTCGCCGAGCCTCTCGGAGATCACCCCGACGAACTCCTCGAACCACCCGATCACGTCGCGGTTGGCCCAGCCGCCCTTCTGGCTGAGCGCCTCGGGGAGGTCCCAGTGGTAGATCGTGATCCAGGGCTCGACGCCCGCCGCGAGGCACTCGTCGACGACCCGCGAGTAGAAGTCGAGGCCCTTCTGGTTGACCTGGCCGGTGCCCGTCGGGAGCACCCGCGGCCACGAGATGGAGAAGCGCTGTGCCTCGAAGCCGAGCTCCTTCACCAGCGCGGTGTCCTCGGGGTAGCGGTGGTAGAAGTCGCACGCCTCGTCGCCGGTGGACCCGTCCTTGATCTTGCGGGGCTTGTGGGTGAACGTGTCCCAGATCGACGGGCCCTTGCCGTCGGCATCCCACGCCCCCTCGACCTGGTAGGAGGCATGGGCCACGCCCCACGTGAAGTCGTCGCCGAAGTCGCTCTTGGTCAGCTCGGATGGGCTCGGTGCCGTCATGGGCGCCATCTTGGCCGACGACTCCGAGGCCGGTCTCCTACGGGGTGGCGAGCTTGGTGAGGAACTGAGCGGCGAGGGGGGCGGCGACCGCGCCACCGAAGCCGCCGTCCTCCACCAGCACCGCGAAGGCGATGTCGCCCTGGAAGCCCGTGAACCAGGCATGGGTCTGCGGCGGGGAGGCGTTGCCGAACTCCGCGGTGCCGGTCTTGCCGGACACCTCGCCCCCGGGCACGCCCGCCAGCGCGGTCCCGGTGCCGCCGGTGACGACGCCACGCATGAGCTCCTTCAGTTGCAGGATCTGGGCCGGCGGCAAGGCGGGCCCGACGATGGGCTGGGGCTTGGCCGGGTCGACGATGATCCGCGGCTGGAGGGACCGGCCGCTGGCGACCGAGGCCGACGCCAGGGCCACGGTGAGCGGGCTGCCCTCGACCTTGCCCTGGCCGATCATGTTGGCGGCGTGCTCGGTGGCATCGGCGGTGACCGGGACCGATCCACCGAACACCGGGACGCCCAGGTCGAGCTTGCGGTAGCCGAGCAACCCGGCCGTGTCGGTGAGCTGCTGCGCGGTGATCGTCTTCGACTGGCCGACGAAGGCCGTGTTGCACGACTTGGCGAAGTCGGTGCGGAACGGCACGGTGCCGAGCACCTCGCCCTCGGCGTTCTTGAAGACCTTCCCGACGGTGAACGTCGGCGGGCAGTTGACCGGCGTATCGGGCGTGACGCCGTGCTCGAGGAGGGTGAGTCCCGAGGCGACCTTGAAGGTGGAGCCGGGCGGGTAGTGCCCGATCATCGCCCGGTTGTACCCCGACGCCGAGGACGGGCCGTTCGACACGGCGAGCACGTCACCGGTGCTGATCCGGATGGCCACGAGCGCGGCGGGCTTCGGCGCAGTGGCCATCACCTGGTCCGCGGCGACCTGGACCCGGGCATCGAGCGTGACGGTCATCGGCTGTCCCGCCACTGCGGGGAACGCCTTGATGGTCCGCGGTGCCTTGCCCGGCCCCACCGGCACCACTTGGACCGTGAGCCCGGTGGTGCCCGCGAGCTTCGCGTCCTGGGCGCGCTGCAGGCCCGACAAGCCGGTCTGGTCCCCGTCGGCCACCCGGCCGGCCGAGCCGTCGACGATCTCCTTCGTGGCGGGTCCGACCGTGCCGAGCAGGGCCCGGGCGAAGTCCTTGCTCGGCGCGAGCGGTTGCTTGGCTTCGTGGAAGACGGTGCCGGGCAGCGGCTGGACCTGGTCCCGGATCGCGTCGTAGGCCTCGCGGCGCAACGTGACCACGGAGACGAACTGGTCGGGCTTGGCCGCCTTGACCCGGAGGACGAGCGCCCCGGGATCGACCTTCACGATGGCGGCCACCGTGCGGGCCGTCCCTTCGGGGTCCGGGGTGCGGCTCGGCTGGATGCCGATCTCGACGACGTCGCGCATGCCGACGAGCGGCTGGCCGTCGAGACCGAGGATGTCGCCCCGCGCCGGGCGCACCCGGACCGACCGCAGCGTCTCCTTCGCGGCCAGGGACGGCTCGATCAGCTTCGGCGTGAACGCGATGCGCCAGGTGTCGTCCGCAGAGCTGCGAGTCCCACGTTGCACCGTGATGTCGGTGTCGTAGGTCCACGTCCGCGTCGCGTCGAGCTTCCAGGTCACCCGGGCCGCGGCAACCGCCTCGCCCACCGCGTGACCATCGGCCCCGCTCCCGCCGCCGAGGACGCGGTCGGGCTCGTGCGCGAACCGGAGGATCTCGACCTTGGCCGGATGCTCGTTCGGGGCGGGCGTGAGGGCGGCCACGGCCAGGTCGAACTGGGCGACGATCGCCTTGGAGGCGACCGGCTCGTCGGCGGTGAAGGCGACCTTCGAGAGGTCACCGGCCTGCCAGGCGGCGGCGAACTCGTCGGCCGCGCGGCGAGCCAGGTCCGCAGCGGGCCCCTCGGGCTTGGAGCCGTCGGACCCGTCACCGGCCGACCGGCCGAACCAGACCACCGCGGCCACGAGCGCCACAACAATGACCACCCCGCCGATGACCGCCCCGCGCCCCTTCGTCACCCTGTGCACCTCTCCGTCGATGTCAGCGGCCGAACCTAGTGAGCGGCCTCGTGGTCCTGACGGCTGGTTCGGTCACACATGACGCGCGATCGGGTGACGATCTTCGTCACGGACGCGGCGCGGTCACGGGGAGCGGTCGACAGGCGTCCCGCGGCCACGGAACGAGCGCTCGACGTCCCCAGCGCGAGCTGGCCCAGCCGCCCTACGGTCGCCGCCGTCCCGTCCGACTCCAGCCAGGAGCGATCCGATGGCCCGCCTCACGCCCGTTCCCCGAGCCGATGCCGCCGAGGGCATCGTCACGACGATGTACGACTTCATCTTCGGCGACCGCGATCCGGTCGCGGAACCGGGGCTCAGCAACGGCACGCCCGGTGACTGGTGGACGGTGTTCGCCCAGAGCCCTGAGCTCATGGCGCACTGCGTCAGCGGGTTCGCGTTCTACCGCTCCGACGAGCGCGAGCTCCCCAAGGAGCTGCGCGAGCTGGCCCAGACCCGCACCGGCTGGGCCAAGGAGAGCCGGTTCGTCTACTCCCAACACTGCAAGGCGAGCCGGGACAACGGCGTCCCCGAGGAGAAGATCGCGGCCATCGCGTCGTGGCAGACGAGTGATGTGTTCACCTCCGCCGAGCGAGCGGTGCTCGCGTGGACCGACGCGCTGGTCTTGCAGGGCGGACGGGCATCGGACGAGACGTTCGCGGCCCTGCGCGAGCACCTCTCCGAGCTGGCGATCCTCGAGCTCACCTACATCACCTGCTGGTACGACCTGCATGCGGTGATGAGCAAGGCCCTGCGCCTGGAGCTCGACGACGTGGAAGACCGGATGACCGAGCTCACCGGGCCCGGCATCACCCGCTCGCTGCGGCCTGACGCCGAGCCCGAGTAGCTCGCGCCGACCAGCGCGGAGGGTGGTGACGCCGCCCGACGGCCGGACCGGCAAGAATGGCGAAGGCGTCAGGCGACACATGCGGGAGGAGGCTCGGGATGGACTCCGCGATCGGTCGGCGCGACCGAAGGAACCAGGACCAGCGCGGGCTCGTCCGACCCGGCGTGCCTCATGAACCTCCCACGCCCGCGCCCCGAGCCCGGTCGCGCCCGGCCTCCACCATCACCATGGCGGTGGTGGCGGTTGCGGGCGTGTGCGTCGCGTCGTGCACCAGCACCCCCCGCCCGGCGATCGAGGTGAGGTCGAACGCGCCCCGCGCCAAGGCCATCAGCGAGGACGCGGTCGGCGGCGCGTCCATCGCGCGAAACGTCGCCGCACGCCTGTACCCGGCGCTCGCCAAGGAGGCCGGCTCGGGGAACATCGCCTATTCGCCGACCAGCATCGCCGTGGCCCTCGGCATGGCTCGGGCCGGCGCCCGAGACGCCAGCGCCCAGCAACTCGATCGCTTCTTGGGCTCGCCCGGTCCCGCCCTCGACCGCGGTCTCAACGGACTCAGCTGGAACCTGTCCGATCGCGCGGGGAAGCGCAAGGACGTGAACCGCCAGGACGCCATGGTCGAGCTCGAGCTGGCCAACTCGTTCTGGGGCCAGCGGGACATCTCGTGGAAGCGCCCGTTCCTCGACGTGCTCGGTCGCGAGTACGGGACCGGCATGTTCGAGGTCGACTACGAGAAGGACGCGGCCGGCAGCCGCCTGGCCGTCAACCGCTGGGTGGCCGAGCAGACCCACGGGAAGATCCCGGATCTCGTGAAGCCGAACGTCTTCGATTCGCAGACGCGCCTCTCCCTCGTCAACGCGCTCTACTTCGCCGCCCCGTGGGCCGCGCAGTTCGACGGGGCCCGAACGCGACCCTTCACCACCGTCGCCGGCACCAAGGTCGACGCGTCGATGATGCACCACCTGCTCCACACGACCTACCGGCGCGGCGACCACTGGCAGGCCGTCACCATCCCCTATGCCGGCAACGAGCTGGCCATGACGCTGCTCGTACCCGACGCCGGCTCGCTCGCCACGGTCGAAGCCTCGCTCGACCCCGCGTTCATCGACATCCTCGACGCGCCTGCCGCCCCCGACAGCAGCGCCAACCGGGCCGTGAGCCTGACGATGCCGATCTTCGACCTCGACGACCGGCCCGACCTCACCGCCGCGCTGAAGGCGGTCGGGGTCACCGCCCCCTTCACCACCACTGTCGACTTCCGTCCCGTCACCACCGACCCACGCGCCCCCGGCCTCCAGCTCGCCGAGGTCGTGCACCAGGCCACGGTGTCGGTCGACGAGAAGGGCACCGTGGCGTCGGCTGCGACGGTCGACGTCTTCCGGGCCACCGGTGCCCCGCTCGAGACCAAGCCCCCGATCGACCTCGTGGTGGACCGGCCCTTCCTCTTCCTCATCACCGACCTCGTGACCCACGCCCCGCTCTTCATCGGCCGGGTCGCGGACCCGACCAAGCCCTAGCGCGGTCTACCAGCGGGCGAGACGCTGGGTGGCCTTGGGGTCGTAGAGGCAGACGACGTCGGCCACGTACTCCAGGCGCAGGGCGGCCTCGAGCATGGCCGCTCCCGAGCCGGCTTCGGGCAGGTGGGAGGTGATCACGACGTAGGGCGCGGGATCCGGGTGCGCCCGCAGGAGGGCGCCGTTGGCGACCGCCTTCTTCAGCGTGTCGGTGCGGCGCAGGCCCGGCCGGTGGCCCTGGACGCTGCCCTTGTACTCGAACCAGACGACGACGCCGGTCGGGCTCATGGCCTCCTGATCGATCTCGACGCCGACCTCGGTCAGCACGCGGCGGCCGTGGAGGTCGTAGCCGAGGTGGCGCAGAAGCGTGTCGCACTGCTCGGCGAACTGCCGACCCTGGATGCCCGCCGAGGCCTGGAACGACGGGGCAGCCGGGGGTGACGCGATGGCCGGCTCGGCCTCGCTCGCGGTGGCGGGCTCAGCGGCCTCGATCGCCTCGATCGCCTCCGCGTCGACGGCGTCGGGCTCGGCGGGAGGAGCCGCAGCGACGAACGGGAGTTGGTCGGACGGGTCCATGCCGGCCGAACGCTACGGCACGCCGTTCAGGACGGGCGGCGAGCGAGGACGTACATGCGCTCCGTCGGGGTCTCGGCGCCGACGTAGGGACCGCGCCGGTACCACTCGATGTCGACCAATCCGGCCGTCTCCACCGCATCGAGCACGCGGTCGGGGTGGTGGAGCGCGAACGTCACCTCGACCGCGACGCCGAACAGCTCGGTCATGGGGCGGGCCTCGTCCCCGAGGTGCACGGCGATGGCCAGCCACCCGCCCGGGCGCAGCGCCCCGGCGAGCAACGCGACCGCCGGCCGCAGCTCGGACGCGGCGAGGTGCACGAGCGAGTACCAGGCGGTGATCGCTCCCCATCCGGTGGCGTCGGCGACCGGTCGTGGCAGTGCGGTGAGGTCGGCGACCGCAAAGGACAGCTCGGGAAAGCGGCGGCGGGCCTCGTCGACCATCCCGGGAGACAGGTCGAAGCCCGTCACCTCGGCACCCGCCGCCGCCAGGTGGAACGCGATCTGGCCGGGACCCGTGCCGGCATCGGCCACCGGGCAGCCATCGGCGAGATCTGCGATCCGCTCGAGCAGCCAGCGGTCGAACGGCTTGGCGTCGAGCTCGTCGAGGAGCTGGTCGGCGTAGGCCGTGGCCACCTGGTCGTAGGCCATGACGACCTTGGCATCGCGAGCGGCCGAGCCCCCCGCCAGCACCGTCTCGGACGCCTCGCCGGGCGGCACCGCCGAGGCGGCGGGTCCGGCGCGGCCGGGATCCGGGGTCGTGATCTCGACCGGGCCGAGCAGGTGGATCCACCGGTTGTCCTGCTGGCCGGGCAGGCGCGCCAACTCCTGCACGAGCGGCTCCGGGCGATGGGCGAGGCGGTCGAGCGTGGCCGCCACCTCGGCGCGATCCTCGAAGCCGTGGAGGCGCTCGGTGCGTGACTTCAGCTCGCCGGGAGCGTTCGGACCTCGCAACAGCAGCACCGTGAGCACCGCCCGCTCGTCGGACCCCAGTGCCAGCCTCTCGTCGAGGACCTGCCGGTACTTCACGGTGCGGGCACCGCTGCTGGCGTAGATCATGCGGGCCAGGCCGCGGGCCTTCAACCGGTCGATGGCATCCATGATCATCCGGTCGTCGAAGTCGACCACCGGGTCGCGGCTCGAGCTCTGGTTGCATGCGGTGCGCAGGCCGTTGAGCGTCATCGGGTACGAGGCGGGAACGGTCCGCTCCTTCTCCAGCAAGCTGCCGACGACCCGCTGCTCCACCGGGTCGAGGACGGGCAGGGCGGCATCGCTCTCCATGGCGCGCACCCTACGAGGCCGTGCCCGGGCACCCGGTTCGGCCGCGAACGGGGCGTGGACGATGGCCGATCCGTCGCGCTTTCGCATGGCCGGAGGCATCATGTCGGGCATCATCGGGAAGGCACCCCCATTCGTCTCGGCCCAGGAGCCATCCTCCCTCGTGCCCAAACCTGGCCAGCTCAGCTCGTCGATCAAGGTCCCCCATCGCAAGCCGGACCGGATCCGGATCGGGGACCCGCGCCCGTTCGTCCCTGCCTCGCCGTCGGGACCCAAGCGGACCGTCGGTGACCGCGTCGAGCTCAGCGCGACCATCGTGCGGGACGGACACGAGATCCTCCGGGCCGACCTCCGCGTCAAGGGTCCAGGTGCCACCGCCTGGGTGACCGTTCCGATGACGCAGCTCCACCCGGACGCGCTCGACGTGCGCTGGGCCGCGTCGGTCACGGTCGATCGGCCGGGCCGATGGACGTGGACGGTCCGCGCCTACGTCGACCGCCTCGCATCCTGGCGGCGCGAGCTGCAGCGGAAGGTCGAGGGGGGCCAGGAGGACCTGTCGAGCGAGCTGGCGGAGGGTGCACTGCTGCTGGCGGCCGCGGCCAAGCGGGCGGACAAGGCAGACCGCACGCTGATCAAGCACGGCCGCGACCTCGTGGCCGACGACGAGGCGAGCCAGGACGAGCGCGTGGCCGCGGCCCTCGACGAGGCCCTGCGGGCGGCCTGCGATCGCCATCCGGACACCTCGGGAGCAGCGAAGCTCGACCCGCAGCCGCTCGACGTCGATCCGGTGCTCGCCCGCTTCGGCGCTTGGTACGAGCTCTTCCCCCGCTCGTGGGGAGGCCTGGCCGCCGTCCGTCGCCGGCTCCCCGCGATCGCCGAGCTCGGGTTCGATGTCGTGTACCTCCCGCCCATCAGCCCGATCGGCCTGACGAACCGCAAGGGCCGCAACAACGCCGTGGCCGCGGGGCCCGCCGACCCCGGTTCGCCGTGGGCCATCGGCGATGCATCCGGGGGCCACGACGCCGTGCACCACGACCTCGGCACCGTCGACGACGTCGTGGCCCTCACCGCAGACGCCCGCGCGCTGGGCATGGAGGTCGCGCTCGACCTCGCGATCCAGTGCTCGGCAGACCACCCGTGGCTCACCGAGCATCCCGAGTGGTTCAGCCGGCGGCCCGACGGCACGCTCAAGTACGCCGAGAACCCGCCCAAGAAGTACCAGGACATCTACAACGTCGACTTCGAGACCTCCGATTGGAGAGGGCTGTGGCAGGCGCTCGCCGACGTCGTGCTCGCCTGGGTCGACCGCGGGGTGCACGTGTTCCGGGTCGACAACCCGCACACCAAGCCGGTGGCCTTCTGGGCATGGCTCATCGAAGGCGTGCGAGCCCAGCACCCCGAGGTGATCTTCCTCGCCGAGGCGTTCACCCACCGGGCGATGATGCAGGAGCTCGGGCGGATCGGGTTCAGCCAGGGCTACACCTACTTCACCTGGAAGCAGTCCAGCTGGGAGCTCGTCGAGTACGTGAGCGAACTCGCCGGCGCCGAGCGCGAGCTGTTCCGGCCGAACTTCTTCGTCAACACCCCCGACATCCTCACCGAACAGCTCCAGCATGGCGGCGAGGCCACGTTCGTGAGCCGCCTGATCCTGGCGGCCACCCTCTCCCCCTCCTACGGCGTCTACTCGGGCTACGAGTCGCTGGAGCACGTGGCCGTGCGCGAGGGCTCCGAGGAGTACCTCGACTCCGAGAAGTACGAGGCCCGAACGCGCACGCTCGACGGACCGCTGCTCCCGCTCATCGCCGACCTGAACGCCATCCGCCGTTCGCAGCCCGCCCTGCAACACCTCGAGGGCACCCGGTTCCTCGAGACCGAGAACCCCGCGCTCCTCGCGTACGCCAAGCAGGCGCGGAACGGCGACCGCACCGACACCGTCCTGTGCGTGGTGCTGCTCGATCCGGAGGCCGCCCAGGAGGGCGTGTGCGTCGTGCCGTACGACATCGGGCTTCCGCCCACGTTCGACGTGGTGGACCGCCTGACCGACGAGCGCTTCACCTGGCAGCTCGGGCGGAACTACGTGCGCCTCGAGCCCGGCTCGCGGCCCGCCCACGTGCTCGCGGTGGTGGCGACGTGACCGCGCGCCGGACCGCACCACCGGCGGCCCAGACCGCCGGGCCCGGCGCCGTCGACGCCGGCGCGTCCGATCCCGTGGGCACGAACGTGCCGGCCGGCGACACCGCCGCCCTCGCCCGATGGCTCACCGAGCAGCGGTGGTTCGCCACGCCGGATCCCGCCGCCGGGGGCGAGAGCGGATCGGGCGTGATCGCCATGGCTGCCGTCGAGCTGGAGACCGCGCCAGCGATCGCCACCGTCGTGATCGACACCGCGAGCGGCGACCGCTACCAGCTCTCCCTGCCGGCCGCGGCCGCGATCGAGACGCCTCCCACCGCACTCGCCGCAGCGAGCGGACGCCGTGCCCCCGGACGGGCGGGTCGTCCGATGGCCGACCTCGGATCCGACCCCGACGCGCTCGATGCACTGGGCCGGTTCGTGGCCGAGGGCGGCACCGCCGCCAACCCCGCCCTCGGCACCGTCTCGGGCCACTGGCTGCCGGGGGCGACCCCCCTCGGCACCGGGCCGGCCCGGCTGCTCGGCGCCGAGCAGTCCAACACCTCCGCCGTCGTCGGTGGCTCGCATGTGCTGAAGTTGTTCCGCCGGCTGCAGGCGGGCCCGCATCCGGAGCTCGAGGTCGGGCGCCACCTGGCCGCCGCGGCACCTGGGACGCCCGTCGCCCGGCTGTCGGGCTGGTACGAGCTGGCACCGGCGCGCGGTGAGGTGACGGTCCTGGGAGTGGTCCAGGAGCTCGTCCCCGGCGCACTCGACGGGTGGAGCCTCGTCCTCGGTGCCCTCGCCGGCGATCCCGGCGGCCTCCTCCACCGCCTGCACCACCTCGGGTCGGCGCTGGCCGCGCTGCACGACGCCCTGGCCCTCCCCGCCACAGGTGGAGCGACCGCAGCCGATGCCGACCCCGAAGCGCCCGAGTCGTTCGGCGCCACGCCGCTCGGTGCCGATCAGGTCCGCCAGATCGTCGAAGGTGTGGCGGGCGAGGCGTCCCGGCTGCTGGCCACGTCGATCGACCGGCCGGCCGGCCTCGCTCCCGTGGTGGGTCGCGCCGACCAGGTCGCGGACCTCGCCCGCTCGCTGGCCGCGGCTGTCGGCGACGACCTCGGTGCTGCCATCCGCCACCATGGCGACCTCCACCTCGGGCAGACGGTCGTCGGGCCGGATGGGTGGGTGATCCTCGACTTCGAGGGCGAGCCCAACCGACCGCTGGCCGAGCGCCGCCGACGACACTCCCCGCTGCGCGACGTCGCCGGGATGCTCCGCTCGATCGCCTATGCCGCGGCAACCCACCGGCGGGCCGCAGGGGTCCGCCTCTCGCCCGGATGGGAGCCGGCGGCTCGCGCCGCGTTCCTCGACGGGTACCTGGCCGCCGTGGAACCGTCGCTGGTGCCCGCCTCCGCGGTCGCCATTCGGCGCCTGCTCACGCTGTTCGAACTGGAGAAGGTCGTGTACGAGATCGGCTACGAGGTCGCCCACCGTCCGGACTGGGTCGTCCTCCCCGTCGGCGGACTGCGCGCCCTGCTGGACCAGCACGCGCCGGGATCGGCATCGTGACCAGCCCGAAGGCCACCCCGCCCGGCACCGAGGGACCCGACGGGCCCGACGGGCCCGGCGGCCCCGACCCGCTCGGGTTGGTCGGGGAGCTCGATCGCCACCTGTTGTCGGAGGGCCGGCACCTCCAGATCCACGACCACCTCGGCGCGCATCCGGTCACGGTCGAGGGCCCGGACGGGGCCGTCGACGGGGTGATGTTCTCCGTCTGGGCCCCGGCCGCCGCCCACCTCGCCGTCGTGGGCGACTGGAACTACTGGGATCGCACCACCACACCCATGCAGCGGGTCGAAGGATCCGACGTCTGGGGCGCGTTCGTGCCCGCGGCGCGGGAGGGGCATCGGTACAAGTTCGCGGTGACCGGACCCGACGGGGACACCGTCGAGCACGCCGACCCCCTCGCGTTCCGCACCGAAGGTGCGCCCTCGACGGCGTCGATCGTGCACCGCCTCCGCCACGCGTGGGCCGACCAGCGCTGGATCCACACCCGCGGCGGCGGCGAACCGTGGTCCCGCCCGATGTCGATCTACGAGGTGCACCTCGGCTCGTGGCGACGCGACCCCGCCGAGCCGCTCCGCGAGCGCACCTTCCGCGAGGTCGCGCCGGAGCTGGCGGCCTATGCCGCGGACCTCGGGTTCACCCACGTCGAGCTGCTCCCCGTGATGGGGCACCCGTTCGCCGGCTCCTGGGGCTACCAGGTGACGTCGTACTTCGCCCCCGCCGCTCGCTGGGGGACGCCGGAGGACCTCGCGTTCTTCGTCGACACGCTGCACCAGGCCGGCGTCGGCGTCATCCTCGACTGGGTGCCCGCCCACTTCCCGAAGGACGAGTGGGCGCTGGCTCGCTTCGACGGCCGTCCGCTCTACGAGCACCCCGACCCGCGGCGTGGCGAGCAACCGGACTGGGGCACGTACGTGTTCGACTTCGGCCGGGGCGGGGTGCGGAGCTTCCTGCTGTCGAACGCTCGCTTCTGGCTCGACCGCTACCACGCGGACGGCCTGCGGGTGGATGCCGTCGCCTCGATGCTCTACCTCGACTACTCACGCGCGGACGGCGCCTGGCTGGCCAACGAGCACGGAGGGCGCGAGAACCTCGAGGCGGTGTCGCTCCTCCAGGAGGTCAACACCGTCGTGCACCAGGCCCACCGCGGGATCGTCTCGATCGCGGAGGAGTCCACCGCCTGGCCGGGCGTCTCGCGTCCCGTCGATGCCGGCGGCCTCGGGTTCGGCTTCAAGTGGAACATGGGCTGGATGCACGACACCCTCGACTACCTGTCCGAGGAGCCCGTGCACCGGCGGTTCCACCACCACAAGCTCACATTCGGGCTCCACTACGCGTTCAGCGAGAACTTCGTGCTGCCGCTCTCCCACGACGAGGTCGTGCACGGCAAGGGCTCCCTCCTCACCCGAATGCCGGGCGACCGCTGGCAGCAGCTCGCGAACGTCCGGTCGCTGTTCGGATGGATGTGGGCCCACCCCGGCAAGCAGTTGCTGTTCATGGGCGGTGAGTTCGCCCAGGAGCGCGAATGGAACCACGACCGCTCCCTCGACTGGCACCTCCTCCAAGACGCCGGCCATGCCGGGGTCCAGCAACTCGTGCGCGACCTCAACGCGGCATACCGCGACCGGCTCGCGCTCTGGACGATCGACTTCGATCCCGAGGGCTTCGCCTGGTTGGTGGCCGACGACACCGACCAGAACGTCGTCGCCTTCCTCCGCATCGGATCCAACGGCGAGGAGCTCGCCTGCATCGCCAACTTCTCGCCGGTGCCCCGCCACGACTACCGGATCGGGCTCCCGACCACCGGCGAGTGGGTCGAGGTCTTGAACACCGACGCCGAGCACTACGGCGGCTCGGGCGTCGGCAACCTCGGGGCCGTCGTGGCCGATGGGCCCCCGGCCCACGGCCAGCCCACGTCGGCCCGCTTCACCCTTCCGCCCCTCGCGGTCACCTGGTTCGAGCCCGCGTGACCGGGCGCGGCGCCGGGCCGAGGCTGCCGTTCGAGGAACCGCTCGGCGTGCAACCACGGCCCGAGGGCGGGTTCGTCGCCCGCATCTGGGCACCCGACGCCGAGCGGGTGGCCGTCGTCGTCGGCGACCCCGATCACCCTGAAGACCCGGTCCGTCCCCTGCTCGCCGAGCGGGCCGGGAACGGCACCTGGACCTGTCCCATCTCCTGGCTGCGCCACGGCCAGGAGTACCGGATCGAGCTCGACGGCACCGAGTGGGCCGACCCGTGGTCGCGCTGGCAGCCGTCGGGGACCACCGGCCCCTCCGCGGTGGTGGACCCCGCGGCCATCGGCGCCGTCCCGCCCGGATCCGGCGGCCGACCGGCGCGGCCCGTGCGACCGCTCGCCGACGCGGTCATCTACGAGCTCCACGTCGGTGCCTTCTCGGCGACCGGGGACTTCTCGGGCGTCATCGAGCACCTGGGCCGCCTCTTCGACCTGGGTGTGACCCACATCGAGCTCATGCCCGTCGCCCAGTTCCCGGGGCGCCACGGCTGGGGCTACGACGGCATCTTCTGGTCCGCCGCGCACGCGGCCTACGGCGGTCCCGGTCGCCTCGTACAGCTCGTCGACGCGGCCCACGAAGCCGGCCTCGGGGTGATCCTCGACGTCGTCTACAACCACGTCGGTCCGACCGGAGACGAGGTGTACGCGGCCTTCGGGCCGTTCTTCACCGATCGCCACACCACCCCGTGGGGTCGGGCGATCAACGTCGACGGGCCGGGCTCGGGCGCGGTGCGCGAGACGATCCTCCAGAACGGGGAGTGGTGGGTGGGTTCGGTCGGGGTCGACGGCCTCCGGGTCGACGCGTGCCATGCGATCGTCGACCAGTCCGCTCGCCACGTCCTGGCCGAGCTGGCCGAGCGCGTCCACCAGCTGCACCCCGGCGCCGCGGTGATCGCCGAGAGCGGGCTCAACGACCCTCGCGTCGTACGGCCCGAGCATCGCGGCGGTTGGGGCTTCGACGCGGATTGGTCCGACGACTTCCACCACGCGCTACGCGCCCTGCTGACCGACGACCGACAGGGCTGGTACGCCGACTTCGGCCACGTGTCGCAGCTCGCCAAGGCGTTCGGCCGACCGCTCGTGCACGACGGCACCTGGTCGGAGTACCGGCAGCGCCGCTTCGGCGCACCCGCCGACGACGTGGCACCCGAGCACTTCGTGGTGTTCAGCCAGAACCACGACCAGGTGGGCAACCGGCCGCTCGGGGACCGGATGCCTCCAGTGGCACGACCGCTCGCCGCGCTGTGCACGTTGCTCAGCCCCTTCACACCGCTGATCTTCATGGGCGAGGAGACCGGCGAGGACGCCCCGTTCCCCTTCTTCTCGGACCATCAGGATCCGTTCCTCGCCGATGCGACCCGCGAAGGGCGTCGCCGTGAGTTCGCCGACTTCACCGCCGCGACCGGCGAGGCGATCCCCGACCCCCAGGATCCGCAGACCTTCGACGGGTCGAAGCTGCGCCGGAACGGGTGCGGAACCCTCACCGAGCTCTACCGACACCTGCTCGCGGTGCGACCCCGCCTCGACCGCGAGCCGATCACCGCGACGTTCGACCAGTCGGCGGGGTGGCTCCGGGTGGATCGGGGTACGTCGGTCCTCGTGGCCAACTTCGGTCGCTCGCCGGCGTCGGTGCCGTGCCCGCCGGGCCACACCGAGGTCGCCACCCACGTCGGCGTGGCCGACACCGTCACCGCGGAGGACCCGCACCTGGTGCTCCCCGCCCTGGGGGGCGCCCTCCTCTGGAAGGACCCCATCGTTTCGTGACCACGACCGAGCCGACCCCGCTTGGGCCGACACCGCCGAGGCCGACGCTGCCGAGGACGAACCCGCCGAGGCCGACCTGGCCGGGCCGACCGTTCCCGGTCGGAGCCACATGGACGGGTGCCACCACCAACTTCTCGCTCTTCTCCGAGCACGCCACCGCGGTCGAGCTGTGCCTGTTCCACGACGACGGCACCGAGGAGCGCGTGCCGGTCGTCGAGCGCAAGGCGTTCCACTGGCACGTCGAACTGCCCGACGTGGGGCCGGGTCAGCGCTACGCCTACCGGGTGCACGGGCCGTGGGACCCGGCCCAGGGACACCGGTTCAACCCGGACAAGCTGCTCATCGACCCCTACGCCAAGGCGATCGACGGGCTCGTCGACGAACGCGCAGCCAGCACCCTCCCCTACATCCCGGGTGACGATCCCGCCCACGATGGATCCGACCTCGAGGTCGACGACGAGGACGACGCGGTTGCCATCCCCAAGAGCGTCGTGGTCGACGAACGCTTCGACTGGGAGGGCATCGAGCGACCCCGTACCCCGCTGTCGAGGACGGTCTTCTACGAGACGCACGTCAAGGGGTTCACCCAGCGGCACCCGGGCGTCCGCGATGACCTCCGCGGCACCTACGCCGGCCTGGCGTCGGACGAGGCGATCGCGCACCTTCTCGAGCTGGGCGTCACCGCGGTGGAGCTCCTCCCGGTGCACCACATCGCCGATGAGGGCTTCCTGCGCGACCGGGGCCTGACGAACTACTGGGGCTACAGCACGATCGGCTTCTTCGCCCCCCACGCGGGGTACGCCGCCACCGGCACGCGCGGCGAGCAGGTCCGCGAGTTCAAGGGGATGGTCAAGGCGCTGCACCGCGCCGGCATCGAGGTGATCCTCGACGTCGTCTACAACCACACCGCCGAGGGCAACCACCTCGGGCCGATGCTGTCGATGAAGGGGATCGACAACCGCTCGTACTACCGCTCGATGCCCGACGACCAGCGGTACTTCCTCGACTGGACCGGCACCGGCAACTCGGTCAACGTCGTGCACCCGAGCGTGCTGCGCCTCGTGCTCGACTCGCTGCGCTACTGGGTCACCGAGTGCCACGTCGACGGCTTCCGGTTCGACCTCGCCTCGGTGCTCGGCCGCGAGACCTACGACTTCGACAAGGGCGCCGGCTTCTTCGACGCGATCCACCAGGACCCGGTGCTCTCCGAGGTGAAGCTGATGGCCGAGCCCTGGGACGTCGGCGCCGGCGGCTACCAGGTGGGCAACTTCCCGGTGCTGTGGGCCGAGTGGAACGGCCTCTACCGCGACGACATGCGCGACTTCTGGCGCGCCCGGGGCGCGCTCGGCAACCTGGCCGACCGGCTCGCCGGCTCGAGCGACCTGTACGGCGACGACGGGCGCCGGCCCTACGCATCGGTGAACTTCGTGACCGCCCACGACGGATTCACCCTCGCCGACCTCGTGTCGTACGACCACAAGCACAACGAGGCCAACGGCGAGGACAACCGAGACGGCACCGATGACAACCGGTCCTGGAACTGCGGCGTCGAGGGGCCGACCGACGATCCCGAGGTGCGGGCGCTGCGGGCTCGCCAGCAGCGCAACCTGCTCACCACCCTGCTCCTGTCCCAGGGCGTGCCGATGGTGGTCGCCGGCGACGAGATGGGGCGTACCCAGGGCGGCAACAACAACGCCTGGTGCCAGGACAACGAGATCAGCTGGCTCGACTGGGATCTCGACGACGACCAGCGCGCGCTGCTCGCGTTCACCCGCCGGCTCATCGCATTGCGCCGCGGCCACCCGGTGTTCCGGCGGCGGTCGTTCCTGCGGGGCCACACCACCTCGGCCAACGCCGTGCCCGATGCCTGGTGGTTCGCCACCTCCGGCCGGCGGATGACCCGGCGCGAGTGGGAGAACCCCGACGCCCACGCCGTCGGGCTGTTCCTCTCGGGCGATGCCATCACCGAACGGGACCCGCACGGCGGCCGCATCACCGACGACTCCTTCCTCGTGCTCGTCAACGCCTGGCACGAGCACGTGACCTTCACGCTCCCGGCGGCCCGGCTCGGCCGACGATGGACGTTCGAGCTCGGGACCGCCACGCCCGATGCGCCAGCCGGCGACTGGTCGGTCGGCGCCCGCGCCGACGTGGTGACGGCCGGCCGGTCGGTCACGGTCCTGCGTCGCGGGTAGGGCGGCGATCCCATGACCGCACCCTCGGCGTGGCGGGCCACGTACCGCCTCCAACTCACCGCCGACTTCACGTTCTCCGATGCCGCCGAGATCGTCCCGCACCTGCGCGACCTCGGCATCTCGCACCTGTACCTGTCCCCGTCGCTCGAGTCGGTGGCCGGCTCGACCCACGGCTACGACGGCACCGACCCGACGCGCGTCTCCGAGGAGCGCGGCGGCGAGGAAGCGTTGCGGGCCCTTGCGTCCACCGCGCACGAGGCCGGGCTCGGGGTGCTGCTCGACATCGTGCCGAACCACCTCGCCGCCTCGGACGAGACGCCGTGGTGGGCCGATCTCGAGATGCGGCCACGGATCTTCGACTACGACCCCGACACCGGCTGGTACCGGCGCTTCTTCGACATCGACGGGCTGGCCGGCGTCCGCCAGGAGGACCCGGACGTCTTCGACCGCACCCACGTGAAGGTGCTGGAGCTCGTGCGCGACGGCGTGATCGACGGGCTGCGCATCGACCACCCCGACGGCCTCACCGACCCCGCGGGCTACCTGTCGAGGCTGGCGCGGGAAGCCGGCGTGCCGATCTGGGTGGAGAAGATCCTCCACCCAGGCGAGGCCCTGCGGCCGTGGCCGGTGGCCGGCACGGTTGGCTACGAGTTCGCCGACGATGCCACCGCACTGTTCGTCGATCCCGCCGGGGAGGCGGCGATCACCGAGGCATACCGCGAGCTCACCGGGGACCGATCGACGTTCGCGGAGGTCGCCCTCGCCGCCAAGCGCGAGCAGCTGGAAGGTCCGTTCACCAAGGAGCTCGACCGGCTCGCCTCCCTGGAGCCCGACCTCTCGCCGGTCGACCTGGCCGAGGTGATCGCCCGCTTCGGGATCTACCGCACGTACGTGGACCCGTCGACGGGACTGGTCACCGAGGCCGATCGGGCCGCAGTGCACCGCGCGGTTGCGGGTGCTGGCGCGCCAGACGTCATCGCTCGGCGCCTCCTGCTCGACGAGCCCGGCCACGACGAGTTCGTCCTCCGGTTCCAGCAGACCGCCCCGCCCGTCACCGCCAAGGGAGTCGAGGACACGGCCTTCTACCGGTCGGTCCGGCTCCTCGCCCGCAACGAGGTCGGCACCGATCCGGACCGGTTCAGCCTCTCCGTCGACGCGTTCCACGCCGGGTGCCTCGCCCGCGCCGCGGCCACGCCGCACGGCCTGCTGGCCGCCACCACGCACGACACCAAGCGCTCGGCTGACAGCCGGGCCCGGATCGGCGCGCTGGCCGGCCTGGCGGACGAGTTCGACCTGCTCGTCCGCCGGTGGTTCGTCCTCGGCGACGTCGTGAGTGACCGGCTGCGCGACGAGGGGGTGATCTCCGGGCCGACGGAGATCGAGCGCTGGTTCGTGCTGCAGACCCTCATCGGCTCGTGGCCGATCACCTCCGACCGGCTCGACGAGTACCTCGTCAAAGCGTTGCGGGAGGCCGGGCTCGCGACGGGGTGGGTGGATCCCGACGAGGCGCACGAGATCGCCGTGCTGCGCTGGTCCCGCGAGCTGCTCTCCCTGCCCGCGTTCGAGACCGACTTCCTCCCGTTCGTCGAGCGGGTGGCCAACGCCGGCGAGTGGGCGTCGGTCGGCCAGACGCTGCTGCGCGCCACCACCCCCGGCGTGTGCGACGTGTACCAGGGCGACGAGACCTGGTTCCTCTCGCTCGTCGACCCCGACAACCGGCGAGCGTTCGACTGGGACCGGCGGCGCACGCTGCTCGCCGAGGTGCGCGCCGGTGCCGAGCCGACCCGGGCGACGGCGAAGCTCCACGTTCTGCACCACGCGCTCGCACTGCGGTCGCGCCGGCCCGAGCCGTTCGCCCCCGGAGGCAGGTACGGGCCGATCGACGCCGGACGGGCCACCGTGGCGTTCACGCGTGGGGACGCTGAGATCCTGGTGGTGGCGACGCTTCGTCCCGATCCCGGAGCCCGGCTCGCAGTGGCGCCGGGACGCTGGCGCGACGCCCTGGCCCTCGGCGGCGCCGCTTCCGGTGGTGAACGAGACCTGCCCGCCGAGGTGACCGTGGCCGAACTGGTGGGCCCGTTCGGCGTGGGCCTCTGGGAGCGGGCCTGAGCCGACGAGTCGCCAACTGATCCAAGGCCCACGGGGGTAGAACGGCTCCATGCCGGACGAACAAGATGCTGCCGAGGCTCTCGATGACGACGAGCTGTCCACCGACGAGCTGGGTGACGCCGGCGAGGGCTGGGAGCCGCCCGATCGGCCGCCGGGCGTCCAGGCCTACGGCGCGGCGGGTGGCGAGCCCCATGCCACCGAGAGCGTGATCGCCCGAGCGGCACGCGAGGAGCCCGAGGAGCTCCCCGATGACATCGACGCGGACGGCAACGAGGTCCAGGTCGAGGGCGAGGAATGGGGCGACGACCAGCCGGCGGAGGTCGCCGCACTCCATGCCGTCGACGAGGGTCTCGGTGACTTCGACTCCGATGTCGACGATCCCGACCTCGAGGCGGCCTGGGAGACCGACCCGGAGGTCGACCGCTAGCGCTGCTCGCGGCGACGGCGCGCGCGTCGAACATGCGCGCGATCTGATCCGGTTGGCTGTCACCCCCCGCCGGTAGGGTTCGTCCATGGCTCCAGGACCGGCTGAGGCGGCAGATCGACCCAAGCGGCGTCCGGGCACATCCACGTCCAACTTCGGCGTCGGCCGCCGCGAGAACCACGACGCATCGGGCTTCTATGGCCGCTTCGGGGTGCCCGAGCTGTCGACGGAGTCGACCATCTCGGAGCGCAAGGCGATCGACGAGATCTTCGTCGGACCGTCGAACGACATGCACCAGCTCGACGACGACTCGGTGGCTCTGGTGGTCACGTCGCCCCCGTACTTCGCCGGCAAGGCCTACGAGGAGGCGCTCGGCGAGGGGCACATCCCCGCCACCTACCTCGAGTACCTCGACATGCTGGAGGACGTCTTCGCCGAGTGCGTGCGCAAGCTCGAGCCGGGCGGCCGCATCGCGGTCAACGTCGCCAACCTCGGCCGCAAGCCGTACCGCTCGCTGTCGAGCGACATCATCGGCATCCTCCAGGACCGGCTCCACCTCCTGCTCCGAGGCGAGGTCATCTGGATCAAGTCGAGGGGCGCCGCCGGCTCGTGCGCGTGGGGCTCGTTCCAGCGCCCGACCAACCCCGTCATCCGCGACCTGAGCGAGCGCGTGATCGTGGCGAGCAAGGGCCGCTTCGACCGAGCCCTGAACCAGCGCCAGCGCGGGCAGCGGGGACTCCCCTCCGAGGTCTCGCTGTTCCGGGACGAGTTCATGGAGGCCACCACCGACGTGTGGGAGATCGCGCCTGAGCGTGCCAGTCGCGTCGGTCATCCTGCGCCCTTCCCCGTCGAACTCCCCGAGCGCCTCATCCACCTCTACACCTACCGGGATGACCTGGTGCTCGACCCGTTCATGGGATCGGGCACCACCGCGGTGGCCGCCATGGCCACCGGCCGGCACTACGCCGGATACGACACCGATGCCGACTACGTCCAGGCGGCGACAGACCGCGTCGCCGCCGAGCGAGAGCGGCTCGAGGAGCTGCACGCCCGTGAAGGAGCCCCTCGGCGGGTGGTGCTCTCGCCCATCCCCGCTCCTGCCGACGACACCGAGGACTTCCAGGTTCGGGCCGTCCGGGAGGGACGCGCGGCGCGAGACCTCGCCCGCGAGGCGCTGGAGCAGTGCGGCTTCACCGACATCTCGGCGAACGTGTCGCTGCCCGAAGGCGTCGAGGTCAACTTCGTGGCGCGGGACGCGAACAACCAGCGCTGGTACTTCGACGTGTCCGGTGGGTTCACGTCCAGCAGGCCCGGCCTCAAGCGGACGGACACGCTCTGGAAGGCGCTCGGCAAGGCCGCCGTGCTCCACGAGACGCACCGTGATGTCCCGCTGGTCCTGCTGACCACCGACTCGCCGGCTCCCGGGAGCTCCGGCGCCGCCGCCCTCGCCGCCGTGACCGGCACGAAGCACCCGATCCGCGACCTCATCGTGTTGAGCTCCGCCGCCGACCTCGATCGGCTTCGCGTCCACGGTCGGGGCAACACCAGGCGAGGCGGCCGTGCCTGACAGCCCGAACGCCGGCTGGCCGGGCAGGGTGGCGGTCGCGATCCTCCGCTCTGACCCGCCAGAGGTGTTCGTGGCGTCGGATTCCGAGGTGCTCGGTCGGGTGCTCGCCCTCCGTCTCGTGGCCAAGACGGCGCCCGAGGAGCTACCGGTCGAGTCGGTCCGCTCGATCCGCGCCGCGCTGCTCGCCGAACGCTGGGGCGACGCCGTCGCCGATTGGATCGACGCGACCGGTGACGTGATCGACGCCTACCCCGACGACGACATCTGGACCGACGAGCGCCTCGACAGCGAGGCCGCGTCCTTCGAGATCAAGCTCGCCCGGATCTTCGAAGGCGACCTGCCCGACGCACGCGACGGGTAGCGGCGGACCGGGTCGAGCGTGGAGGTCGGCGGCGAGAAGTTCAGGCCGCAGCCATCGCCTCGCTTGCCTGTTCGGCGAGGACCTGGCGCTGGGCGGCCACGATGCGGGGGTAGGCCTTGGTGTAGCGCGGCACCCAGACGAACCGCAGCACGGTGCGGACGAGGCGGGGCAAGCCGCCGAGCAGGGCCGCCTGCTGCTCCGGGCTGGCGCTCGGGAGCAACCACGGGGCGATGAACGGCAGGACCTTCTTGCCGTCGTCGCCCATGGCCTGGCCGTGGCCCTGTTCCATCGCCACCCGTGGCACCGAGGCGAGGAAGATCGGGAACGTCTCGGCCTCCTCGCGGTCGAGGTGGTCGTCGAGGCAGGCCACCAACGCTTCGGTCGCCCGCACCGCGTCGTCGCGGACCGATGCCGCATAGCGCTCGGGCATCGATGCCACCAGGGCACCGTCGGACGCCACGACCACCAGGGCGGCGAGGGACTCGGACACGGCGACGAGGTGCTCATCGAGGACGTGGTGGTCGCTCGCCATGGTGGCCTGGAGCGCCTCCGCAGCCGGGTCGTGGGCGACCATCATCGGGAAGAAGATGGTGTCTTCGACCGTGTGATGGTGCTCGATGCCGGCGAGCATCTGGGTGTACCAAGCCTGGAGCTCCTCGGCCCCGGCGCGGTCGGTGGGGTCGAGCGCGCCGAGGGCCACGGCGAGGGCCCGGCTCTGGGTCCGCATGGCCTGGTGCATGACGTCGAACATGAGGAGGTCGGCCTGGGTGCTGGGCTCGTTCGTCGAGAGGGCGGCGGAGATGGCGGTGACGGTTGCGGGGGACATGCAGGGATGGCTCCTTGGCTGGGCCCTCCGGCGGAGGGGCTGCTCCACATCGTGCGGATGCCCGCTTGGACGCCACTTGGGAGCGACGTGAAGCCATCTCACATGCGGTTCGACCAGCACGAACGACGCCGGGATGCGAGGGTGGGCGCGGCAACGGGATGGCCCTGACGGGGGATCGGATCGTCCCGACGAAATAGTTGACATGACAACTATGTTGTCGAGTGGGAACCGAGAGCGATCCTGAAGCGATCAGGCGCTCGGAAGGAGCCGGAACCATGCCCGCAGTCACCGTCGACGATCTCCTCACCCTCCCCCGGGTCAACGAACCCGGCCCGGGCGCCGCCGAGCGCACGGTCAAATCCGTCACCACCGCACCGAAGGGCTTCGAGGGCGAAGGCTTCCCGGTCCGGCGGGCCTTCGCCGGGGTCGATGCCGCAGACCTCGATCCGTTCATCCACATGGACCAGATGGGTGAGGTCGAGTACGGCGCCGGCGAGCCCAAGGGCACGCCGTGGCACCCCCACCGCGGCTTCGAGACCGTCACCTACATGATCGACGGCGTGATGCAGCACCAGGACTCCCACGGCGGCGGCGGGGTGATCCGCGACGGCGCGACCCAGTGGATGACCGCGGGAAGCGGCATCTTGCACATCGAGACGCCGCCCGAGTGGTTGGTCAAGGCCGGTGGTCTCTTCCACGGCATCCAGCTGTGGGTGAACCTGCCCGCCGCCGACAAGTGGACCGCCCCGAACTACCAGGGCCTCGAAGGCGAAGACGTCACGCTGCTCACCTCGCCCGACGGTGGTGCGCTGATCCGGCTGATCGCCGGTGACCTCGGGGGCCACGCCGGCCCGGGCAGCACCCGCACCCCGATCACCCTCGCCCACATCACCCTGGCCCCCGGCGCACGGGTCCGGATCCCGTGGCCCGAGCGGTTCAACGGCCTCGCCTACGCGCTCAGCGGCGCGGGCACGGTCGGCGCTGAAGTTCGTCCGCTCGAGGGCGGGCAGCTGGCCGTGACCGGACCGGGCGACACCCTCACCCTCACCGGCGCCCAGAGCCCCGATTCCCGGACCGACTCGTTCGACGTGCTCGTCCTGGGCGGCCAGAAGATCGGCGAGCCGATCGCATGGAGCGGTCCGTTCGTGATGAACACGCGCGCCGAACTGCTCCAGGCGTTCCAGGACTACGAGGCCGGCAAGCTCGGCGTCATCCCCCACGGCGCCCTCGGCATCACCTGACGGGGAGTCGGCCGGGTCCGCTCGTGGGACTCGGTACCGAGCCCGAGGAGAACAGAGGCCCACCGGCCAGAGCCGGTGGGCCTCGTCGCGTGCGGGACCGGGGTGGGGACGATCCCGCTGCGGGATGGTGCGGCGAACCGCGGTTCGATCTCAGTCGAGGGCGGGGGTGGGGATGCGCTCGTCGTCGATGCCCGAGGGGGGCTCGGGGTCGATCCCATCGTCCTCGCGGAGGGTCGGGGCCGGGGTGAGCTCGCCCTCGTCGATCAGGGCTCCGGCGGCACCTTCGTCCTCGAGCGTGTCGGCCGGGATGGCGCCCGGTGCGACGGCATGGCCCGAGGCGGCGGCGCCGGTCCCCTGCGGCAGCAGGAACCACGCCGCCACCGCCGCACCGAACACGACGACCGCACCGACCGCGGCCGCCACGCCCAAGCCGTCGACGAAGGCCGACTTGGCCGCGGAGGCGAGGGCGTCACCGTCGGCGCCACCCGCCTTACCCGCCACGCCGAGCGCACCGGCCAGCCCCGACGTCGCCGCCGAGTGCGCCTTGGCCGGCAGGGCAGCGATGGCCGGGCCGATCGAGGACGTGTACTTCGACGTGACCAGCGAGCCGAGGATCGCCACGCCGAGGGCACCGCCCAGCTCACGGGTGGTGTCGTTCATGGCCGATCCGACGCCGGCCTTGCCGAGCGGCACCGACGACATGATGAGCGTGGTGAGCGGCGTCATCGTCATCGACATGCCGATGGCCAGCGGGAGGATCGACAGGTAGACCATCCCGAGCCCGCTGCCGGTCTGGACCTGGGAGAACACCGCGAGACCGAAGGCGGTCGAGCCGAGGCCGACCGGCACGACGCGCGACGCACCGAAGCGCGCCACGATCCGAGGGACCTGTGGGGCCAGCCCCATCATCACGGCGGCCATCGGGAGCTGGAGCAGGCCCGACTTGAAGGCCGAGTAGCCGAGGACCAGTTGGAAGTACTGGGCGACGAGGAAGAACGTCCCGAACATGGCGAAGAACGTGAGGGTCATGCCCCCGGAGGCGACGCTGAAGCGGCGGTCGCGGAACAGCCGGAGGTCGAGCATCGGGTACCGGGCCTTCAGCTCCCGGCGGATGAACAAGCCGAGGAGGGCGAACGAGAGGGCGAACGTGCCGAGCGTCTCGAACGAGCTCCAGCCGTGGGCCGGAGCTTCGATGATGGCGTAGACGAGGCTCCCGAGGCCGAGGATCGACAGCAGCGCGCCGGGGATGTCGAGCGGCTGCTGGTCGGGATCCTTCGACGACGGGATCAGGACCCGACCGGCGATCAAGGCGATGAGGATGATCGGGACGTTGACGAGGAAGACCGAGCCCCACCAGAAGTTCTCGACGAGGTAGCCCGATGCCACCGGACCGATGGCCGCGCCACCACCGGCGATGCCGGCCCAGATGCCGATCGCCTTGGGCCGCTCGTGGGCGGGGAAGACGTTGGTGAGGATCGAGAGGGTGGAGGGCATGACGAAGGCGGCAGCCACACCCATGACGCCGCGGGCGGCGATCACCTGGGAGGCCGAGTGGGCGGTGGCGGCGATGCCGGCACCGATCAGGAAGACGAACAGGCCGACCTGCAGGGCGCCCTTGCGGCCGTAGCGGTCACCGATGGTGCCGGCGGTGAACAGGAGTCCGGCGAACACCAAGGAGTACGCATCGACCATCCACTGAAGCGAGGAGGTGGAGGCATCCAGCTCCCGGGCCAACGTCGGCAGCGCCACGTTCAGGCTGGTGTTGCCGATGATGACGATCATCAGGCTCGTGCACAGCACCGCCAGGGTCTTCCACCGGCGGGCATACACCACCGGGTCGATCCCATGTTCCAGCGCGACTGCATCCATCCCGAGCTCCTCGTCGTTCCCGTCACGAAGCCCGATTCCGCTCCGTCAGCGGTGCATAACCCTAGGGGGCTCGAAGCAGTTCCCAGCCAGGAATTCCCCTGATCTGCGCGTGACATGCGCCATAGGCGGGATCTGAGCCGGACCAGAACGTGACCTGTTTCGCTACGATCACGAGTCATGGCCCGACCGCGCAGTACCGAAGCCCACCGGGCGGCGCTCGATGCCACGGTCGAGGTGCTGCTCGAAGGCGGCGTCGAGGGCGTGACGCTCGATGCGGTCGCGGCCCGATCCGGCGTGGCCAAGTCCACCCTCTACCGGCACTTCGGCTCCAAGGAGGCCCTCGTCGTCCAAGCGGCGCGCGGCTGCCTGGTCGAGCACCCCACGCCCGACACGGGGAGCCTCGCCGGGGACCTGCGCTACCTGTTCGACCGCTGGGGCGAGGCCGAGGAGCGCAAGCGCATCCCCGAGCTGCTCCCGATGTTGCTCGACCTGGCCAACCGCGAGCCCGCCATGCACGACGTCGTCGAAGCGGTGCTCGAGGAGCGCCGCCGGCCCATGCGCACGATCCTGCAGCTCGCCCAGCTCCGAGGCGAGATCGCCCCCGACCTCGACCCCGAGATGCTGCTCGCCATCATCATCGGTCCGTTCACGTACCGGCGAACGGTCGACCGCTTGGAGATCACCGAGGAGTTCGCGGAGCTCGTGCTGCAGTCGGCCCTCGCCGCCCTGCACGCGACCACCGCGCCCGCCGCTTCCGAAGCTCCCGCCCCTTCCGCCGCGCCCCCGTCGACCTCGGCGGAGCCCACGCCCGCGCAGTGACGCTCGGGGTGACGGTTGCGCGCCGGGTGACGGTTGGAGGGCGGGGTGACGGGTGCGGGCCGGGCGTGACGGTTGGGGGCGGCATGACGCTCGGGGGCGGTGTGACGCTCGGGGACGGCATGACGCTCGAGGGGTGGCGCGACGCTCGGGGGTGGCGCGACGCTCGGGGGCGGCGTGACGCTCGGGGCGCATGACGCTCTGGGGCGGCGTGACGCTCGGGGCGCATGACGCTCGGGGGCGGCGTGACGCTCGAACGCCGGTCGCGCCGTTCCCGGCATCGTTTTCCAGGGTCTGATCCAAGCGACAGGCCTCGGCCGCGCCGCTCTCTGGCCGCTCGCGGCGACGACTGATGGTTCCGGCCAAGCAGCTCCTCGCTTCGCTACGCGCTTGGACGGCGTGTGGACGTTGCCAGGCGACGCACTAGGACCGGTCGATCGGAAGCTCCCCGGCGCGGCGCGCCTCCTCGATCGCCCGTCGCACCGCTGGCTCGAGTTCCACGTCGGCGGGGATGCCGTCGAGCAGATGCGGCGCGGAGGACCCGCCGAGGTCGGCCGCCTTGAGGACCGCCGGCTCGATCTCGGCGTCGGCCGGAAGATCGGCGAGTGCCAGCACGGCGCGGAGCGGATCGGCGCTGGGTACCGATCGCGACGCAAGGGGCTCGGTCGCCGGAGGTGTCAGAGACGAGGTTCCGGAGACCGATCCGGTAGGTGGCGGGGTCGCCTGATCGAGACCAGCGGCGACGGCAGCGTCGCGAGCCGCGGCGGCTCGCGGGGTGCCGGAGCCGTGTGGTCCCGGCACCGCGGGCTCGCTGTCCTCGTGTGCGACCGGGCCGAGGTCGGTCCGGGCCATCGCCACCGTGCGACGCAGGATGGATTCCTCGCCCTTGGTGAACCAGACGGGGACGGCGCCCACCGACACACGCACCCGGCTGGCCGACGTCCGCATCGGCGCGAGTTCGGCGAGGGGCGAGCGGGAGGCCACCGTGGATGGCCGGGCTCGCCAGAAGCTGCGCTTGATCAGCACCACCTGGTCGTCGCAGATCGCCACGGCGCGAGGAGGCGACACGAAGTGGAGGATGGCGAGCACGACGAGGAGTCCGAGGATGAAGTACCCCCCGGTCAACACGTAGAACCCGATCGATCCGACCACCAAGAAGACGGCGAGCATGAGGCTCGCGGCTACCGGCTCGGCCCCGGCCCGACCGACGACCAAGGCGCGGATGTGGTCGTCCGGCAGCAGCTCGTCGGCCATGGCCTGGTATCTCGTTCGATTGGACGCATTGAGCGCCATGTCCGTGCTCCTCCTTCGACGGCGCCCGCGCGCCGCGATCGGATCCGTGTGTCCGTGCGACCCCATCGGCACCAGTCCCCGATCTGACAGCCTTCGACCGACCCACGCCCGCACACCCGCACCTGCACGCCCAGCCACCCAGCACCCAGCACCCAGCACGCCGGGCGCACGAGCGTGCCAGCCTGGTGCGATGGATTCCGTCACCGTCACGATCCCGCACCGTTCGGCCGTCGAGCTCGACCGGCTGCTCGCTCTCGTCGAGCCAGCCGTCACCGGCGGAGCCGGCTTGTCCGCCAACCAGCTCGCCAGCGCCGACCTGACCGATGAGGCCCTGGCCGCCGCCCACACCGCCATCCACCAAGCCCTCTGATCGACCCACGGCACGCGGATTCCGGCGGACACAGGCGCGACCCAGGCCCGACGCGCCCGCGGCGTCGATCACCGATGCGACGCAAGAACCTCGCCCCCGCGCGCCCGGATCCGTGGGCACGAGGGTCGACAGTGACGTGCGTTCGGCGTATGGATGTCTTCATGGACACACGCGTCGATGAGATCGCCGATGGCATCTTCAGGCTCTCCACCCTCGTGCCGGACGCAGCGCCAGGCGGCTTCACGTTCAACCAGTTCGTCGTTCGAGCCGAGGAACCCCTGCTCTTCCATACCGGACCGCGAGCGCTGTTCCCACTCGTGTCGGAAGCAGTCGAACAGGTCTTGCCCGTCGCATCACTCCGATGGATCACCTTCGGTCACGTTGAGGCCGATGAATGCGGGTCCATGAACGAATGGCTGGCGGTCGCGCCGAACGCCACCGTTGCCCACGGCGTCATGGGCAACCTCGTCTCGCTCAACGACCTGGCCGACCGGACCCCGCGTGGGTTGGCCGACGGTGAAGTACTCGATCTGGGCGGCAAGCGGATGCGCCACATGGACACACCGCACGTACCGCATGCATGGGAGGCTCGAGTGCTGTTCGAGGAGTCGACGGCGACGCTGTTGTGCGGCGACCTCTTCACCCAGACCGGCAATGGGCCAGCTGTGACCGGCGGCGACATCGTCGGCAACGCCGTCGACACCGAGTCGATGTTCTCGTACACCTCATCAGCACCGAAGCTCGCTGCCACCGCACGACGACTGGCCGATCTTGCTCCGCGAACACTCGCGTGCATGCACGGCTCCTCGTTTCAGGGTGACGGCGGCATGGCCCTGCGCGAGCTCGCGGACGCGTACGACGAGCACTTCGCCGGCCCTGTCTCCGCGTCGTGAACCTGCGCCACGCCGGGCTGCGGATCGGACGGCCGGCTCGGCGTCGCGAGCCTGGACGCTCCCCGGCCAGTGCCACAAGGCCTGACCAGGGCAACGCGCATGGATGGTGCGGGCGGTGGAGACGATGGGAATCGAACCCACGACCCCCTGCTTGCAAAGCAGGTGCTCTGCCAACTGAGCTACGTCCCCGGGGGTTGTAGGGATTCTGGTGGAAAACCCCGGTAGCCGGCGAGGATAACCAGGGGCCGCCTGCCAGCACGACTGCTTGGGGCGCTGCACGGGCTCGGGGGGCTCGTTCGGGGCCTCGGACCCGAACATGGGGCGCCAGAACAAGCCCGCCTCGGGCGGGCCGGACTCAGGCGGCGTTGGCCGTTCCCTGAAGCGCCGCGGATCTAGATCGAGCAAGTCCAACAGCGATGCTGTTGTAGACGAGGGCATACCCAAGGAGGTCGAGCAGTTGGGCGTCTGCGCCGTTTGAGTGGGCTCGGTTGATCCAGAGGGTGTCCTCGAGCTGGCGGTTGTTCGCCTCGCTGTCTGATCGGAGCGGGTACAAACGCTCGTAGTCGGGATCATCCGGTGGGATCAGGCGAAAGTTCTCGGACCGGTTCACCTTGTCCGTTTGCGTGGTGTCGGCGCGGACCCAGATCCTTCCTCCGCCGAGATGGTCCGGTAGCTCGTACTGACCGTGCCAGTAGTAGGTGCCGTCAGCGTTGCGTCCCGGTTTGGTCCGCAGGCGCTTCAAGGGTACGAAGACCTCGTCACCCTCTACATCAAAGTCAGCGATGCCGATCTGACTGCCCAACGCGTAGAGGCTGATCCGACGACCCTCGACCTCTCTGGTTTCGATTAGCGCAGACTTTTCCTCACGAGCTGCTTCGGCAGTCTCCGCACGCTTCGCGGTGGGCGGCGAAATCGGCAGGAGGCCAGCCCGCAGGATGGACCGGACGTGCTTGCCTCGAAGCGCCCCGTCGTAGACCACTGCTTGAGCTCCGGGAAGAGACGGCGTGATTCGCTCGATGCATTCAACGGCAACTTGGGCCTCGCCAGTGGTGGAGGAAACGTGGTCGAGTCCGAGGATCATCCGCCCATGCCAGTGGGGCGTACGACCACTCATCATCAGGAACTTGTTGCCGTAGGCCGGGTTGCCTCCACCTTCCATATGGAGCTGTGCGGTGGGATCGGCTTTTCGGTGGCCGAGGATCTCGCCGGTCGCCTTGTCGACGATCGGCACGTTCCGCTTCGCGCGGTAGAGCGGTGTGATCACCTTGCCGTCCCCCGTGATGGTGCGGAGTTCGCCTGGGTGCGTGAAGGAGCCACCGGTTGAGGGGTCGGCGATGCCCATTTCGATCGCTTGGCGGGCACTTCCGATCTCGAACTCTCGGACGAGCGTGCGCAGCGTGTCGGGCTGCCGCAATCGGATCTTGGCGTACTGCCAGTGGTGCCGCTGGGGAGCCCCGGATGGCGCCCACATTTCGGGACGGTCTGGATAACGCTCCCGTGCGGCGGCCATCACGGTCGGCCAGTGGCTGCGTAGTTCAGCGGCAGCCTTCCGTGCGCTCCACCCGATGCTGATGTACGCGTCGAAAAGGACCCAAACCCATTCCGGGTAGTGCCGAGGAGCGCCGGGTGTTCCGGGGGCCCGTCGTGGCGCCGACTCCCCCAGTTGCCAAAGTGCCTCGTTGGCGAGGACGAACTCGAGCTTCTCCATTGAGTTGAGGCTCATCTCCGGGCGGGCCACTAGTGCTCGTTCCAACGGTGGCCGACCAATGCAGCCGTCGCGTCGAGGCTGCCGTATCCGAGCCGGCGAGCGGCTGCTTCGATGCTTCCGGTCTCCTCAAGGACCCGACGTCCAGCCCATGCGGTAACGGATCGTGCGGTGACCTCTCGCGCTCGCCAAACCCCCGCCCTGATCATGACAATCCGCACCAGCTCCGTGGCGCGGGTACGCCGGCCGTTCCCAGTCGATGAGGACGACCCGACCAGGACCCATTCCCAAGACGCACCATCGAGGCGGCGCAAGTGAGTAACCGCCCACGGTGAGAGTGGAATCGTTCGGTCGACCAGCGTGTCGAGGCCGACCCTGACGAGTGCTGCGTCAAGGTTCAAGTGACCGTGACGCACGTTTCCGATCTCGGCGGTCGATGCACCCGTCTCCATCAGTGCCCACGCCGCCGGCTCGCGCGTGGCGACCAGCGTGCCGGGAGCTGCCGATCGACAGAGCTCCACCTCCCGCGTGGTCAGAGGCCGCACTGCTCTCGGTTCACGCTGCGGCGAGACGACATCCAACAGGGGGTCGTGGTCCGAGAGGCCCACATCGCGGAGGATGCGAAAGAGGAACCGAAGGGCTGTTCCTCGTAGCTCGACGGTGCGGGAGCTGGGTCCTGCCCCCCCTACCAGCGGAGCAACCATGAATCGAGTGGCGATTCCTTCTCGTGAGACGCCGGCAACAGTCGTCACCCCGCCAGCGTTTCGTGCATATCGGGCGAAGCGTCGCCAGATGCCTGCGTAGATGTCGAGGGAGGTTTCGGCGCACAGCCGACCGCTTCGCGCTCGGTCGACCGCGAACTCGATGGCCTCATCGAGGTTCACCACTCCACTCGCGAACCGATCGCCCACCTCAGCCAAGACAATCAACCGACCGAGGTCGCGCCGGTCGAAGCCGGGCAGCACCAGCTCGACCGCCTGGTGCCCCACCACTCCCGGCTCGAGCCGTGACCATGACCGGGGGCGCGGCCAGTCCAAATCGAGGCTGAGTTGGAGGTTGGAGCGAGTGGTCAAGGAAGTCATGAGTTCGGGAACACCTACGTTCGGGAGCGTAGGGTATCGCGGACACAGACTTTCCCGCCATCGGTGCTACGATGGCGCTGTGGAGTCGATGGCACCAAGGCGCTTCCCCCTTGAGACCGAAGGCGAATGGCTGGCCATCGGTCAGAAGGGATGGGCGGTCTGGCACCACCCGGATTCCAGTTCTGTGGCCTTTATTCGCTTCGAGAGCTTCGGACCGGTTTGGATGATCGGCGAGGTCCGATTCGTCAGGCTCGACATCAGCTACCGACTCCAGGCCAACGATCTGAGGCTGCTGGCCCTCGGTCGTGTGCAGTCCATGGCTTCCGACCCCGACATCAAAGCTCTGCTCGATGCGGGCCGTTCGAGCGAGGCCCTGCCAGTCCTCGACCCATCCCAGGGGTCCGTACGGTCGATCGTGGATGCCTGCGAACGCCTCCCCGAACGGCCGAGAGCATCGTCGCTTGCCATATCCGTGCCTCCGAAGGGCCAGCGGGACATGTACTTCTACGACATCCTCGAGACGGTCTACCGCCGAGCGGCGAGCCAGAGCAGCCATCCGGCCAAGGACATCGCCGAAGCCAACGGCGTGCCGGTTACCACGGTGCATTCCTGGCTCAAGGCGATGCGCAAGGTTCGAGCCGAACAGGCTCAGCAGGCCGCGACAGTCGCAGTGGGCCTGGCAGCCATAAACCAGCTGGTGAAGCAGCTTCCGGACGAACCCATCGGGTCCCTGACCTTCGTGGAGGAGACCCTCGACGACGGCTCCATCCAGCTGAGCGTACAGACCGAACCACCCAAGGAATCCTGAAGCAGCGCCGGGGCGGGTCTCCACCAGGGTCGCCGCGTTCACCCCCAGACCGCGAAGCGGAACCAAGCGAGGCGCTCCTCGCCCAGGTGCACAGCCAGTCGCCGATCAACCGCCGCAGCTGACGATCCGGTCCACTCCTCCCACAGCCGCCACGAGACCGAGAGCTGGAGCACCGCACGGGTTGCCAGCAACGCTTCGAGGGCGACTGATTCTGAGCCGTCCAGTCGCAGGGACCCGGCGGCATCGAGGAGCGATTCGTGACATTCCAGCCAGTCCTCGATGAACTGGGCGAACACCCCCGCACCGTCGAGTCCAGGGCGCGGGAGCCGCGTACGATCCACCATGTCAGTACCTCCAGTTAGGTAGTGGCCGGGCCCCGGGCAGTTGGCGCTGCGCCGGGGCCACCTCTTGTTGCCTTAAGCCAACACACTACCGCCGCTGTTGGCCTGACACAACTACCCTTGGCCTGCATGGGTCCGCGACACGATCTCGACGACCTTCTTGATGCCGAGCAGGTCGCTGCTCTCCTCGGCCTGAGCAGCACCGGCGCCGTGAGCGTCTACAAGCGCAGGTACCCCGACTTCCCAGAGCCCGCGATTGTGCGGGGCTCTGGCCGCTGCCAACTCTGGGTTCGCCAAGAGGTCGAGGCCTGGAAGGCCGGCCGTCCTCAGGAGTGACAGGATTCGGGCCCGTCAGCTCTTTCGAAACCGTCGGACGAACTCAACGAGACTGACCTCAAGGGCGCGACCACCGCCTGCCCGTCGTCACTGCACGGCCTCCAAGCTCTTCTTCTCGAAGTACCGGAACTTCTGGATGGCATCGTTCATCTGCCCGATGTTGAAGACCCCGACGTCGGTGAGCTTCCGGAACCCGTCAAGGCTCAAGCCGGTGGCCCGCAGGAAGAGGTCGGTGTCCAACGATTCGATCACGTGAAGGAGGCGCTCCTCGCGGAAGTCCGTGACGTACATGAAGATCAGCACCTTGGCGCTGACCTTCTTGAGTTTCTCCCGGATGTTCCTCCGGCGCTGGGCCAGCTCCCTCTTCGGCTTCTTCTGCTCGGCGTTCGACCCGCCGGCCCTCTTCACCTGACCGAGCTTTTGGGAGGCCGTGACGACCTTCTCGGCCTCCTCGCGGATGTTGCGGAAGTCCTCGATCTGCTCCAGCTCGGCGATGAGGTCTTGGTCCTGGAGGAGCCGGCCCATCGTGACGCCGGTGAGGTTGTAGAGGTCGACTGAGCGCCACTTGCGGGCCAGGGAGTTGGCGCTGATGCCGCCGTGGGCCCAGTCGAGAATGGCATCGGTGTCGAGCCGCTCCATCTGACCGCCGTCGATGGCGAAGATCGGGAGGAAGTTCAAGAGCTCTCTGAGGACGTCGTGCTGGGTGGTGTCACGATCGGCGGAGTTATTGGCGATCTCGGTGCCGTATAGGGCGACGAGGCTGAGCGCGCGGTTCGGGTCGAACTCGAAGACGTACGCCGTCTCCTTCCTGATCACTCCTTCGTCCTTCCACGGGGACTGCACCCGGAAGGCCGCCTGGAAGTAGGACTCGGGTGCCTTCAGTGACCGGAGCATGAAGATCGAGGACCACTCCGGCACGGTGACGCCCGTCATCAACTTGCCGCAGGACAGGGCAATCGACCCGCTCTTGCCCTCGGTCTCCGCCCGCCTGATGGCCCGTCGCATCGGCTCGAGGGCGGCGGCGCCGATCTTCGCCTTCGTGCCCGCGGCCACGTGGATCTCGTAGGTCGAGAAGAAGGCGTCGGACCGCAGGAGGTCGGCCATCGCCTCACACGCGGCCACGTCGGGCAAGAACCAGACGGAGTGGCGGACGGCTTCCTTGAACTGCGCCGCCTCGTAGGGGAAGGGCGGCTTCTCGCCTCCAATGATGGCGCCGGCGATCTGCTTCTTGCCTCGGACCAGGTCGAGGAACGAGGCGACGTGGTCACCATGGTCGAAGGCGGAGGTATCGCCGATCTTCTTGGCCTTGAAGAACGTGTTGAGGTCGAATCCATCGAACTCGCCGTCGTCGGCCCAGGCGCCCGCGGCATCGCCCATCGAGTAGGTGAACATCTCCATCCGCGGCAGCTCGGCATAGGGGTTGGGGCCCACTGATGCCTCGCACGCTCGCTTCTCGCGCTGCTCGTCGATGTAGGTCCAGTTGAAGACCTGGTCCTCGGCGTACTCGCCATTGGTGATGGCCTTGAAGGGCGTTCCCGACAGGTGAAGGTGGAACGTCGTGCTCAGCCCGAAGTCCACGTCGACGAGGTCCGCCTCGGTGTCGTTGGACTGGTCGAACGCCTTCTCGACGAGCTTGGCGAAGGCGGCGTCGGCCTTGTCCTGGGGATCGTAGAGCTCCCGAGCGGTGGCTGTGGAGGCGCCGAAGTGGAACTCGTCGATGACGATGCAGTCCCAGTCGACGATGTGGAGCGTCTCGTTGCGCGGCTTCGGCCTGCCTTCGGCATCACGACCGGTCACGTCCTGGAAGGAGGCAAACCAAACGAACGGGTCGGCGCCATCGACGATGGCATCTGCGAGTGCGGTGGGCGTCTCACGATCGACGTAGCACCAGTCGATGAAGTCGACGTGGCCGAGCAGGTCGTCACGCCAGGCGGTGCGGACGGCGGGCTTGTAGGTGAGGACGAGGACCTTCTTCCAGCCCATCTCCCGCGCGAGCTGGTAGGTGGTGAACGTCTTGCCGAAGCGCATCTTGGCGTTCCACAAATACTTCGGAGCCGGGGTGTCGCCGGCGTGCTTGCGGAAGTACGCGGCGGTCTGGCGGACCGCTTGCGCCTGCTCAGGACGGGGTTCGAAGGTGTGGATGCGCTCGGGGTTGAAGGGCACACCCTTCTGCAGCGAGACCACCGCCGCCTGCACCTCGTCGAGCGTCGCCTCGAACCACTCGCCCGCGACCTGTAGAACCCCGGCGTTCGTGAGCGCGTGGTGAACGTCGTGGTCGCCAAAACCCGAGCCGTCGGGAGAGTCGGCCGGTTCGGAGTGGAACAGAATGTCGACGCCATGCAGCCCGGGGAATGCGGTGTTGACCTGCTCCTTAACCCGGGCAATACCGGGCTTCTTGGTCTCACCCACCTTGATCCAGAACTCGCCCTTCTGTCCCGTCGAACGCTTCCACGGCTTCGCGTGGCCATCGTGGGTGTAGGCGTAGATGAACTTGTTCACTCGTCGATGTCCTCGTCGGCATCGGGCTCGTTGGGGAGCCGGTACTTCGAGCCACCGGGAAGGTGCGAGGCCGGGATCGCCGATTCGAGCGACAAGATCGGCTCGCGGGGCTGGATCGTCGCCTCGATGTGGGCGCTCTCCGCCTTGGTGAGACCGAACTCCTCGTAGAGATCGGGGTCGGTCCAGCGCTTCTTCATGTCGAGCTGGGGGACGAAGCGGAAGCGGTCGGGCGTGACGTGTTGCGTGACCTTCCGCTGCAGCACCAGGAACCGCACGAACTTCGATGCCAGGTAGTAGGCGAAGTTCTCCGTCTCTTTCTTGGTCTTGAACATCCCGGCGATGAAGTAGGTCTGGGTGCAGGCGGAACCCGGTGCCACCGGGATCGGCTCGCCAAGGACGTAGGACACCTCGCGCCCGTGCCCGTCCCCTGCCATGGGCAGCAGCACCTTCCACGCGTCGATCCACTGGTGGTTGCGTTGGATCTGATCCGGCCGGCTGTAGCCGACGCGTTGTTGTAGAGGAGCGGGATGGCTCCCTCGAAGGGCTCGGCCACGCTGCCCGGGTAGTTCGAGCGCATCGTGAGCCCGAAGGGCTTGGTGACGGAGCACCAGGCCTCGATAGATGGCAGCTTCCTCTTCCGCACCTTGTCGATGATCGGTACCGCTCGATTGTCTCGCACGAGCACCCCTTCGCCTGCTCGGAGATCGCGGGTCACGGTCGACACAACGGTCCCGTCGATCCGAGTGGAGAACTCGCAGTCGCCGTCGTGCTCGCGGTCCCACAGGAAGTAGGAGACGCCTCCCTTGATCTCGACCTGAGGGAAGACGTCGAACAGCTTCGGGTTGTCGACCACCTTCGCCAACCGCCGATCGTTCAGCATCTGGTCGCGAAAGCCATCAAGCCCCTTGCCCCCGGCGAACCAGCGAGAGGGGGTGATCATCACGACGTAGCGGGGGTCCATGGCGATGGCCCGCTGGACGAAGAAGTGGTAGATCGTCGAAGCCGTGGCGCCGTGGCCCTCAGTCCCGATCTGGTACGGCGGGTTGCCGACGATCACATCAAACTTCATGTCAACCAGGTCCTTCGTTGGATACGTCCCATGAATGAACGAGTAGGCGTGCTGCTCGCGCTTTTCGCGGATCAGCTTCGCCGGAGCACGACACATGACGCACTGCTTGCCCTGCCGGTCGAGGGTGTGCTGGGTCTCGACGAACTGCACGTTCCCGTCGGCGCGGTCGAAGACGACCACCCAGTCCTCGATAGCTTCGTCGACGACCGCGACGCCCGTGGCATCCTTGGTCTGGTACAGCGACCGGCGGGCGATGTCTGCGGAGAGGCTCGTGATAGCGGCGCCGAAGATCATGTGGCGTTGGATGTGGTCGCGCCGCAAGCGGGCGTCTGGCTGCCAGCCTTGGAGGCCGACCATCAGTCGCTTGAATACCTCGCGGAGGAAGACGCCAGACTTGGTGGCCGGGTCGAGCCACCGGTACTCGGGATTGGTCCACACCTCCGGAGGGAGCGTGTCGAGCATGGCGTTGGCGACCTTCGGAGGGGTGAAGACCTCGTCGTTGGGGAGCTGCGCCAGCGTCTCCAGCACGTCTGGCACATGGAACGAGACCGACGAGCTGGAACTCTTTGGGGTCACGGCTTCATCGCCGACGTCAGCTCGCGGTAGTGAATCGCCGGGAGCGGCTCCGGCGGCGGATTGAAGAGGTCGAACTCCGGGTCCTCGAGGTAGGAGGGCGTGCGCACGAAGGTCTCGTCGTCGCCCGGAGCCCATTCGACGAGCCGGATCAAACTGGCGTCCTCAAGGGTGTGGCCTCGGACGACGTTGGCCGAGAGGATGACACCGAGGGCCTCGGAGAACTCGGGCGTCGGTTCGTGGCCCTTCCCGGCGAACTCCTTGTCGAGCAGGGCTCGCATCCGCTCACGGGCTTCAAGGACATTGTCCTCGCTGATGTCGATGGCGTAGATCGAGGCGACCGCTCGCAACGTGGCGAACTCGTACCAGTTCGGCGTGCCGCCGTGCTCCTGCTCGCTGACGAGTGAGAGCTTCCGGGCCAGGATCGCCACGAGGAAGTTGCCGTGGCCACACGCCGGCTCTAGGAAAAGTGCGTCGATGTCGCGAAACACGTCCGGGATGAGGGCAAGCATCGCTTTGACCTCGCGCTCGGGTGTGTAGACCTCGGCCAGCTCACGAACGCGCTCGCGGGATTTGATCTGGCCCGTCTGACCTCGATCGCCGTCCACGATGCAATCTTGCCCTCTCAGCCTCAGTGCCGTCGGCCCCCTGGTCGAACCGCCAGCGACCAGCCGCCGCAGCGGCCCCTGTTCGTGGAGTAGAGAGCTCAAGCGACGGCTAGGAGCCCGGCGCGTGTTCGTCGGATTCGACGAGGAGTTCCGCCCGCCGCAAGAGGTCCGAGTACGTGGCTCCTCGCCCCTTGTGCGCCGCCACGTCCTGCCGGAGCCGCCGCCGAGTCTCCGTCTGGATCGAGTCGTCCAGTTGCAGGTACGCGTCGATTTCAGCCAGCACAAGGTCAACTGGCCACGGGACAGGCTTGCCGCTGCGGTCCATGAACCTGAGCCCGAGCTGTTCACCGAGGCTCGACAAGAGACGACGTTCAGTTGCGTCGTCCAGCTCGGGATGCCCAAAGACCGTCACACCCCACAGGCTCTCGTGGGAGCGGTAGATGTCGCTGACTCGTAGGTTGATGGCCTTGTCGAGTTCGTTAACGTGCCCGTTCTGGTCCACGAGTACACCAGCGACCTTGAGCCGCATCTTTGGTGATGGGAGCCACACGGCAACTCTCCATGCCTCCGGGACCTCAGCCCATTCGGCGGCGCGTCGCTCGACCTGCCGGCGCTTGTCGGGCTTGCCGAACTGGTCGAAGACCCTTTTTGCCAGCGCCTGGTCCTCCTTGGCATCGGCGCGACCAATGCGCCTGTAGAGCTGCCGGTTGAGTACGTCATCTGCCAGATCGCCCACGGCCTGGCGGCGCTTGTCGCCACCGGCGCCTTGTCCCCAGTCGCGCAGGCTCTCGAGCAAGCCGTCGTCTCCGAAGGCGAGGAACTTGGCTTCAAGCACGGCTCGAACCTCTGCCAGGCGTTCCTCGAAAATCTCAGCGCCCTCGAGACGGACTGCCTCCCGCAACGCATTCCCATCGTTCGGATGCGCCGCCGCCGTGCGCGGGTCGTGTCTTCCCACAACGTCCACCCAGACGGCGTCGGCCCACATCTCGAGGAGCTTCCCGATCATCGCGTCGGCGGCCAGTTTGGCGTGGTGGGTCAGCGCCCTCTCGGAGAGCTCGTAGCGGAACCGGAGGTACTTCACGAGCTCGGTGACGACGTCATGTCGGTCATGGCCGTCGCGAGTAACGCGAATCACCATGCGCTTCGGGAAGTACCGCTCATTGGAGGAGCTGACGTAGAAGTCGTGCATGAAACGACGACCGATTGCGATCGGAAGACCACAGAACGCATGATCGCGGGCCAGGTAGTCCATCAGGTCGGCACAGATGGTGTTCCCGACGATGTCAGCTACGAAGGGATAGACGTAATCGTCCTGCGGCCAGGGTGCGTCATCGTCCCCTGGCTTACTGACGATGAGCATCTTTAGCTGCTCAGCGAAGGCGGGATCGGCGCTTGCGAACAGATCAGCAAGTTCACGGGGAAGGCTCGACCAGATTGCCTCGTAGCGCGGCTCGTTGTGGTCATGAGACCTGAGAACCCCGAGGTCGTCTTCAATTGTGTGCCCAAAGGGAACGTGAGTGACGTCGTGCAGCAATGCCCCTAGCCGGGCCAGAACCGTCACCTTCGCGAGCTCCTTGTCGAGCTGTGAAAGGGTCTGGTTGCGCGGGATGCGGCTCGACCACTCGCTGAACAAATCGTCTGCTGGGCGTGGACCCCGCCGGTTGTCGATCACCGCATCCAGAAGGTCCTGCGCCGCACGAAGGGCGCCCAAGGAATGCGATAGCCGGCTATGGGTAGCACCGGGATAAACGAGGTGGGTGGTTCCGAGCTGCCGGACGCGACGCAGTCGCTGCAGAGCAGAGCTGTCGAGGAAGGTTGCTTCCAGGACATTCACGAAGATGTCGCCGTGGATTGGATCCGTGATTGTCTTGCTGGGTTCGAGCCATCGGGAGGGAATCCCCCACGGCTCAGAAGCTGCTTGCTCTGCGGTCAATCCCCACTTTGGCATTTGCCCCTCCAGGCCCCACGCACGGGCCTAAGAAGCTACCACCAGGCCCATGAGTCTCGCCGAGAGATCCGGGGCAGCCAACAGTGCCAGGACCGGGAACGACGCGATACCGGGATCGTCCGACGCTATTGCCCATTCGGGAAGTAGGAGGTGGGCGGCGAACAGGTCAGCGACCACCTCCTCCCTGTCAACGTATGAGACCACCCGGTCGCCGCTTGAGGCGTGGTAGTAGCGCGAGTGGCCAACCTCATGCGCAATCCGCCAGGCGTGGGTGGCAGCTACAAAGCTCTGGTCGTCTGGATAGAGGTGCGCATGGGCCCGATCGGAGGGCGACACATCCGGGTCGACGACGATTCGGAAGCCGCCCGACAGGCGAGGGAGCAGCAAGGCGTCCTCACGGTCGAACTTCGCCGAGAGGCGCCGCATGTCGACGGTGAAGGCCCCGGTCGCCTCTAACGCTGATGGAAGTAGGTCGACGAGGCCCGCGAGCGGAAGATCGAGTTCCTTGCGAGCGAGGTCCACCTCGGTCCGCGCCCAGTCCATCTCCTCGCCGGTCGGGGAGACATCGCACCAGTACGAGCCGACGATGTCGACGCGGGTCGGGAGGGACCCTCCCGGGACACCGTGAGCAAGAGCCCGGGTTGGGGCCGCATGGAAATCCCATCGGTGTAGTTCCACAGGTGCAACTTACGCGCATGCCACGCGCGTAGCAATCGCGAGGGTGGGCCTCTACGCGCATAGCCCTGGAAGCCCGGTCATTCGAGACATACCGTGTTGCCCATGCAGGAGGTGCGGGACGAAAGCGCTGCTGTCCCCTCACCCCCGTGGGGGGACGAGGATGCGATACGGCTCGGGCTCGCGCGCACGCGCATGGGGCTGACCCAGAAGCGACTTGCCGAGCGGTTCGATGCCACCCAAGGCTCCGCCAGTCGCTGGCAGCGCGTTCCAACGCCGCAGCAACCTGCGCCGGGGCGCGTCGCGGCCCTACGCGATTTCTGCGCTCAGGTTCTAGACGGACAGGACGAAGAGTTCGCCGGTCCGGAGCCCGTCCGCCCAGAGGCTCACGAGGAAGGTCGCGAGGACAACGACGTCGGTTCGACGTCAGATTCGGACGCGTTCGCCGATGCCATCTGGCTCAGCACCGGTGAACGAGCGCTCGCTGACCGACAGGCCGCACTAGTGGATGCCACGATCAACCACCTCGCCACGACCACCGAGGGCTACACGGAGGCTGATGGAGCCGCTCATCGATGGTGCGCTCAGGTCCTAGGCCTGGGATACGGCATGGCACCGCCCGACAACTGAGGGTCACCGCCCACCCTGGTCTGCGGCGTCCCACCCCATCAGGTAGACCCATCGCATGTCTGGGGAGGGTCAACCACCAGTCCGCCGCCTCACGATCTCGTTTCTAGGGGCCGGCGCCTCCAAGGCCGCAGGGCTCCCCCTGACTGAGGAACTCCTGGACCGCATCTACCCCCGCTCTGGGCCCAGCTCCTGGCACGGTGTCCGAACTCAAGCTGCCTGGAAACGGGCGCTCGGCTCGGCCGTGAAGGTTCTCTACCCCGGCGGCGGAGACCCCGCATTCCGTCCGAACGTCTCAGACCTGTTCACCATCCTTGAGGTCATGGCCTCCGTCCACAGTGGGCGCGAGCGGGTTCCTCTTGACGCTGAGACCCTCCTTCGCGAGCTTCGGCTCGAGATCGCGGGCGGGCTGCACAGGATGCTCCGCCGTATGGACATCGCGGAGGCGCCTCACACCAAGTGGTTCAAGTCGGCGAACCGGCCCTCGGTGGTCATCACCTCAAACTGGGATTCTCTCAGCGAGCGAGCCGCCGTTGAGGCCGGGCTCATCCCCCTGCTGCGCTGGCCAACCAATGGAGCAGGCGCTCGACGCCAGAAGCTCCGAGCCAATGAGATCGTGATTCTCAAGCTCCACGGATCCACCGACTGGGGGCGGTATGCGGACCGAGCCGTCACCCTGTCGCCGCTCAAGGACTGGTACGCCAAGCTCGACACTGCGGTCGGTGAGTCCACCCCTTTCGGGCGAGCAACCAAGCCAGCCGATCTCCTGCTGCGCTTCTTCACGATTGAGGGCGCAACGGACGGGCTCCCATCCGTCTCCGGGTTCACGTCCCCGCTCATGGCCACCATGGCGTTCGGCAAGAAGACCCAGATCGACGCTCTCCGTGATCTGTGGGATGACGCGTACTGGGCGTTGTCCCGCGCTCGCGTGCTCGACCTGGTCGGGTACAGCTTCCCGGATGACGACCTTGAACTCCGGGCGCTCTTCCGGACGGCGACGCGCCGCGCGGGCCGAGCAGACCTGGATGAAAGTCTGACACTCACCGTCCGGAACCCGTCGCCGGAGGCGCACGACCGGGCACGTCAGTTCCTGGGTCCGACGCTGGGCTCCGACTATCGGGGGGCCGATGAGTGGGTGCCCGGCTTCTCCTGAACCTGCGGTCATGATCATGCTGCCGGCCGGGGCTCGCCCAGCGAGGAAGCCATTCCAGATCCGACCGATCACCGTTCCACGCCCGCGTAGCCCGACTGCTCCGACCTGCCGAGGAGGGGTTTTCTACAGACCCCACGTCCCCGGGGGTTGTGGAATAACTGGGAGAAAACCCGGGCCTGGCGAGGCTAGCGAGAACGCCCCCGCAGTCGTCTACCGGTAGGGGTCGGCGGCATCGGCCTAGATGACCGGTAAGCCAAACAGCAGGACCTCGGCGCAGACGTTTAGCAAGAGCGACCCGGCCAGAACGCCCACCAGGCAGCGGGTCCTCCCAGTTGACCATGAGCGCCGCGTCGCCCAACCCAGCGCAGCCAGGTCGGCCAGCAACACCACCGCGCCGACCGCCTTGGTCACTCCCGGAGAGCGGACGCTGCCCTCGAAGAGCAGGAAGTCATGAGCGAAGGGGGCTAGAAGCAGCAGGCCGACACACACGGCTATGCAGATGCACGCCTTCCGCCCTCTACCAACCGGCACCGCGCGACGGTACCTAGGCCGGACCAGTAGTGCGGTGATGTCGGTCGCGGACAAGATCCAGTCGACACCCAGCCGCCATCGCCGGGGTCCGCTTGATCCCCGGCTTGCCCTCCTGCTTGTGGTGAGCGACTGGTGCAGGCGGGCCGGCCTGTCGTACGAGCTCACCCCCTGAACCAGCTCCCCAGCGCTTTAACCAGTTGGCGGTTTGCCTCTTACGGCCTGGGTGCCTCTGACAGGTCGGCTGCGTCGCACTCGAGGACGATCGCCAACCGACAGATGGTCTCCAGGCTGGCGTTGCGCCGGCCAGTCTCAAGCGAGGCGTAGTAGGAGCGGTTCACTCCGGCCTTGAGGCCAAGGCCTCCTGCGAGAGGCCCGACTGGTGCCGGTACCGGCGGACCCGCTTCCGCTGTGATCTTGCCTTCGACGATGGTCACCGATCCATCGGCAGCGGAGCATCCACCGCAACACTTGGGATGGGCCGATGGCATGAGCTGGTAGTTCTCGGACCGGTTGATCGTGCGTTGGCGATCTTCCTCGGTTGTGTCGGCGCGGATCATGGTCGTGTCGCCGCTGAGGTGGTCGGGCAGCCGGCAGACGCCGTACCGTCCGCGGGGCTGGAACTGGGAGAGACCCGGCTGGTTGCAACGGAGTATTGGCCCACCATCAGGCGGGATGTACTCGGTTGACGCGTCGTCGCCGAGGTCGTCATCACATCGGTTCGTCGGGCTCGTGGTCGAGTCGGGCAGGATCGGCGAGTGGGTGACGACGAGCGCGCGGCTGACGACATCGCCACCGATCGGCTCTCGCTGATGGTGATGCCGGGGTGGTTGCTCGAGCAGGTCGTGTCCGTGCTGGCAACATCCGATGCGGCCGATCCGATCGAAGGACTCGGTCCGGCTGCGGCATCGGCGCAGGAGGTCTCGTGGCCGGAGGTTGGGGTCGTCCCGCACGAACTGCTCGACTCGGTGCCGGCCGGTCGGCGGCTGGAGCAGTTGGCGTCGGACCCCGAACTGGCGCCGTGGCTCGTCCGAGCGATCGTCGTCGCTGATGCGAGCGCGCCCACCGGTCGCCGCGTGGTCGGGCACCTCGGTGGGCACGGGCCGCCAGACGAGGACGGCATGGTCGAGGTCGGCTACACGGTGCTCGTCTCGGAGCGCGGCCGGGGGCTGGCAACGGCCGCTGCTCGGGCGTGGTTCGACTGGGCCCACGCCCATGGTGCGCGGGTCGCGCGGCTGTCGACCGTCCCCGGCAACGGACCGTCGCGGGCGGTGGCCCGCAAGCTGGGGCTGGTCGAGATCGGCGCCGAATGGGACGAGGACGACGCATGCTGGGAGCTCGTCTACGAGGCCCCGCTCCCGCTCACCCCACCCGTCACCGAGCAACCGCCGACCCCATCGACCGATCGTTTCTGAGCGGCCCACGTCGCACCGACGCGACACAGAGCGCTCAGAAGGGAACGCCCCACCGACCGACCGGGCACCCACCCTTTCTGAGCGGCCCACGTCGCAGCGGTGCGACACAGAGGGCTCAGAACCGGGACACGCCTGACCGGGCGACTGACCGGGCGACCGGGCACCGACCGGGTGACCTACCGACCCGGCGACCAGGGCACCGGGTGACCGTGGGGCGACCGTGGGGCGACGGGGGCCGCGGCGGAACTTGGGCTTCCGGTTTGTCGGAGCTTGTCGGGATGGTGGGATTTGTCGTGGGCGAATCGTCGGAGTGTCGCCACACACGGACCATCCACCACCACGGAGCGAGCGGGATTTAGCGTCGCGGACAACGTCGGGACTGGACCTCGCCGATGTGTTCCATCACGAGGCGAACGTCCGGATTCAGCTCGACACGGGGCTTGGTCCGTCGCGCCCGCGCGGCGGTTCGGCTCCTCCCGCGAGGCAACGAGGACGGTCGTGAACACCCCACAACACCAAGACCCCCACTCCGACGAGGCAGACGAGGCGAAGGCCGCGGAGCTGCTCGCCGTGCTGCACGACGACGACGTCGTGATCGACCTGCGTGACGCTGAGGTCATGGCCACGCATGCGCCGGAGGTGAGCGTCGAGGACGGCCAGGTCGTGATCGACCTGCGCGAGCTGGCCCCCACCGGGCGCATCATCGAGCCCGGCCCCAGGATGTGTGGCCGCCCGCCGGACCTGCTGCCGGGCTTCGAGCTCGTCCGCATCACCGGCGGCGATCGGTGGATGGACGCCGAGGCGTTCGTCTACGACATCTACCGCGAGCTCGAGTACACCGAAGAGTCCACGAGCCACCAGGTCGAAGAGCTCGCTCGCTTCCGCGACAACTCCCACTTCCACGCCGTGATCGCGGACGACGGCGACGGCCAGATCGTCGGCACGATCCGCGCCATCTTCGCTCCGTTCGAGGGCCTCCCGGTCGGCAAGTTCGACCGGGTGGACTTCGAGGACGAGAACCCGATGTGCGAGCTGTCCTCGATCGTCGTCGACCCTCGCGTCCGCAGCCAGGGGTTCATCGAGCATCTCTACCGGGCCGGTTGGGCCGATGCCTTGCGCAGCGGCGCCAACGCCATCACCGGCCTGGGCGAGAAGTGGCTGCTCGACACGTTCCGCGACACCTACGGCCTCCCGTTCGTGCCCGTCGGCGTACCCGAGTGGTACATGGGCGGCGAGGTGATCCCGATGATCATGTCGACCGGACCGGCGTCGGCCATGGCGATCTCCCGGGCCAACCCCGACTTCTGGGCGTGGAGCCTCGAGACCCTGACGGCCGAGGAGATCGAAGCACTCGGCTACACGCCTTCGATCCCCGCCGGTCACACGGTCGCCCGTTCCAAGACCTGACCGGAGACCTGACCCGAGACCTGGCTGGCCCCGGCGACCGTTTGGGGACCGGACGCCTGGCACCGTGACCGGACGACCTTGGTTGGGTTGGCTCCCCGAGCCGCCACCGACCAACCGGCCCACCACCGGCCGACCCGTTCTGAGCGGCCCACGACGCACCAGTGCGACACAGAGCGCTCAGAACCGGGTACCGACCACCCACCCACCCGCCCGCCCGTTCTGAACGGCCCACGTCGCACCAGTGCGACACAGAGCGCTCAGAACCGGGTACACCCATCAGCCCATCGAGAGGGCAGCGCCGGCGCGCCCTACCCGTGGCAGCCCGCCGGCCCGGCAGCGCGCCCCACGGCTGCGGGCGGGTCAGGAAACGGCGGCGGCGAGGCGGCGGGCGCGGCCTTCGCGGACCCGGCGGCGGACGCTCCACACGGCGTTGCCGCCGAAGCCGGCCATCAAGATTGCGAGCACCCACCACACCGCCACGGGGAACTCGGCGTCCTTGCCGGCCCACGCGACGTACAGGTACGGGGCGATGAACGAGATGGCCGCGGTGATGCCCCAGCGCCCGGCGGCACCGGTGTCGCGGTCCACGAGCGAGGTCGCGACGCGGGCCACCCCGATGGCGTAGGGCACCGCGGTCAACAGGTCGATGGCACCGAAGACCCAGATGTTGAGGCCGTAGCGCTCGAGCGTCTCCTTGGCCACCATCAGCCGCACGAGGGTGAACAAGACGATCGTCAGGACCCATGAGATGGTGAGGTAGCGGCGGAGCGTGGCGCGCGGGGTCACGGTCACATCGTCGGCGCCTTCCCCGTCGCGTTCCACCACAACTGACTCCGGCATCTCGTGATCCCCAATCACCGTGCGTGGGTGCACGGTAGCGGCTCGTGGCGAAACAGACAGGTCGGACAATTTGCTCGGATCCTGAGGCCGAGAAACCACAGTGTCACCTGTCTCATCGGTCAGGCTGTAGATCGGTCGATCTCGGCCGACGAGAGAGGCACATGCGCAACAGATACTGGATGCTCTTCCTCGTGGTCGGAACGGCCGCGGGTACAGCGGCGGCCGCGTTCGGCCCGTCGGTCCAAAGTGCTGTCGCGCTCGCACTCGGGATCATCGCGGCGGCCTCGGGCATCATCGCCTCGCGAGAGATCCCTGGTCCTGGCCGTCAGACCTGGACCTTCTTCGGCATCGGGGGTGCCGGCATCGTCGCCGCCGGCCTGGTTCGCTCGGCGTTGCGCGTGGTCGCTCCGGGCATCGCCGAGTTCCCGTCGCCGGCCGACGCCTTCGTGGTCCTCGCCTACTTGGCCCTGATCATCGGTACCTACCGCATGGGCAGCGTGCGGTCGTCGGGCCGCAACCGCGCCGCCCACCTCGACGGCCTGATCGTCGCCATCGGGGCAGCCACGGTCGTGTGGTCGCTGGTGCTGTGGCCGTACATGGTCGACGGCTCGGTCCCGCTGGCCGATCGCCTCATCAACGCCGGGTTCTCGATCCTCACGACCGTCCTGCTCGCCGCCACCGTGCGCCTCGCCGTGGGCCCCGGGGTGCGGACCACGAGCTACTACCTCTTGGCCTGCGCGGTCGGCCTGATCTTCTTCACCGACGTGGCTGCCACCCTCGCGACGGTCGACGGCCGCCACTCGGGCCTGTCGCTCCTCCTGGGGCCGTTCATCTACACGCTGTACGGCGGCGCCGCGTTGCACCCGGCGATGCCCCGGTTGTTCGAGCCGCCCGACGACAAGGTCCTGCTGCTCACCCGCAAGCGCATCGTGCTGCTGGCCGCCGGCCTGCTCGTTCCGCCGGTGATGATGATCTGGGTCGACGTCACCGAGGGGTCGCTCGACGTGAGGGTCACCGCGGTCGGCTCGGCCCTGCTCGCCATCGTCGTGCTGGCCCGGTTCCGCCTCCTCGTGCGAGCCCAGGAGCAGGCCGTCGAGCTGCAGCGCATCCAGCGCGAGGCCAACGCCGACCTCGCCGCCGCATCGAGCCGCCACGCCATGCACCGGGCCACCCTGCGCGCCGTCATGCGTCTCGCCGGCGATCTTCCGGAGCTGCGCGTGTCGATCACCCAGGTCGCCGGGCAGTCGCTGCGGGTCCTCGACGCGATCGGCCACGACGCCGAGGCCGCGGTCGGCATGTCGATCGCCATGGACCAGGTGCCCGACGCCATCGTCGAGGGGCTGTCCCAGCTCCAGCTGGCCGCGATCGACACGCCCCACGCCATCGATCTCGGGTCGGGCGGGCCCACCAAGGCCGCGGTCAGCGTCCTCGTCGCCCCGCTCAGCTCGCAGCACGACCTGAGCGGCGCCCTCATCCTCACGTCCACGCAGCAGGCCGGCACGACGATCCGCCAGAGCATCGAGACCCTCGCCTCGACGGTGTCGCTCGCCCTCGAGAGCGCGGTCCTCACCGAGAACCTCCTGCGCCGTCGCAGCGAGCGTCGCTTCCGGGCCCTCGTCGAGAACTCGTCGGACATCGTGCTGGTGGTCGACGGCGAGCGGCAGATCACCTTCGCCAGCCCCGCCGCCCACCGGCTCCTCGGCCTGCCCGAGAAGTCCCTGCTCGGCAGCCACCCGGCCCGGTGGGTCCACCCCGACGACTGGCCGACGCTCGCCCACGTCCTCGATGCCGACAACAGCCTCCCGCGGCCGGACTCCGACGAGGTCGAGGTGCGGATGCGCCACGTCGACGGCAGCCACCGCTGGTTCGAGATCCGGACCCGCGACCTCTCCCACGACCCCGAGATCCAGGGCTTGGTCGTCACCGCCCGCGAGATCACCGACCGCAAGGCCACCGAGCAGCAGCTGGCATCGAGCGAGGCCCGGTTCCGCGCCCTCGTCCAGAGCTCGAGCGACGTCGTGGCGGTCATGGCCGACAACGGCTGCTTCACCTACGTGAGCCCGGCCATCAGCGAGATGCTCGGCTACACCCCCGAGGAGCTGACCGGCACCCCGGCCGTCGCCCTGCTGCCCCCGGCGAGCGTCGCCGAGTTCCAGACCAGCTACCCCGAGCTCTCCCAGCGCCGCCTCCCCGACGGGGACCTGTCGACCCGCCGCATCGAAGCCCAACTCCACCACCGCTCGGGCGAGCTGCGCACGGTCGACATCACCGTCACCGACATGCGCAACGACCCAGCCGTCGGCGGCGTCGTCCTGAACGCCCGTGACATCACTGTGCGCAAGGCGCTCGAGGCGGACCTCCGCTTCCAGGCGCTGCACGACACGCTCACCGGCCTGGCCAACCGCACGATGTTCACGCAGCAGACCGCGGCCGCGCTGCGGAACCTCGACGACGACACCGTCGTGGGGGCACTGTTCATCGACCTCGACGACTTCAAGACCGTCAACGACAGCCTCGGCCACGCCGTCGGCGACCAGCTCCTCCAGGAGGTGTCGAGCCGGCTCGTCACCTCCCTGTCGAGCGACGACCTCGCGGCCCGCCTCGGTGGCGACGAGTTCGCGGTCCTCGTGGTCGACGCCGAGGACGAGGAGGGCGTGGTCTCCCTCGCCGAGAGCGTCCTCGCGATCGTGGCCCAGCCCTACCGCATCCAGGGCCGCGAGATCCGGGTGACGGCCAGCATCGGCATCGCGTTCGCCGACGAAGAGGCCATCGACGCCGAGGTCCTGCTGCGCAGCGCGGACGTGGCCATGTACCTCGCCAAAGACCGTGGCAAGAACCGCCACGCCATCTTCGAGAGCCACATGCACACGAGCGTGTTCGAGCGCCTCGAGCTCAAGGCCGACCTGGTCCGCGCCATCGACGACGGCCAGCTGCGGTGCTTCTACCAGCCCATCGTCTCGCTCCAGACCGGGCGGATCACCGGCGTCGAGGCCCTCGTCCGCTGGATCCACCCCACGCGTGGCCTGCTCAGCCCCGACGCGTTCATCCCGCTCGCCGAGGACACCGGGCTCATCGTCCCCCTCGGCAAGTGGGTGCTGCGCGAGGCGTGCCAGCAGCTGCGCATCTGGCAGCTCAAGCTCCCCCCGAGCTCCACGCTCACCATGAGCGTGAACCTGTCGGTGCGCCAGCTGGCCCACGAGCACATCGTGCGCGACGTCCGCAACGCGATCGACGACGCGGCCCTCGACCCGTCGACGGTCACGCTCGAGATCACCGAGACGACCCTCATGCACGACACCGAGGTCACGCGCTTCCGCCTCGACGAGCTGCGCCGCATCGGCGTCTCGCTCGCGGTCGACGACTTCGGCACGGGCTACTCCTCGCTCCAGTACGTGCAGCGCTTCCCCATCGACGTCATCAAGATCGACCGCAGCTTCGTGACCGGGCTCGGCACCAACCCGGGCGACAGCGCGGTGGTGCAGTCGATGATCGAGCTCTCGCAGCGGCTGGGCGTGCACACCGTGGCCGAGGGCATCGACCGCCCGGAACAGGTGACGCTCCTCCAGTCGCTCGGCGCCGACCTCGGCCAGGGCTACCTGTTCTCCGAGCCCGTCCCCGCGACCGGCATCGACGCCCTCCTCGAAGCCAGCCCCCACGGCAACCCCCGCTTCCAGCTGCACTAGCACCGGGCCTGCGAACCAGCCCGGGCGACGCGACGCATGCGGCGCGAAGGTCCGGACACCAGGGAGACGTGAGCTCCGAGGGCCCGGGCCAAGCGTTCCGGCGACGAACGAGGAGCCGGCGACGAGTTCCTGCTCCGACCGGTGCCGCCGGCCGCGCCCGGGCGTCGGCCCCGCACCAGGCAGGAAGCGGTCGCCAGGTAGCGTCCCTCGAGTGTCGGATGCTCCTGCGTTCGTGTCCCGCCTCGTGCGGCTGCCCCTCACCGACGACGACGGTGAGGCCCTCGGCCGCGTCCACGACATCGTCCTGGCCCCCTCCGGCGACAAGCTCCGCGTCCTCGGGATCGTGGCCAACATCCAGCGCCGCAACATCTTCGTGAACATCGCCCGGATCGCCGACATCGACGCGACCGGCGTGCGCCTGACGGGTGGCACCGTCAACCTCCGCTCGTTCCATCGCCGGCCCGGCGAGCAGCTCGCGGTCGCCGATCTCTTCGACACCAAGATCGACGACCAGTACCTCACCGACCTCGCCATCGCCCCCGGACCGGACAGGGCCTACTGGTTCGTCGTGCGCGCCGCCCTCGGTCGCCACGGCCCGCTGCGCCGCCGCGCGCCGGAGGTCGTGCCCTGGGAGCGGGTCGCGTCGCACTTCTCCAGCACGCCAGCCATGGACCAGGCCGCCGAGCTCCGCGACCTCCACCCCACCGATGTGGTCGCACGCCTCCAGGCGCTGCCGCCGGCCCGGCGCCAGGAGGTGGTCGCCCTCCTCGCCGACGAGCAGGTTGCCGACCTCCTGGAGGAGATGCCCGAGGAAGAAGCCGTCCGCCTCATCGAGACGCTCGACCTCGAACGGGCCGCCCACATCCTCGAGGAGATGGAGCCCGACGACGCCGTCGACCTCCTCGCCGACCTGCCCGAGAACGAGCGCGCCGCGCTGCTGCAGGAGATGCGTCCCGAGGAATCCGTCCCGCTTCGCCGGCTGCTCGCCTACGACGAGAACACCGCCGGCGGCCTCATGACCTCGGAGCCCGTTGTCCTCGCCCACACGGCCACCGTCGCCGAGGCGCTGGCCTCCATCCGGGTCCGCGAGATCCCGGCGGAGCTGGCGGCCCAGGTGTTCGTCACCCAGCCGCCGACCTCGACCCCCACGGGTCGCTTCGTCGGCGTGGTGAGCTTCCAGCGGCTCTTGCGTGAGCAGCCCTCGACCACCCTCCAGGAGTGCGTCGGCGACACACCCGATCCCGTCGGTCCCGACCTGCCGCTGCGTGCCGTCGCCGAACGCCTCGCGTCCTACGACCTGCTCGCCGTGCCGGTGTGCGACCATGCCGGCCGCCTCGTCGGCGCCGTCACCGTCGACGACGTGCTCGACCACGTCCTGCCCGAGGGCTGGCGCCGGGGCGCGGTTCGTCGATGAGGCCTTCGAGCCGGCGGCCAGTGGTACGAGCGCCGCGCCGCGCGGCCGCGGCCGCGGCCGC
>JAOBWM010000217.1 GCA_025463365.1 Acidimicrobiales bacterium
CGACGACGGCCACACCATCTCGTGGATCTCGAACTCGTTCGCCACGTCGTCGGAGTTCCAGAACCGCTACGGCTCGCTGTCGAACGCCGACTTCGTCCGACGGGTGTACCGCAACGTCCTGGGCCGCGACCCCGATGCGTCCGGGCTGTCCTACTGGACCAACAAGCTGAAGGCCGGCACCACCCGCGGTCAGGTCATGGCCAACTTCTCCCAGTCGTCGGAGTACATCGCCAAGGCCGCCGACGGCACGCACGTCATCAGCGTCTACGAGGACATGCTCCAGCGGGCCGTCGCCGACGACGAGTACACCCTCTTCGTGGCCGGCCTGGCGAACTCGTCCACCTCGCTCACCTCCATCGCCGGCTACGTCTACGACAGCGACGAGTACCGCGCCCGCGTGTCCTGACCGGCCGCCGGGCCTAGTGGTTCTTCGGCTGGCCGGGCCGGATCGCGGCCAGTTCCTCGTGGATGGCCGCCAGCTCCGCCGCGTGCTCCGCGCGCGTGCGGACGAGCTCCGACCGCAGCCGGGCCACCTCGTCGCGCAGGTCGGCGAGATCCTCGGCGCCGGCCCGGTCGAGCTCCTGGCGGAGCCGGGCGATGACCGGCACCGCCGCCTTGCGCGCCGATGCCTTGGCCTTGGCCACCGCCGTCGGCTTCTCGGACGCCGCGGTGCTGCGTGCTGCCGGCTCGGCCCCGGCTGCGCTCGCCGCGTCGCCGGGGGCAGCGCCGGGCTGGTCGAGCTGGGCCCGCAGCCGTTCGGCCGCGGCTTCGTCGATGGCGGGGTGGGTCACGGCACGGCTCCTGCGACAGGGGTGGGAAACGGTGACAGCGCCGCCGCCACGCGCCGGCGCAGCGGCGAGCCGTCCGGGACGGCCAGCTCCTCGAGGCGCTGGGCCACGAGATCGGACGGGGACGCCGGGCCGGCAACAGAGAGCCCGAGGCGCCGGCGGATCTCGCGAGCGGGCGATCCAAGGTCCAGACGGCGCTCGGCGGCGTGGCGGCCCCGCCGCGACAGCCGGGCGGCGAGCACGTCGTCCCGCGCGATCTCGGCGGCGAGGCCCTGGGCGGCATGCGGGCCGGCGGCCAGCGCAACGTCGAGGTCGGGGCGCAGTCCGTAGCGCCGGGCGTTGGCCTCGCTCGTGACGACGGGTGTGCCGAGGGCGAGGGCCAGCGGTGTGGCGTCGCCCACAACCACGGCCGCGGCGGCGAGGGAGAGGGTCTCCTCCGGTCGGTCCGCGTCGATCGAGACGTCGACGCCGACCACCAGGTCAGCCGGGAGGTCGTAGCGCGCCCGCCACCGCGACCGCACGAGGGGTGCGATCGGCGGCCACCGCGACACGTCGATGCCGAACCGCGGCACGTGGATCGCCCCTCGGTCGACCAGCTCCGGCCGCGACGAGAGGACGGCCGCGACGCCCGCGCTCGTAGCGGTGTCGAACTCCTCGTCGGTGTCGACCCACACCGCCACCGGGACCGGCGGCAGGACCGGGAGCGCGATCACCGAGGTCGCGAGGATGGCATCGGGCACCGGACCACCGGCACGCTCGTTGGTGCGGTACGACACCACATCGATCCCCGACCCGAGGATCCGAAGGAGCGGTACCGCGCGAGCCGACGAACGCCGGGGGGCGGCCAGGGCGAGGACCGGGCTCACGCCGGCGCACCACCGAGGAGCGTGGAGACCACGTGGTCCCACCCGAGCGAGGCCACGCGCCGGCGCCCGGCCTCACCGAGGCGCGCCGCCAGCTCGGGGTCGTCCACCAGCCGATCGAGGGCAGCACCCATCGCCGCGGGCGTGCCGTCGGTGACGAGGCCGGTCACCTCGTGCTCGACCCACTCGAGCACGCCGCCGCTGTCGTCGGTGGTGACCACCGGGACGCCGGCCAGGAAGGCTTGCAACGTGACGAACCCGTAGTCCTCGTCGTAGGGCGCGTAGACCACCGCGACCGCCGAGCGGAACAGCTCCACGAGGTCCTCGTCGGGCACGAAGCCGGGAAGCTCGAGGCGATCCCCGAGCCCGAGCCGCTCCACGCTCGCCGCCAGGTCGTCATCCAGGCTGCCGCGTCCCGCGAGGACCCCGGGCATCTCGGTCCGCATGGACGCGACGGCATCGACGAACAGGCCCGGCCGCTTGTTGGCCTCCAGCCGGGTGGCGCACAGGACGTGGATGCCCTTCGTGCCCGCCGGACGTGGGTGGAGCCGATCGGCGAGCGGAGGCGGCTGGTAGAGCGCCGAGGCCGACAGCCCGCAATACCGCTCGAGGCGATCGGCCACGACCTGCGAGATGGTGAACCGGGTCTGGGCCTCGGCGAGGGCCCGCGTGTCCCAGTCGACGAGCTGGCGGTGGGCCTCCAGGCTGGCGTCGTCGAGCCCGAAGTCGCTCCACGGTTGGCCGAGGGCGTCGTAGGCAGCCCGGTGCTGGTGAGCCAGCCACAGCACCTTGCGCGGGTGCCGGGCGAAGTAGGCGGGGAAGTTCACCGGCACCACGAGGTCGGCATCGAGCGGGATCATCCGCCAGGCGAGCGCGGCGTCGAGCAGCCGGTCCTTGTCCCACGCCGCGGGCACCAGCACGGCCTCGGCCTTGTGCCCGGCGTCGCCGAACGCCGTCACCAGGTTCTCCACCATCAGCTCCAGGCCGCCCCGCATGAAGGGGACCTGGGTGGCGCACACCAACACGTCCATCCACCGAGTCTCGCGGACCGCAGCCGATGGCGTGCCCCAAGAGCGCCTCAGCACCCCGGTACGCTCTGGCCCTCGTGAACGACCGTCGCATCGCCCTCGTGCCGCCCCGCTACGGGCCCGACGTGATCGGAGGGGCCGAACTGGTGCTCCGCGAGGTCGCGCACGGCCTCACCGCCCGAGGCTGGGAGGTCGAGGTGCTCACCACCTGTGCCCGCGACCACCACACCTGGGCCAACCACTACCCCGCCGGGACCACGGTCGATCAGGGCGTCACGGTCCGGCGCTTCCCGGTGGTCCAGGACACCGATGGATCGGCTCGCGCCCTGCTCACGAGCACCATGGACCGCGGCGAGCATCCGACCATCGCCCAGCAGGAAGCCTGGATGAACGACGGGCTGCGCGTGCCCGAGCTGTTCCACGCCCTGCTTGACGACGCCGAGCGCTACCGGGCCATCGTGGTCTCGCCCTACCTGTTCTGGACCACCTTCGCGGGGGGCCAGGTCGCCCCCGGCCGCACGATCCTCCGGCCCTGCCTGCACGACGAGCGCGAGGCCCGCCTCGAACTGTTCGAGCCACTGTTCGGAGGTGTCGCCAAGCTGTGGCTCAACACCGACCCCGAGCGCGACCTCCTCGACGAGATCTGGCCCGCCCACTCCCCCGCCGAGATCATCGGCGAGGGGGTGCCCGTGCCCGACGGCTACGACCCCGTCGGCTTCCGGGCCCGCCACGGCCTCGGCGACCGGCCGTTCGTGCTGTACGGCGGGCGCCGCGAGGGCGCCAAGGGTTGGGAAGACCTGCTCGACGGCTTTGCCCGCACCGTCCGCAAGGAGGACGTCGACCTGACCCTCGTCACGTTCGGCGTCGGCGAGGTGCGACCCCCCGACGACATCGCCCACCGCGTGGTCGACCTCGGCCTGGTGAGCGACCAGGACCGCGACGACGGCGTCGCGGCTGCCGCCGCCTACCTCCAGCCGTCGGCCATGGAATCGTTCTCCCGCACGGTCATGGAGGCCTGGCTCGCCGGCACCCCGGTGATCGCCAATGCGGCCAGCGCCGTGGTCTCGTGGCACTGCGACCGCAGCGGCGCCGGGCTCACCTACGACGACGACGCGGACCTCGAGCAGTGCCTGCGATTCGTCGCCGAGGCCCCCGGCGACGCCGAAGCGCTGGCCAAGCCGGGTCGGGACTACGTGCTCGACAACTACACCTGGCCCGCCACCCTGGACCGCATGGAAGCCAGCCTGGAGGCCATGTCGTGAGCGAGCGCATCCTCGTGGTCTCGCCCTACCCGCCCGAGCGCGACGGACTCGGTGCCTACGCCGTCCAGCAGGTGCGGGCCCTGCGCCGCGCCGGCAACCACGTCGAGGTGTGCTCGCCTCGCCCGTCGGCCGCCCACCACCACCTCGACCTCGTCGGTCCCACGGGTGCCCGCGCCCTCGCCCGGCTCGCCAGGGGCTTCGACCGCGTGATCGTCCACTTCCACCCGGACATCTTCTATGCGGTCCCCTCGACGCCGACGTCGCGCATCAGCACCGGCGTGGCGCTGGCCAAGGCGTTCCGGTCCATGCCCCCGGTCGAGATCCGCCTGCACGAGGTCGATGCCCGGTGGGCATCCGCGAGCGAGCAGGTCGAGGCGTCCACCCGATCCGGGTTCCTCGCCGAGGGCGTGTTCGCGGCCGCGGCGCGCGCCACCCGGTCCGTGTTCCGGGGTGCTGCGGAGATCACCGTCCACGACGCCGGCCACCGCGACCTCATGGTCGAAGCGTTCGGCGTCCGGCCCGATCGGGTCCGCGTCGTCGAGCACGGCGCCGACTTCGCGGCCCACACCACCGTCGACCGGGCCACCGCCCGCCGGTCACTCGGCCTCCCCGACGACGAGCACGTGTTCGTGTGCATCGGCTTCGTCCAGCCCCACAAGGGCTTCGATCGAGCCGCCGCCGCCTTCCGGGGTCTCGGCGCCAAGGGAGCATCGCTGCACATCGTCGGCTCGGTGCGCGTCGACGACCCGGCCGCCGCGGAGCACCAGCGCGAGCTCGAAGCCCTCGAAGCCCAGATCCCCGGGGTCCACCTCCACCTCGGCTACGTGAGCGACGAGCTGTTCGACCGATGGATCGTCGCCGGGGACACGGTCGTGCTCCCCTACCGCCACATCTGGTCGTCGGGCGTGGCCGAGCGGGCGCGCCTGCACCAGCGCCCGGTGATCGCCACCCGCGTCGGCGGCCTCGCCGAACAGCTCGATGACATCCCCGGGTCCGTCCTCGTCGACGACAACGCCGGCCTCGCCGCAGCCATTCTCGCGGCCGTCAAGGGTGGGACCTTCCGGTCGGCCGACACGGTTCCGGCCACCGACGAGGCCCGAGCCGGCGGCTGGTCGTTCGACGGTGCGGTCGACCGCGACGCGGTCATGGCCGAGGTCCACCGCCGCTCCGCCGCGCTGCGCGGCGTGAAGGTCGATCCGACCGCCGGCACCCGGGCGCCCCGCAAGGGCGAGGGCTCGGCCGCCGTGCCACTGCGCCGCTTGCGGCACGTGCCCCTACCGCCGGCCACCTCCGCCCGCCCGGGCGTCAGCACCGTGAAGAAGCTGATCCGGCGGGTGATCGCGTGGGAGGTCGACCCGCTCCGTGACCAGGTCACCCGCCTGCACGAGGCGGCCATCCAGGCGGCCGAGACCACCGACGCCCGCCTCGAGCACGTCGAACACGAAGTCGAGCCGCCGGTTCACGACTGAGTCGCGGCGGCCAGCGTCAGAACAGGTGGGCGGCCCGCATGCCCAAGCTGAGGGTGAGGCCGACGCCACCCACGCCCACCACGAGGCCGGCGACGGCGAAGGCCGCGTCCTCGAGGAGGATCGCCAGCGCCAGGAGCACGACCCCCAGCGACGGGAGGGTGTCGAGGCCCGAGAAGGGCGGGCTGACGAAGGCACCCACCACGAACACCACCATCACGATGCCGAGGACGACGCCACCGGACCGGCTTCCCATCAGCCGCCCGAGCCGCCTCGTGGAGATCTTCTCGCACCAGCGCACGAACGTGATGACCGCCCGGATGCCCTTGGCCGACTTCGGGCCGATCGGCCGTCTCTGCCACTTCTCCGGCAGCCACACCGCCGTGCGGCCGATGGCGAGCTGCACCGCGAACACGAGTGCGATCACATCGAACAGGTGGGTGGCGCCACCCGTCGGGATCGGGAGCGCCGAGGGTGCCATCAACACGAGGCACGCGGCGGCCAGGACCTTCTCCCCGAACGTGTGGACCAGCGACCCGAGCGTGGGGTCGTCGGTGTCGAGCCACGCCTCCAGGCCGGCGCTCACCTGCTGGCGCGCCGCCTTCCGCAGCCGCAACCGCTCCCTGCGCCGTTCCAAGATCGCGGCCATGTCTCCTGCCCTACCCCGAGGATGCGCTGAGCGCCCAGCAGACGACGCGCCGCGGCAGGGGCTCAGCGGGGCTGGGAGGCCTCGGCGATGATCCAGGGGAAGGCCTTGTGCGTCTTGACCTCGGCGAAGTGCTTGCCGAGCGCCCGTTCCAACCGCTTGGGATTGAAGAAGTTCACGTGCTCGGGGTCGTTGCCCCAGCGCTTGACGTTCTTGCCCCGACCCAGGTTGCCGAGGCGGAACCACGGCTCCCACGGCACCGAGACCACGAGGCGACCCTTGGTGATGCGAGCCATCTCAGCGACGGCCTGCTCGAACCCGGGCAGGTGCTCGAGGACCTCGATGGAGGTGACGAGGTCGGCGCTGCGGTCGGGGAAGGGAAGGACCCCGGCATCGCCACGGACGACCGACACGGCCGAGAGCTTCTCCGAGGCCACCAGCGCCTTGTCGTGGCGGTACTCCAGGCCGATCACCTCGGTGCCGGCGGGGAACATGCGCTCGAGGGCGAAGCCCTCGCCGATGCCCACGTCGACGATCGCGCCGGCGGGCGTGCCGAGCACCTCGTGGAGCGTGCCCATCCAGCGGGCGAGCAGCTTCTGCACGACCGGGTTGGACGTGCCGTACTTGGCGGCGTCCTGGCCGGCGGCGGCATCGTCGAGACCGGGTGCGAGGCCGATCGAGCGAGGCCGGTCGGTCGCGGTCATCGGAGGTCGCCGTCTGCGCTCGAATCGAGCGATCGCCGACGGCGCAGGTTGACCATGAGCTCGCCGAGGAGGCCGAGCGAGAGCATCTGCACGGCGACCACCACGAGCAGGACACCGAGCTGCAGGGCGGGGCGGGTGCCGATGCTGTGGCCGAGGGCCTTGGAGATGGCCATCCACACGAGGAGGACGGCGCCGCCGAAGCCGATGCCGAACCCGACGCCACCGAAGAGGTGGAACGGCCGAGCCGTGTAGGTGGTGAGGAACTTGACCGTGACGAGGTCGAGGAAGCCCCGCCAGAAGCGAGCCCGCCCGAACTTCGACTTGCCGTGCAGGCGCTCGTGGTGCTCCACGTCGACCTCGGTGGTCTTGAAGCCGCCCCACACCGCCAGCACGGGGATGTAGCGGTGGAGCTCGCCGTACATCTCGAGGCTGTCGGCCAGTTCGCGGCTCATGGCCTTGAACCCGGAGTTGAAGTCCTTGCCCTCGACGCCGGTGACCTTGGAGGTCACGCCGTTGTAGATCTTCGAGGTGTTGCGCTTGATGAAGCGGTCGTTGCGCACGGCCCGGCGGCCGGTGGCCAGGTCGTACCCATCGTCCAGCGCGGCGAGCATCTTGCCCAGCTCGGCGGGATCGTCCTGGCCGTCGGCGTCCATGAGCACGACGCGCTCGCCGTGCACGTGGTCGAGGCCGACCGACAGCGCCGCGGACTTGCCGGCGTTGCGGCGGAGCCGGATGTAGCGGACGTTCGGGCTGCGGAGCCCCGCCATCACCGTGCGGGTGCCGTCGGTGGATCCGTCGTCGATGATCACGATCTCCCAGCTCACGCCGAGGCCCTCCAGCGCGGCGGCCGTGGTCGGGATGACCTCGGTGAGGTTCTCGGCCTCGTTGTACGCCGGCATGAGCACCGAAACGTCACAACCCATGCTGGTGCCTCTCCATGAACATCGGATAAAGGGTAGTTGGTGGGGCTGCGTAGACTCGCTTCCCATGCCGCCCGCCCCGGTCCTCGTCACGGGTGCCGCGGGCTTCGTCGGGCGCCACCTCACCGCCCACCTCGAAGCCGCCGGCGACGAGGTCGTCGGGGTCGATCGATCGCCCGAACACGGCGGCGTCGACATCACCGATGCCGACGCGATCGCCGGCCTGATCGCCGACGTGAAGCCGGCCACGATCTACCACCTGGCCGGGTGGGCCGACGTGGGCGGATCGTGGAAGGCACCCGTCGAGGCCTTCCGGGTCAACGCCGAAGGCACCCTCAACGTGCTGAGCGCCGCGGTCGATGCGGGCGTCGAGCGCGTGCTCGCCGTCTCGAGCGCCGACGTCTACGGCAAGGTCGATCCCTCCGAGCTTCCCCTCACCGAGGACTCGCCGCTGCGACCCACCAGTCCCTACGCCGCCTCGAAGGTCGCCGCCGACTACCTCGGCCTACAGGCCTGGTTGGGCCGTGGGCTCCCGGTGCTGCGGGTTCGGGCGTTCAACCACCTCGGCCCCGGCCAGACCGACAAGTTCGTGGCCCCGGCCCTGGCCTCGCGCATCGCCCGGGCCGAGCGCGACGGCGGCGACGTGCTCCCCATCGGCGATCTCTCGGCCCGGCGGGACTTCACCGACGTGCGCGACGTCGTGCGGGCGTACCGCCTGCTCGTCGAACGCGGTCAGCCGGGTGAGGTCTACAACGTCTGCTCGGGCGTGGATCTCGCCGTCCAGGATCTGGCCGACCAGCTCCTTGCCCAGGCCAGCATCCCGTTGCGGTTCGAGACCGATCCCGACCTGCTGCGGCCGGTGGAGGTCCCCGTCCTGCGGGGCAGCCACGACCGCCTCACCGCGGCCACCGGGTGGCAGCCCGAGATCTCGATCAGCCAGACCCTGAAGGACCTCCTCGAGGACTGGCGCGAGCGCGTCGCCAACGAGGGCTGACCGGCTTCGGAACGCCGGCACGGCGTCGGTAGGGTCGACGCCATGGCCATCCGCACCGCCCCGATCGTCGCCGGCTCCCTCGTCGGGGGCTACCTCGTCGCCCGCGAGACCAAGGTCCGCGCCCTCGGTGGCGCGGTCCTAGCCGCGGGCGGGATCGTCGCCGGCCGCCAGTGGAAGCGGACCGCGGGTCCCGTCGGCACCGCCGCCCTCACTGCGGTGTACCTCGGCGGCTTCGGCGCCTCCCACCCGCTCGCCAAGAAGATCGGCGCCTGGCCGGCGGTGTTCACCGCCGCCGGCGCCAGTGCCCTGGCCAGCTGGGCCCTGAGCGACCGCAAGGCCTGAACCGCCAGCAAACCCCTCACAGGCGGTTGCACCCCCTCGCAACGCAGGCGCTCACTCACCCGCGACGTAGCCGGCGACGCGTGAGGGATCAGGCCTTGGTGGCGCTCGGGTCGCCGGCATCCACCGTCCAGGTTGCGGCGGTGGCGATGCCCGACTTGGCGTCGGTGACGTCGTCGACGGTGCGGAACCGCGCCGTCAGCCGGTCCGGGGTCGCCTCCACCGTGAGGTAGCCGTACTCGTTGATCTGCTGGCGGAGGTGCGGCGTGCGGGCGCTGACATCGGCCGGGAACAGCGTCGAGGAGATCGGTGGCGACATGAACTCGGGCGCGACGAGATCCGAGGACTGGTCGAAGGGCTTGGCTCGGACGTCGAGGACCATGCCGGCGTGGTAGTCGCCGGTGAGCACCACGGGGTTGTCGACGTCGGCCAGCTGGGCGATCAGGCGCTCGCGTGCCTGCGGGAACCCGTCCCACGTGTCGAGGTAGTACGCGCTGGCATCGGTGCCGCCGTCGACCCCGGCCAGGACGACGGGGTTGCCGAGCAGGTTCCAGGTGACGCCGCCCTTGTCGAGCTCGCTCGCGAGCCACTCCTCCTGGGGCTTGCCGAGGCGCGTGCGGTCCTCGGCGGTGCGGGCGTCGCAGTCGCCGTAGTCGAGCGCTCCGTTGGTGGTGTCCCGGCACGGCGGGACGGCCGAGTCCTGGCGCTCGTCGAGGAGGTACAGCCGGGCCAGGTTGCCGGCGTCGAGGCTGCGGTAGACCGTGAGGTCCGAACCGGTCGGCGGGTCGAGCCGCACCGGCAGGTGCTCCCACCACGCTTGGTAGGCCGCGGCCTTGCGCTCCTGCATCGCCGCCGCCGTGATCGTGCCCGGCGCGGTGTCGCCCATGTAGTTGTTCACGACCTCGTGGTCGTCCCAGGTGCAGAAGAACGGGTGCCGGGCGTGGACCGCGAGGAGGTCGGGATCGAGCTTGTAGGAGCCATAGCGGACGCGGTAGTCGGCGAGCTCGCGGAGCCCGCCCGCCGGCAACGAGGCCCGACCGTCGACGACCGCACCGAGGCCACCAGGCGCCTCGTAGATGTAGTCGCCGAGGTGGACGACGACATCGATGTCCTCGTCGACCATGTGTCGGTAGGCGGCGTAGGTCCCGGTCTCGTACCACTGGCAGTTCGCGACCGCGAGGGCGAAGCGCTCGGCGTCCCCATCGGGGAGCGTGCGGGTGCGGCCGACCGGACTCGTGTAGCTGCCGACGCGGAAGCGGTAGCGGTAATCGGTGCCCGGCTCGAGGCCGGTGGCGTCGACGTGGATGCTGTGGCCGTGGCCAGGGTCGGCGGTGGACACGCCGCCGGCGACGAGCGACGAGAAGCGGGCATCGGTGGCGACCTCCCACACGACGTCGACCTTGTCGGCCCGCATGCCACCGAGGCCGTCGGCCGCCACCGCGTCCGGCGCGAGGCGCGTCCACAAGATGACCCGGTCGGCCAAGGGGTCCCCCGAGGCCACGCCGAGGGTGAAGGGATCGGCGGCGAGCTTGGCGCTGTGTCGCGTGGTGGTCGATGCGGTGCCGGCGGCCTTCCCGCTGCCGACCGCGTCGTCGCTGCCGGAGCTCGAGCAGCCCGCCGCGATGACGGCGGCGGTGGCGGCCGCCCCGGTCAGGAAGTGCCGCCGGCCGATGCCCCCGCCGAGCCGGGAGACCGACTGCGCCGAACGCCGTTCATCTTCGCGTTCCCCCTGGTTCATGTCGGGAGTCTGGCACGGGCGCAGGTCAGGAGTCCTCGATCTGAGGCGACCTTCCGTCCCTACCTACCGGTAGGTAGGCTGTGGGGATGCAGAAGCAGACTGCGATCCTCAACGAGCTCGAACCGGTGGCGGCGCGCCTCCTCGACACGCACCTCGCCTCGGCCAAGGAGTGGTTCCCCCACGACCTCGTCCCGTGGGAGCGAGCCGCGGAGGCAGACCCTCGTGATCCGTGGAGCGAGGACGCAGCCCCGATGGACCCGGCCGTGCGGTCGAGCCTGTTCGTGAACCTGCTCACCGAGGACAACCGCCCCTACTACTTCCGCACCATCGAGGAGCTGTTCGGGCGGGACAGCGCGTGGGGCACCTGGGTGCGCCGGTGGACCGCCGAGGAGGGCCGGCACTCGATCGTGCTGCGCGACTACCTGACGGTCACGCGCATGCTCGACCCGATCGCCCTGGAGCGGGCCCGGATGCAGCAGGTGGAGAAGGGCGAGGTCCCGGAGATGGACTCGGTGGCCGACGGGATCGTCTACGTGACGCTCCAGGAGCTCGCCCCCCGCATCGCCCACCACAACACCGGCAAGCTGCTCACCGACAAGGCCGGCTACGAGGTCATGAAGCGGGTGGCGGCCGACGAGAACCGGCACCACCTCTTCTACCGAGACCTCGGCACCGCGGCCATCGCCGTCGATCCGTCGGCCATGGTCATCGCCATGGAGCGCCAGGTCCGTGAGTTCGAGATGCCGGGCACCGGGATCGTCGACTTCGAGACCCACGCCCACGCCATCGCGCGCGTCGGCATCTACGACTTCACGACCCACCACGACAACGTGCTCGTCCCGGTGATCATGCGCCACTGGGACGTCGAGCACATCGAAGGGCTCAGCGCGGAGGCCGAGACGGCCCGCGACAAGTTGCTCACGCGGATGAACCGCATCTCGCGCGCCGGGGCCCGGTTCGACCGCCATCGCGCCGAGGCCGCCGAGGCGGCCACCGCGACCGATGGGGCTGAGCTGGTCGGGAGCCATGCCTGACCGATCCCGCTCAGAGGTGGGAGACTCCTGGGTGCCGCCCGCCTCGCTTGGACGATACTTGCATCAAACAAGTTGCATACAAGCGGCGGGGAGCGCATGATGCAGGTTGCTGGGCCATGGGTGGTCCTGGCCCGGCGGAACGACAGGAACGGACGGAAATCGAGATGGCTGACCAGAAGTTGGTCGGGAAGACAGGCCGGGTCACCGGCCGCGTCGGACCTGGTCGCATTGGCGAGGTCATGGTTGAGGTCCGAGGCGGCACCGAGGCATTCCATGCCTACAGCGCCGACGACGAGGAGATCCCCCCGGGCACCCGCGTGCTCGTGGTGGAGACCCTTCCCCCACGCACCGTTGTCGTCACCCCCGTCTGACCACAAGGAGAAGGTGCAACTGTGACATCCCTCTACATCACCGCCGGCGTCATCGCCGGCGCGATCGTCGTGTTCGTCGTCTTGTTCAAGTCGATGTGGCGCGTCGCCGAGCCGAACGAGGCCCTGATCATCTCGGGCCTGCGGCACAACCACGCCACGGACAACATCGAGGACTCCCTCGGGTTCAAGATCGTCACCGGGAAGGGCGTCTTCGTGATCCCCGGCGTCCAGACCGTGCGACGCCTGTCGCTCGACCTGCGCGAGGCCGAGCTGGCCATCGACTGCGTGACCCACCAGGGCATCCCCCTCGGGATCCGCGGCGTCGTGATCTACAAGGTGGGCGACGACTTCGCGTCGATCGCCAACGCCGCCCGCCGCTTCCTCGACCAGCAGGCCCAGATGGATCACCGGGTCCACAACGTGTTCGCCGGCCACCTCCGCGCCATCGTCGGCAACATGACGGTGGAGGAGATGATCCGCGACCGCGAGAAGCTCACGCAGCTCACGCGCGAGTCGTCCGGCACCGAGATGCACAAGCTCGGCCTGATCGTCGACTCGCTGCAGGTGCAGGAGATCGAAGATCCCACCGGCTACATCGGCAACCTCGGCCGGCCCCACGCCGCCGCCGTCCAGAGCCAGGCTCGCATCGCCCAGGCCGCCGCCGATCGCGAGGCCACCGAGCGCGAGCAGGAGGCGGAGGCCCTCAAGGCCGAGGCGGTCCGCGCCACCAAGGTGAAGCAGGCCGGCTACCAGGCCGAGATCGACCAGGCGGCCGCCATCGCCGACCAGGCCGGGCCGCTCTCGGAGGCGCAGGCCAAGCAGGAGGTGGTGGTCCAGGAGACCAAGGTGGCCCAGCTCGAGGCCGAGCGCGAGGAGCAGCGGCTCCAGGCCACGGTCCGCAAGCCGGCCGACGCCCAGGCCTACCAGCAGGTCACCTTGGCCAAGGCCGAGCGCGACGCCCGCATCGCCGGTGCCGAAGCCGAGCGCCAAGAGGTCGAGCTGTCGGCGGCCGGCAACGCCCAGAAGGTGAAGATCGAGGCCGACGCCAACGCCGAGCGGGTCCGCCTGGCCGCGGCCGCCGACGCCGAGCACGTCAAGCTCAACGCCGCCGCCCAGGCCGAGTCCACCCGGGCCATCGGCGAGGCCGAGGCCCACGCCACCGAGGCCAAGGGCAACGCCGAGGGCCAGGCCGTCCGGGCCAAGGGCATGGCCGTGGCCGAGGCGATCAAGGCCCGCGCCGACGCCCTCGCCGAGAACCAGGAAGCGGTCATCGGCCAGCAGCTCGCCGAGCAGTGGCCCGAGATCGTGGCCGCCGCCGCCAAGCCCTTCGGCGACGTCGACCAGATGATCCTGCTCAACGGCGCTCAGGGCATGTCCGAGGTCCTCGCCCAGGCCCTCACCCAGGGTGTCACCGGCCTTCAGATGGCCCGCAACCTCCTGGCCGGCAGCCACGGCACCACCAACGGCAGCAGCTCCAAGGCCGACAAGGCCGACACCGCCGCTGAGTGACCGAGGCCTCTCGGTCAGGTCATTGGTTGTCGGGGATGAGGGCGTAGGTGCCGAAGCACATCTCGTCTTCGGTGCCCTCGGCGAACACGATGTACTTCGGGGGCCGGAGGACGTCGGCGCCGCGGTCCCAGGAGCAATCGAGGCGGATCGGTTGGCCGGCGGTGACGTGGAGGGGCTTCTCGAGGGCGTAGTTCATCTGCCAGTCGAAGCTCCACCTCGGGATGTCGAGGAGGATCTGCTCCTTCTTGGTCCCGGGGTCGAGCGTCATGCGGATCGACTTGCCGAGCGTGTGCATGTGGCCCATGGCGCCGACGATGTAGCCGCTCTGGGGGACGCGGAGGTTGCACGACGAGTGCGCCACCTGGCCGTCGAACGTGGCCGCCACCTCCGACGACGTCTTGTTGCAGAGGTACAGCAACCCCGACTCGTTGCTGGCGCCTGACGGACCGTAGAGGCGAGCGTCCTCGGTGATGGCCGCATCTCGGTTGCACAACGGGGCCTTGGCATCCTTCGGCGCGCACGGGATCTCCACCGGGCCGAGGGGGTTGAGGACCCGCATGATCTTCACGTGGTGCTTGCCGTCGGCCGGTGTGAGCTCCAGGGCCATGCCCGATTCGTCGGGGGTGGGCTTGTCGGCGAAGTGGTAGTGGAGCTGCATGACGAGCGCGTCGCCCGGCGCCAGGTAGATCCCCGAGTGCGACGGGAACACCACCGGCGCCTGGCCGGGGACCCAGCCGGCCACGAGGCTGTCCTGGCCGGAGAAGCTCACGTCGCGGTTGTGGTGACCGGGCACATCTTGCGGAGCGCGACCACGGAGGTTGGGACCGCCGTAGCAGCTCCACCCGGGCTGGCCGTCGCGTCCGTCCTTGCTCACCGAGTTGGCCATCTGGGTGGCGCTGATGTGGAACACCTGCGAGTGGTGCAGCTCCTGGACCTGGTCGGCGAGGAACGT
>JAOBWM010000004.1 GCA_025463365.1 Acidimicrobiales bacterium
TTCTTCTTCCGGACCACTGATGTGACGGGGACGATCTCGTTGCCGGAGGGCACCGAGATGTGCATGCCTGGTGACAACACGCAGATGACGGTGGAGTTGATCGCGCCGATCGCCATGGATGAGGGCCTGCGGTTCGCCATCCGTGAGGGCGGCCGTACCGTCGGCGCCGGCCGCGTCACCAAGATCATCAAGTAACACACCGCACAGGGGGCTCCGCCCCCTGTGGACCCCCCGGGCAAGCCTGCCCGATTCGGTCCCCGAAGCTCGGGCCCTGCGGGGCTGAAAGAGAAGATTGACAAGATGGCCCAGACCCAGAAGATCCGCATCCGCCTCAAGGCTTACGACCACGAGGTGATCGATCAGTCCACCAAGAAGATCGTGGAGACGGTGCTGCGCACCCAAGCCACGGTCCGTGGGCCGATCCCGCTTCCGACCACGAAGCACCGCTACACGGTGATCCGGTCGCCCCACAAGTACAAGGACTCCCGCGAGCACTTCGAGATGCGGATCCACAAGCGCCTGCTCGACATCCTCGAGCCCACGCCGAAGACGGTTGACTCGCTCCAGCGCCTCGACCTCCCCGCCGGCGTCGACATCGAGATCAAGCTCCAGCAGGCCTGATCGCTCCGGCTCCGGCCGGGCACCAGCACGAAACCAACGAGGCGCCGCATCCGTGCGGCGCCTCGTTCGCGTCGGTCAGGAACTCGTCCGGTAGGCGGTGGCCGGGTCGACGGAAAGGACGCGGCGGAGGGGGAGCAGGGCCGCCGGGGCCCCGACGGCGAGGGCGCCGAGGAGGGTGGACAAGACCGCGCCGGGCTCGACCACCAACTCGACGTTGGGTGCGAGGACGCCGACGGACCGCGACAGGAGCAGTGCCAGCACCGTGGCGATGGCGGTCGCGACCACGATGGCCCACAACGCCTGGAGGACGATCACGCCGGCCAGGCGGGCGCGGGTGGCGCCGAGGGCCTGGACCACGGCGTACTCGCGGAGGTTCGACGTGGTGATGGCGGAGAGGGTCAGGGCGACCAGGGCGAGCGCGATCACGAAGCCGATGGCGCGCATCGTCTTGATGACGTCGCCGTACAGGTCTCCGACGAGCGCGGCGTCCTCGGCGGAGAACGCGGCCCGGGACTGGACGGTGACCGCCGGGACGTCGTGGGCGAGGCGCGCCGCCAGTCGAGCGGCGGTCGTCTGCGGCGAGGCCCCGACCAACAGGTAGTTGGTCCCCGGCCCGGCAAGCAGCGCGTAGGTGTCGCTCGTCATGAAGGCGTTGGTGTTGCCGAGGCTCGTGAGTCCCGTCGTCAGCCCGGAGACCTCGACACCGTGCCCGAAGACCTGGACCTGATCGCCGACGCCCACCCCGAGCTGTTCGGCGCCCGCCGCGTCGATGACGATCTCACCGTTGCGCGGTGGCCGTCCGGTGCTGAGGTGCTGCGGGCCGCCGCGCCCGGTCCGGACGTCGTAGCCGAACACGTAGGAGATGAGGGTGACCGAGCCCGGGCGGGTGATCGTCGTGTTGGCCTGCCGCAGGGACTCGACCCAGGCGACGCCGGGCTGGTGGCGCACCTCGTCGATCGTCCCGGCCGGCAGGGAGCTGGTCGACATCTGCATCGACCGGACCCCAGCCTGGGAGACGACGACATCAGCTGGCGATCGGTCGAAGTAGGCCGTGGCCTGGTGGGTGAACCCGGCGAAGAGGGCACTCATGACGAGGACGAGCAGCAGGCCGCCGCTGACCCCGAGCAGAGCCAGTCCGGCTCGGCGCCGGTCCTCGAAGAGGCTCTTGCGGGCCAGCGGCACGCGGCGAGACGTCGTGAGCCACGAGCAGCGGGGCGCGGACGGGAGCACGCTCATCGGAACGCGGCCGCCGGTTCGACGGCGGCCAGGCGCCGGGCGGGGAGCGCGGTCGCGGCGAGCGCCATGACGATGGCCAGGAGCAACACGATCCCGACGCTGTGTGCGGTGACGGTGATCGCGAACTGCGGTCGCAGCGAGGTCAGGGCGCGCCGGCCGACCCAGAAGAACAGCGCGCCAGCCCCGAGGCCCGCCGTGGTGAGCACCAGCGACTGGGTGAGCACCAGTCGGTACAGGCGCGCCGGGCGGGCGCCGATCGCCTTGATGATGCCGAAGTCGCGTGCGTGCTCGGTCACGGCGGCGTAGATGGTGAGGGCGATGACCAACATCCCGACGCCGAAGGCGAGGGCGACGACGAACCCCAACGCGGCGCTGTAGGCCTGGCCCTTGAGGCCGAGGTCGTTGGCGCCGATCTGCTCGGTGGTCAACGCATGGAGCCCAGCGGTGTGGAGCGCCGCCGCGGTGGCCGGGGGGTCGCTGCTGCCGACCAGGACGAAGCTCGTGGTCGCGGGTTGGTGCAGGAGCGTGTCGGTGGCGTCGTGGGTCATGAAGATGAACGACGCCATGAACATGTCGGCGTCGTCGGCCAGCCCGACCACCTCGAACGACCGGCCGAGGAGCTCGACGGCGTCGCCGGGCCCGAGGCCTGTCCGGCTCGCGAACCCTCGCCCGATGGCGACCTCGTCGTCGGCGGCCGGGGCTCGGCCCTTCCCGATCGCCCAGGGGCCACCGCGCTCGCCCGGTGTCCACCCGACCACATAAGAGGGCACGCGGGTGCCGCCGACCTCGGGCACGGTGAAGAAGCCGCGGACGGCGGCGGTCCACGTGACCCCGGGTTGGCGCCGCACCTCGGCCTCGGTCGCCTTGGGCACGACGCTGGTGGCTCCGAGGAAGCTGGTCGTCCCGGGCTGGGCCACGAAGAACTGGGCGTGGGAGTGCTGTTCGTACACCACGACCCGGCTGTCGACCCCGGCCGACAGCCCTTGGATGAGCAGGATCAGCATCAGGGCCAGACCCACGCCGCCGACACTGGCCGCGAACGACCGGGGATGAGCCAGCAGCAGGCGGCGGGAGAGGGGGACCTCTCGGCGCCGACGCGGCGGGTCGTCAGACGGTGACGAGACCACCGGGCCGCTACCGCTCGATGCCGGTCAACCGGTCCAGCGCCGCGCTGGCGTCGGTGCGTCGATCGGCGGCGAGGGCCTCGGCCGGGATGCGCGAGCGGAGCCCCACCGGAAGCGGGAAGTACTCGTCTTCCACCGTGACCCGGAGGGACTCGACGCCACCGCTCGGTGACAGCGCCTCGATGACCGCGTCGATCAGTTGCTCGGGCACCGATGCGCCGGCGGTGACCCCGACGACGCCGTCGAGGTGGTCGGGCAGGTCGCCGGCGGTCTCGATGCGGATCACGTTCGAACAGCCCGACTGGCGGGCGACTCGCTCGAGGGCGTTGGTGTTCGACGAGCTCTGCGAACCGACGACCACGATCGAGTCGACCTGTTCGGCGAGCGCTTTCAGGGCCGCCTGGCGGTTCGTCGTCGCGAAGCAGAGGTCGCTGCGCGACGGCATCCACACGTCGGGGAACCGGCGCTCGACGGCCTCGCGCACCTCGGCCCATTCGTCCATGCCGAGCGTGGTCTGGGACAAGAAGGCGACGGCCTCGCCGGTCGACTCGAGTGCCTCGACGTCGGCCGCCGTCTCCACCAGGTGGACGGCTTCGGGGGCCACGGCCATGGTGCCCACGGCTTCGTCGTGGCCGCGGTGCCCGACGTAGACGACGTCGTAGCCCTGGCCGGCCCGGATCTTCACCTCGTGGTGGACCTTGGCCACGAGTGGGCACACCGCGTCGATGACGACCGAGGCACGCTCGTGGGCCCGCTGCACCACGTCGGGGGCCGAGCCGTGGGCGGACAACATGACCGCGGCACCGGCCGGCACCTCGTCGATGTCCTCGACGAAGACCACGCCGGCCTGCTCGAAGACCTCGACCACCGATCGGTTGTGGACGATCTCGTGGTAGCAGTAGATCGGCGCGTCGAACAGCTCGACCATCCAGGCCAGCGACTTGATGGCCATCTGCACCCCGGCGCAGAAGCCCCTGGGCTCGGCCAGGACGACCCGCGTCACACCGTCGACGGTCCGGCGTTCCGGGATGGCGCTCAGCTGAGGGTTCGGCGACGCAGCCGGCAGCACGGTGGAGCTCATGGGATCAGTCCTTCGATCATCTGGTGGGCGACGGCTCGTGCTCGGGTGTCGGCAGCGATCACGGCATCGACGTCGTCGGCGGTGCCGCCGTCATAGCGATCCATCGAGGCGGTGAGGGCGTCGACGATCCGTCCCCACGGCAGCTTTCCGTCGAGGAAGGAGGCGACGGCCACCTCGTTGGCGGCGTTGAGCCACGCGGGAGCGGTCTCACCGGCTCGACCGGCTTGGTAGGCGAGGGCCAGGCACCCGAACGCGTCGAGGTCGGGAGGTTCGAAGTCGAGTCGCCCGAGACGGGTCCAGTCGATGGGGCCGAACGGCGTCCCGAGGCGATCGGGGTGGGCCAGCGCGTACCCGATGGGCAGCCGCATGTCGGGCATCGAGAGCTGGGCGATGGTTGCGCCGTCGGTGAACTCGACCATCGAGTGCACCACGGACTGCGGGTGGACGACGACTTCGATCTGGTCGAAGCCGATCCCGCAGCCGTGGTCGCCGGCCGGCGCGCCGAAGAGCTCGTGGGCTTCGACGACCTCGAGGCCCTTGTTCATGAGCGTCGACGAGTCGACGGTGATCTTCGGCCCCATGGACCACGTCGGGTGGTTCAGGGCGTCCTCGAGGGAGACGTTGCGGAGCTCGTCGCGGGTCCTGCCCCGCAGCGGCCCCCCGCTCGCGGTGAGCACGAGGCGTGCTACCCGGCCGGGCTCGTCGTTCGCCCGCAGGCACATGTGGATCGCGCAGTGCTCGGAATCGACCGGGATGATCTCCGCTCCCGGCGTGCGCCGGGCCCGCTGCACCACGGGACCGGCGGCGACGAGCGACTCCTTGTTGGCCAGCGCGAGCCGGCGGCCGGCTTCGAGCGTGGCCAGGGTGACGGACAGCCCGGCGAACCCGACGACCCCGTTGACCACCACGTCGGCGTCCTCGGCCAGGCTGGCCAGGGCCTGGGCACCGGCTCGGACCTCACACCCGGGCAGGGCCTCGGTGAGCCGGTGCACCGTGTCGAGGCGGTCGTCGGCGATCGCCACGATCTTCGGCCGGTGCTTCCGCGCCTGCGCGATGAGCAGGTCGAGGTGGCCACCGCCGGCCCCGAGGGCCGTGAGCTCGTACGCGTGCGGTTCGGTCCCGAGGACATCGAGGGTCTGGGTGCCGATGGAACCGGTCGAGCCGGCAACCGCGACGCGCACCGCGCCGGACCCGCTCATGGCGCGGTCTCCGAGACGGCTTCGCCGGCGCGCGTGCGCTTGTGGATGAGGTCCACCTTCGTGGCCGAGTCGTTGGCGTCGGCGCCCTGGTCGTCGAGCAGCGCGAGCCGGTCGATCTCCGCTTCGCGGGCCGCGCCGCGGTCCGCGAGCAACAGGGCCTGCTCGACCCCGTCGCGGTCGATGATGCCCGCCCACTCCACCAGGGCGTCGACCATGCCCTCCTCGGGCACCACCTTCACGACGTGGCCCTTGACGAACAGGTGGCCGCGCTTGCGACCGGCGGCGATGCCGAGGTCCGCCTCGCGAGCCTCGCCCGGCCCGTTGACGACGCAGCCCATGACCGCCACCTGGATCGGGATGTCGAGCTCCTCGAGCGCCACGCGTGCCGCTTCGGCCACCGCGATGACGTCGACCTCGGCCCGGCCGCACGACGGGCATGCGATGAGGTCGAGCCCCGTGCGCTCACGCAGCTCCATGACCTCGAGCAGGTGCTTGCCGGCCTTGGCCTCCTCGACGGGATCGGCGGTCAGGGAGTAGCGGATCGTGTCGCCGATGCCCTCGGCGAGGAGGGTGCCGATCCCGAGCGTCGCCTTCTGGAGGCCCCAGGGCAGCGGCCCGGCCTCGGTGACGCCGAGGTGCAGCGGGTAGTCCATCGTCTCGGACAAGAGGCGGTAGGCGTCGATCATCAGCGGCACGTTCGAGGCCTTGACGGAGATCTTCACGTCGTCGAACCCCACCTCGTGGAAGTGGGCGAGCTCGCGCTCGACCGACTCGACCATCGCCTCGGGCGTGACGCGGTTCCCGTGCTTCGCGTACAGGTCCGGGTCGAGCGAGCCGCCGTTGACCCCGATGCGGATCGGGATCCCGCGATCGCTGCACTCGCGAGCCACGACCTTGATGTGCTCGGGCTTGCGGATGTTGCCCGGGTTCAACCGCAGGCAGTGCACGCCGGCGTCGAGGGCGGCGAGGGCCATGCGGTGGTTGTGGTGGATGTCGGCGACGATCGGCACCGGGGACCGGGGGACGATCTGGGCCAGGCCCTCGGCCGCCTCCACCTCGTTGCACGTGCAGCGCACGATGTCGACGCCCGAGGCCGCCAGCGCGTAGATCTGGGCGAGGGTGCCCTCGACGTCACGGGTCTTGGTCGTGGTCATCGACTGGACGCTGACCGGTGCGCCGCCGCCGACGGCCACCTTGCCCACCATCACCTGTCGGGTCTTGCGTCGGGGGGTCGTCATCGGCGTCGCTCGGGTTGGATCGTGCCGTCCTCGAGCCAGAGCACGCGGTCGGCGATGCGGGTGAGTCGATCGTCGTGGGTGACGATCAGTGCGGTACGGCCGTCCTCGTCGGCCAGCTGCCGCAAGAGGTCGGCGATCTCGCCGCCGTGGTCGGAGTCGAGGTTGGCGGTCGGCTCGTCGGCGAGGATCAGCGGCGGGTCGTTGGCCAGGGCACGGGCGACCGCCACCCGTTGCTTCTCACCACCTGAGAGCTCGCTGGGTCGGTGGTGCAGGCGGTGGCCGAGGCCGACCCGTTCGAGCAGCCCTCGCGCCCGCGCCCGGGCCTGTCGCCCGGTCACCCCGGCGAGGTTGCAGGCGAGCTCGACGTTCTCGGTGGCATCGAGGGACGAGATGAGGTTGAAGTCCTGGAACACGAAGCCGAGGTGGCTCGATCGCAGGCTGGGCAGACGCCGCTCGGCGATCGCCGACACGTCGGACCCGCCGATGACCACGGTCCCCGAGCTGGGCCGCAACATGGCACCGAGCATCAGCAACAGGGTGGTCTTGCCGCTGCCCGACGGCCCCATGATGAGCACGACCTCACCGTCGAGGACCTCGAAGGAGACGTCCTTCACCGCCGCGACCGCGAGGTCGCCCTCGCCGTAGACCTTGCCCACGTCGCGCACCGAGATGGCGGCGCGCGCGGCGGCGACCGACGGGGTCGCCGGGTTGAAGAACGCCGCGGGACCTCGGGGCATCGACTGCACCGATGGCGCGGGTCGGATCGTCCGGTCGTGGCGGCCTCGGCGCTCGGTGCCGTGGGCATGCCTCATGTCGTGGCGGCGACCTTGGCACGAGCCCGCCGGGGCTTGAGCCCGGAGGTGTTGATCTTGCCGAACCGCCGGTCGCGCTCCTGGAACGTCCGGATGGCGTCGTACAGGTGATCGGCGCTGAAGTCCGGCCACAAGACGTCGGTGAACACCAGCTCGCTGTAGGCGAGCTCCCAGAGCAGGAAGTTCGAGATGCGGTACTCACCAGAGGTCCGCACCACCAGGTCCGGATCGGGCATGTCGGGGTGGTAGAGGTACCGGCGAACCTGCTTCTCGTCGATCGAGGAGCTGGACACCCCGTCGTCGATCATGCGCTTCATGGCGTCGATGAGCTCGGCGCGGCCGCCGTAGTTGAAGGCGAACGTCAGCGTGAGGCTCTTGTTGTCCTTGGTGACCTCGGCGGCGCGGTTGAACTCGCGGAGCAGCCGGCCTGGCACGCGGTGGTCCTGGCGGCCGAGGAAGCGGATCCGGATGCCCCGCTCGTTGAGCTCGTCGAGCCGGCGGATGAGGATCATCTCGTTGAGGCGCATCAAGAAGCGGACCTCGCTGATGGGCCGCTTCCAGTTCTCGGTCGAGAACGCGTAGACGGTGAGCCACTCCACGCCCACGTCCTGCGCGGCATAGATGCTCTGCAGCAGCGCCTCTTCCCCGGCGGCGTGGCCGTCGGTGCGCTTGAGCCCCCGCTGCTGGGCCCATCGTCCGTTGCCGTCCATCACGCAGGCCACGTGCTTCGGGACCCGGGCGGGATCGATACCAGGGACGACCTTCATCAGAGCACTCCTACTGTGTCGAGAGAACGGACTGTCCGGGGGGCGCCCGACTGGGCGAGTTCACGGCCGACGGCGGCGATGCCGACGGCGTCGAGCCCCAGTTGGGCCAGCAGCGCATCGGGATTGCCGTGGTCGATGAACGCGCAGGGCGTCCCGAGCACCCGCACGCGGGGCGCATGGTCGGAGAGCATCGTCGACTCGGCGAGCGAGTCGCGGATGGCGGAACCGATGCCGCCCTCGCGCAGTCCGTCCTCGACGGTGACGACGTAGGGGTGGCGGGCGGCGTCGTCGAGCATCGCGGGGTCGAGTGGCTTCACGCAGCGCGGATCCCACACGGTGACCGAGATGCCCTCGGCCTCGAGCGTGGCTGCGGCCGCGGTCGCCGCTTCGAGGGTCTTGCCCACCGCGATGATGCACAGGTCGTCGCCCTCGGCGAGCTGGCGGGCCTGGGTGCCCCGGCCGGTCACCCCGCCGGGCGCCGTCGGCGGCACGGTCTTCGACCAGCGGATCGAGACCGGACCCGGCTCGGGCCCGGTGGCGATGGCCACCGCGTCACGCAACATGACCGCCAGCTCCTCGTAGGAGGAAGGCGCGAACATCGTCATGCCAGGGACCTTCGACATCACGACCATGTCCAGCACGCCGTGGTGCGAGGGGCCGTCGTCCCCGGTGATGCCGGCCCGGTCGATGCAGAAGATCACGGGGACCCCGTGCAGGCCGACGTCGTAGACGAGCTGGTCGACAGCTCGGGTGAGGAAGGTCGAGTAGATGGCGACGACCGGCACGAGCCCGCCCATCGCCATGCCGGCTGCCGAGCCCACGGCGTGCTGCTCGGCGATGCCGACGTCGAAGAACCGCTCCGGGAAGCGGTCGGCGAAGGGCAGCAGGCCGGTCGAGTCAGGCATCCCCGCGGTGATGGCGACGAGGCGGTGATCCTCGGCCGCGAGCTCGACGAGCGCGTGGCCGAAGCCGATGGTGAACGAGCCCGGCTTGGCGAACGACGTGTCGTGCAGGCGCTTGACCGGGTCGTCCTCGGCGGGGCCGTAGCCGCTGCCCTTCCGGGTGAGGACGTGGACCAGCTGGGGTCCGGGGCGCTCGGCGGCCGCGGCCAGGGCGGCCTCGAGGGCCGGGATGTCGTGGCCGTCGACGGGACCGGCGTAGCCGATGCCCAGGGTCTCGAAGAACTCGGGGTGGTCGGCGGGCTCGGCCCCGGCGGGGCAGTCACCGAGGTCGTCGGTGCCGGCGGCGGGCGCGCTCCGGGGTGGGAGGCGACGCAGGCCGGTACCGAGGCGTGATGCGGTCGGCGCGTAGGAGCGTCCGTTGTCGTTGAGGACGATCACGCAGTCGGTCCCGGTGTTGCCCAGGTTGTTCAGGCCTTCGAACGCCATCCCGCCGGTCATCGAGCCGTCGCCGATCACCGCCACGACCCGGCGCCGGTCTTCGGGCGCCTCGGTCCGGGCGGAGCCCAGCCCGTGGGCGTACGACAAGATCGTGGAGGCGTGGCTGTTCTCGACCCAGTCGTGCTCGCTCTCGGCACGGCTCGGGTAGCCCGACATCCCGCCCGGCTGGCGCAGGGATTCGAACCCCGCCTGGCGGCCGGTGACGATCTTGTGGGCGTACGCCTGGTGGCCGGTGTCCCACAGCAGGATGTCACGGGGCGACTCGAACACGCGGTGCAGGGCGAGCGTGAGCTCGACCGCCCCGAGGTTGGAGCCCATGTGCCCGCCGAAGCGGTTCACGGAGTCGACGATGAGCTCGCGGATCTCGGTGGCCAAGACATCGAGCTCGTCGTAGGAGAAGCCCTTCAAGTCGGCAGGCGCGTTCGTACGTTCCAGGATCGTCACTACCCCGCTTTCCTCTCGTTGCCGACCATTGGTCGTCGCGTCCGTTTCGGTTGCCGCTGGCTGCGTGCACCTCGATCGCGCGGTCGCGACGAAGCCCCGGATGGCTCGGGCTCGGAGTTCCTTGACCATCTCCCCGCCCGGAGTATTATTCCCTCACGGGTGAGTGAGTCAAGGGTCAATGATGTGAACGGTCAACCACAACGGCACAACCACCCGGTCACCCGCTTCGGCGACGCCGACGCGCGTCACCTGGAAACCGGCACGGTGAGCGGACACGAGGGCGAGGCGATCGAGATGACCGAAGCGAATGCGCCCCGGGTCCGGATGGACCCGCAGGTCCGCAAGGCGCTCCTGCGGGCCACGGCGCGCCAGGTGTTCGCCGACCGCGGCTACGCCGCCAGCGGACTGGCCGAGATCGCCGACCGGGCCGGCGTCAACAAGCGGCTCTGCTACTACTACTACCCGAAGGGTCGACCCCAGCTCTTCACGGAGGTCATGGGTGAGCTCACGGCCGAGCTCATCGGCGTGATCCACGCCGCGGTCTCGGCGCCGGTGAACACCGCTCGCCGCATCGAGCGGCTCGTCAAGGCCCTGCTCCACTACTTCGGGTCGCATCCCGAAGCGTTCGCGCTCTTGTTCCGCGACCCCTACGGCGTGCGGGAACCCGAGATCTTGAGCGAGGCAGCAGCGGTCCAGGCCGAGCTGGTCCGTGAGTTCTCGAAGTTGTACGCCTCGGTCGGCGTGCCCGCCGAGCGGCTCGTCGCGTCCACGAGCGGCACCGTGGCCTACGTGATGCGGATCGTCGAGCTGGCCGTCGGCGGGGAGATCGACCGGGAAGCCGCCGTCGACGCGTGCATGACCTGCGTGCTCGGCGTGATGGGCGAGCTCGGCCGGGAGCCCGGCTGATGGCGATGGTGCCGACCGAGGCGGCGATCTTCGACCTGGACAAGACCGTCATCTCCCGTGCGGCCATGGTGGCGTTCGCCCGGCCCCTCTACGCGACGGGCATGATCTCTCGCCGCCTCGTGGTCCAAGCGGCGTGGCGCAACCTGATCTTCACCAAGGTGGGCGCGTCCGAGGAGCGGATGCGGCGCTACCGCGAGTCGGGCCTGGAGATCGTGCGGGGCTGGGATGCGAGCCGCGTCGAGGAGATCGTCCGCGAGACCCTGCCCGAGGTGATCGCGCCGTACGTGTACCCCGAGGCCCGCCAGCTCATCGCGGATCACCAGCGCGCCGGCCGACGGGTGTTCCTCATCTCGGCGTCGCCTCGGGAGATCATCGTCCCGATGGCCGAGTTCCTCGGGATCACCGACTTCATCTGCAGCGAGGCCGAGATCGACCCGGCAGGCCGGTACACGGGGCGCGCGGTGTCCTGGGCCCACGGTCCGCACAAGGCCGAGGCGATGCGCGGGGTCGTCGCCCGCCACGCGATCGATCTGGACGCGTCCTACGCCTACTCCGACGCGGTGACCGATCTCCCGATGCTCGAGATGGTGGGGCACCCGGTGGCGGTGAACCCCGAGCGGGCGCTCACGAAGGTGGCCCGCACCCGAGGTTGGGAGATCCGCCGGTTCCGGCTCGACGCGCCGGACGTGTCACCCGCCCCCGCTCGCACCTGACGGCGGCTGCGGCTGGCTCGGCAGCACCTCACCGAATCGCAGCAGGCGCTCAGGGTCGCCGGCGAGCTGGCGGAGGCCGCCGAGGACGAGGTCGGCGATGATGTCGATCGTCTGCTCGGGGTCCCACTGCGGCTCGGACGGTTGGCGGAAGCCCACCGCCTCGACGAGGGCGAGGGTCGACAGGGCGAGCATCCGTGCCGATTCGACGGACAGCCCTCCGGTGGGTTGCCAGGTGCTGGCGAACATGCCGGCCAGGGCTTCCTCCACGCGGTGGCGGCCGAGGACGACCTCGTGCTTGGCGGCACCGAATCCTCCGAGCTCGGCGATTCGGATGATGGCGGCCGTGTCGGGGTACTCGGCGATGAACTCGAACAGGTTGGCGACGTTGCGGCGCAGCAGGGCCTGCATGCTCGGCGGTCGTTCCCGGAAGCTGCCGATCATGTAGGAGATGAGGCGCTCGACGCAGTCGTCGACCACGGCGACGAAGAGCTCGTCCTTCCCGCCGAAGAGGTCGTAGACGAGCGGCCGGGCCACGCCGGCCTCCCGAGCCACCCGCTCGATGGTGGTCCCGTGGAAGTCGTGTTCGGCGAGGACGCGGCGGGCGGCATCGATGATCGTCTCGCGTTGCGTCTCGATCGGAACCGAGCGTGGGCGCCCCGGAGGGCGCTTCGCCGGAGCCGGACAGGAGGTGGGCGAGTCGCCCGGTGGTGTGGTCGTCATCGCACTGCCATCCATCCTGGTCCACCCGCTCTTGACTTCTTTCCTACACGCTTGTACAAATCATTTCCGACACAATCGTAGAAAACCTCGGAGGGGACGCCGGGGCGATCAGCGGCGAGGGGATCGGGGGGTCGTTGGGATGCCAGCAGTCGGACCGACGAGACCTGCTCGCGACTTCGTGTTCCCGCCCCGCCTGCGGCGCGCCGGCATCGGCTGGGTCTGCGCCACGATGCCGCTCGTCGTCGCCGCGGGCTGGCTCGTCCACGGCGAGCGGGCCTACCTCCTGGCATGGGCGCTGCTGAGCGGGCTCTACACCACGCCCGCCCTCGTGATCACCGTCCTGGCGGCCCGGCGGGCGGCGCCGGTCGATCGTCCCTTCTGGCGACTGTGGTCGGCGGGGATGGGCTTCCTCTACATCACCGGCATCTCGATCCTGCTCCAGGTGTCGACCGGCATCGGGGCGCTCCGGCTGCCAGCGGGCCTGGCGGTGGCGTCGGGTGCGGTGGCCTTCACGTACGCGCTGATCATGAGGATGCGCACCCGCTCGGGCGGGCGGGCCCTGTCGCTCGACCTCACCGAGGGAGCGATGGTCTTCGTCGGCATGGCTGCAGTGGCCGTGCTCCTGGTCGGCCAGCAGGTGATCGCGTCGCCATCGGCGTGGTTCGCGGCCCCGTCAGTGGTCGCGAGCGTGGGCCTGCTCCTGGCCCTCTACTGGGTCTCGTCGCTCTACGCCCGGCTCGAGGGATCCAGCCGTCAGGTCGAAGCCGTCGGCATGGCGCTCGCCATCGTCGGCGCCATCGACGGCGTGGCCCAGGCGGCCCAGGCCCTGTCGGGCTTCAGCCTGCCGGCCGGTCCGCTGTTCGGGCTGCAGGCGGCATGCCTCGGGCTCCTGCTCCTCATGCCGTTGCACGCGCCCAGCCGAGCACCGGTGGGTCTCGAGCGGCTGCCTCCGCAGGCGCAGGTGCGAGAGAGCGCCCTCACGACCGTGCTCACGTTGCTGCTGTCGTGCACGCTGCTCGGCGGGGTGTTCGTGCGAGACCACGACACCGTCTGGACCGTCACGGTGACCGTCGGCGCCGCCGCGCTGTTCGGGCTGTCGACGTTGCGTCACGTCCTCAGCACCAACGAGACCAAGCGGCTGTACGCGAAGGTCGAGGTGCTCGCCGAGGAGCGCCGCCGCCTGCTGTCGGATGCCATGCACAGCGCCGACCAGGACCGCCACCGGGTCGCCGCCCAGCTGCACCAGCAGGCCGTGTCGTCGTACGTGGCGTTCGTGGCCTACATCCAGGCGACCGGCGGGATCCCGACGGGTGAGGACGGCTTGCCCCACACCACCGCCCTGGCGGCGGTGCGCGACGACCTCGGCGACCAGGCCGAGTCGCTCCGCCAGCTGATGTTGGCGGTGCGTCCCATCGAGACCGACCGCCCAGGCCCGAGCGGCCTCAGCATCGCCATCACCGCCTATGTCCACAGCCTGTACGGCGGCGCGCCGGCGCCGGACCTGCGGGTGGAGATCGATGCCGACCTCGAGCTCGGCTGGACCACCGAGACCATGGTGTTCCGCATCGTCCAGGAGGCGCTGCGCAACGTCCACCGGCACGCGCAGGCCGCGTCGGTCCGCATCTCGCTCAGCTGCGGCGACCTGGGCGTCGTCGTGGAGGTCGTCGACGACGGGCTCGGCTTCGACCTCGATGCCCTCCTCTTCGAGTCGGGGATCGCGACGATGCGCTCGTTCGCGGCGTTCGGCGGGGGCACCGTGGTCATCGAGAGCGCTCCCGGTCAGGGCACCGCGGTGCGGGTGGAGCTCAGCACCGACCCGCCCGTCAGCGCCCGCCCGACCCAACCGTTGGTGGCCGCGGCCTGGCCCGCGCCCACCGGGCTCCGGCTCGTCAGCAACGATCCCGAGCCGGTCGAGCTCCCGGTCACCTGACCAGGGACGGACCGGCGAACGGCCGCTTTGGACGGGGCGGGGCGGGCCCGGTAGTGTTTCGAACTCGTTGCCCGGGGTCTCCGACCCTGGGGCACGGCTTCGGGCTCCGGCCCGCAAACCGATGTCTGCGACGGCCTGCCCGCAGGTACCCCGCAGCACAACCGAACTGGCGCTCCGCCGGGCCTGGCCCGAGCGGAGCGTCCGCGTGAACGGCCCCCGTTCCTCCGCGACAGGAAGACGAGCACATGGCAACCAAAGCGATCGTCGGCCAGAAGGTCGGCATGACCCAGATCTGGGACGAGCAGAACCGGATGATTCCGGTCACCGTTCTCGAGATCGAGCCGTTGCGGATCGTGTCGATCCGCACGCCCGAACGAGACGGCTACAGCGCCCTGCAGGTCACCTTCGGCCACAAGAAGGCCACCAAGCTGACCAAGCCGGTCGCCGGCCAGTACGCCAAGGCCGACGTCGAGCCGGGGGAGCGCCTCGTGGAGCTCCGCCTCGACGACGTCACCGGCTACGAGATCGGCCAGGAGATCAACGTCGGCACGCTCGCCGACGGCGACCTGATCGACGTGACCGCCGTGAGCAAGGGCAAGGGCTTCGCCGGCGTCATGAAGCGCCACGGCTTCGCCGGCCAGCGCGCCAGCCACGGCGCCCACCGGGTCCACCGTGCCCCCGGCGCCATCGGCCAGTGCGCCACGCCGGCCCGGGTGTTCAAGGGCCAGCGCATGGCCGGCCGCATGGGTGGCGACAAGGTCACCACCTTGAACCTCACCGTCGTGTCGGCCGACACCGAGCGCAACCTGCTCCTCGTCAAGGGAGCGGTGCCGGGGCCCAAGGGCGGCCTCGTCTTGATCCGTGACGCCGTGAAGGGTGGTGCGAAGTGAGCAAGGCAGACGTGCTCAGCCCCGCCGGCAAGAAGGCCGGTTCCGTGGACCTCGACGATGCCGTGTTCGGCCTCGAGCCCAACGTCTCGGTGATGGCCCAGGTGGTCACCGCCCAGCTGGCCGCCCGCCGGTCCGGCACCCAGTCGACCAAGACCCGCTCTGAGTCCCGGGGCGGCGGCGCCAAGCCGTGGGCCCAGAAGGGCACCGGCCGCGCCCGTGCCGGCTCCAGCCGCTCGCCGATCTGGCGTGGTGGTGGCGTGGCCCTCGGGCCCAAGCCCCGCTCCTATGCGCAGCGGACCCCCAAGAAGATGGTGCGCCTCGCGCTGCGCTCGGCCCTGTCGGACCGTGCCGCTGACGGCAAGGTCCTCGTGGTCGACAGCTGGTCGTTCGAGGTTCCGAGCACCAAGGACGCCAAGGCTGCGCTCGCCGCCATCGGTGCCACGGGCCGGGTGCTCGTGGTGCTCGGTCCCGACGACGGCATCGCCGCTCGCTCGTTCCGCAACCTCCCCGAGATCCAGGTCATCTTGGACCGGGAGCTCAACGCCTACGACGTGCTCGTCAACGACGTCGTGGTCTTCACCCAGGCCAACCTGCCCAGCGCCGCCGCCAAGGCGCCGGCTGCTCCCGCCCAGGAGGCGAGCAAGTGAAGGACCCACGCGACGTCATCATCGCCCCGGTCGTGTCGGAGAAGAGCTACGCGCTCATCGAGACGAACGTCTACACGTTCGTCGTCCACCCCGATGCCGCCAAGCCCGAGATCCGCAGCGCCATCGAGGAGATCTTCAACGTGAAGGTCACCAACGTGAACACGCTCAACCGCAAGGGCAAGTCCACCCGCAACCGCAAGACGGGCAAGGCCGGCAGCCGGCCCGACCGCAAGCGGGCCATCGTCACCCTTGCCGAGGGCGACTCGATCGACCTGTTCAAGGAGGCCTGATCGCCATGGCGCTCCGCAAGCGCAAGCCCACCAGCCCCGGCCGTCGGTTCCAGACGGTCTCGGACTTCGCCGACATCACCAAGTCGACGCCCGAGAAGAGCCTGCTCGCCCCCAAGCACAACACGGGTGGCCGCAACTCCTACGGTCGCAAGACCTCTCGCCACAAGGGCGGTGGCCACAAGCAGGCCTACCGCCTGATCGACTTCCGTCGCACCAAGGACGGCGTGCCGGCCCACGTGGCCGCCATCGAGTACGACCCGAACCGCAACTGCCGCATCGCGCTACTGCACTACCTCGACGGCGAGAAGCGGTACATCCTCGCTCCCCGCAACCTGAAGGTGGGCGACCGCCTGCAGAGCGGCCAGGGCTCGGAGATCCGCGCCGGCAACGCCTTGCCGATGCGCTACATCCCCGTCGGCACCGTGGTCCACAACGTGGAGCTCAAGCCCGGCGGCGGCGGCAAGATGGGCCGTGCCGCCGGCACGTCCGTCCAGCTCGTGGCCAAGGAGGGCGACTACGCCACCCTGCGCCTGCCGAGCACCGAGATGCGCCGCGTCCCGATCGACTGCCGCGCAACCGTCGGCGAGGTCGGCAACGCCGAGGCCGAGCTGATCAAGATCGGCAAGGCCGGCCGCAACCGCTGGAAGGGCGTCCGCCCCCAGACCCGTGGCGTGGCCATGAACCCCGTCGACCACCCCCACGGTGGCGGCGAGGGCAAGACCTCGGGTGGTCGCCACCCGGTCTCGCCCTGGGGCCAAAAAGAAGGTCGCACCCGGGACAAGACCAAGCCGTCCCAGAAGCTCATCGTCCGTCGCCGCCGCACCCGCGGCTCACGCCGGTAAGGCAGGAGAACGCAGATGCCTCGTTCACTCAAGAAGGGCCCGTTCGTCGACGACCACCTCCTCAAGAAGGTGGATGTCCTCAACGCAGCCAGCGAGAAGAAGGTCATCAAGACCTGGTCCCGCCGCTCGACCATCATCCCCGACATGGTCGGCCACACCATCGCCGTCCATGACGGCCGCAAGCACGTTCCGGTGTATGTCACCGAGAGCATGGTCGGCCACAAGCTCGGCGAGTTCGCCCCCACCCGGACGTTCAAGTTCCACGCCGGGCAGGAGCGCAACGTGAAGGGGAGGCGCTGACCATGGCGCAGTCCGCCAACAAGATCGCCGCTGTTCGTGAGACCCGCAAGGGCGCCACGATCTACAAGACCAACGAGCGGCCCGGTACCCGTGCCCAGGTCCGCTACGTGCGGGTCTCGGCCTACAAGGCCCGCGAGGTCCTCGACCTCATCCGCGGCAAGCACGTGGCCGACGCCGACGAGATCCTGCAGTTCGTCGAGCGTGACGTCGCCATCATCATCCGCAAGGCCCTGGCCTCGGCGGTGGCCAACGCCGTGAACAACGACAGCCAGGACCCCGAGGCCCTGTTCGTCTCGGCCTGCTACGCCGACGAGGGCCCCACGCTCAAGCGCTGGCGCCCCCGTGCCCGTGGGCGCGCCACCCGCATCCGCAAGCGCACCTGCCACATCACGATCATCGTGAGCCGGCTCCCCGATCTCCAGCTGCGCCTCCGCGCCGAGCGCGATGCCCGCAGCGGCCGCGTCGCCGGCGGTACCGCCGGTGCCGCATCCCGTCGGGCCCGCGTGGCCCGCAGCCGCAAGGCCGAGACGCACGACCATGACCACGACCACGACCACGATGACGACGAGGTGCTCGACACCGATGTCGAGATCGAGGTCGACCAGGTCGAGGCCCCCGAGGCCGAGGCAGGCGACGCCACCGACGCCACCGATGCCGACGCCACGGATGGCGACGTCACCGCTCCCACCGGCAGCGGTGAGATCAAGGGCAACGCTGATTCGATGAAGTACCACGTGCCCGGCAGCCAGTGGTACGACCAGACCGAACCCGAG
>JAOBWM010000025.1 GCA_025463365.1 Acidimicrobiales bacterium
GATCGGCAGGTCCCGCGCCAGGGTGGCGCCGCCGGCGAGGACCACGGCGTCGAAGTCCTCCTTGAGCTGTTGGCCGGTGATGTCGGTCCCGACGTCGACCCCGGTGCGGAACTCGGTGCCCTCGGCCCGCATCTGGTCCAGGCGGCGCTCGAGCTGGCGCTTCTCCATCTTGAACTCGGGGATGCCGTAGCGCAGCAGGCCACCGATGCGGTCGGCCCGCTCCAACACGACGACGCTGTGCCCGGCCCGGGTGAGCTGCTGGGCGGCGGCCAGCCCGGCCGGCCCGGAGCCGACGACGGCCACCTTCTTGCCGGTGCGCACGCCGGCCACGACCGGCTTGACCCAGCCCTCGTCCCAGGCCCGGTCGATGATCGAGACCTCGACCTGCTTGATGGTCACCGGATCCTGGTTGATGCCGAGCACGCACGCGGCCTCGCACGGCGCCGGGCAGAGCCGACCGGTGAACTCGGGGAAGTTGTTGGTGGCGTGGAGCCGCTCGATCGCCTCCTGCCAGCGATCCCGGTAGACGAGGTCGTTCCAGTCCGGGATCAGGTTGCCGAGCGGGCAGCCCTCGTTGCAGAACGGGATGCCGCAGTCCATGCACCGGCTGGCCTGGGTCTGGAGGCGATCTTCGCCGAACGGCTCGTAGACCTCCTTCCAGTCCTTGAGCCGCACCGGCACGGGCCGGCGGGTGGGCAGCTCGCGCCCGTGCTTGAGGAATCCCTGTACGTCACCCATGTCGTTGCTCCTACCGCCCGGCTCAGCCCTTGGCGGCGGCCATGATGGCCTCGTCGATGTCGGCGCCCGATTCCTCGGCGTCCTTGATGGCGGCCAGCACCCGCTTGTAGTCGCGCGGCATCACCTTCACGAACTGGCTCTGAGGCACGCCGAACTGCCAGTCGGACAGGATCCGGCTCGCCACCTCGGAACCGGTGTCGCGGTGGTGGGCGAAGATGGCGGTGACCAACCAGGTGAGGTCGAGGTCGTCGAGCGGGTCGAGGTCGACCATCTCACGGTTGACGAGGCCCGGGAACGCGCCCATCGGGTCCCAGACGTAGGCGATCCCGCCCGACATCCCGGCGCCGAAGTTGCGGCCCGTCGAACCGAGCACCACCACGCGGCCACCGGTCATGTACTCGCACGCGTGGTCGCCGACGCCTTCCACCACGGCCTCGGCACCGGAGTTGCGGACGCAGAACCGCTCCCCCGCCCGACCCCGGAAGAACGCCTCGCCGCCCGTGGCGCCGTAGAGCAGCACGTTGCCGGCGATGATCTGGTCCTCGGCCACGAAGTCGGCGTGTACGGACTCCGGCGGCCGCACGATCAACCGGCCGCCGGACAGGCCCTTGCCGGCGTAGTCGTTGGCGTCGCCGTACAGGCGCAGCGTCACGCCCTTGGGCAGGAACGCACCGAGGCTCTGGCCCGCCGAACCCCGCAGGGTGACGTCGATGGTGTTGTCGGGCAGGCCGAGCCCGCCGTGACGCTTGGTGACCTCGTGGCCCAGCATCGTGCCGACGGTGCGGTGCACGTTGCGGATCGGGAACTCGAGGGTGACCGGGCTCCCGGAATCGATCGACGAGCGGGCGGCCGAGATCAGCTGCTGGTCGAGGGCCTTGTCGAGCCCGTGGTCCTGGCCGGTGGTGTTGAGCAGGTCGTCGCCGAACGGGCGCTCTGGGACGTGCAGGATCGGCGAGAGGTCGAGCCCCGCGGCCTTCCAGTGGTCGACGGCCTGGCGGGTGTCGAGGGCCTCGGCGTGGCCGACGGCCTCGGCGACGGAGCGGAAGCCCAGCTCGGCGAGGTACTCACGGACCTCCTCGGCGATGAAGTGGAAGAAGTGCTCGACGAACTCGGGCTTGCCGGCGAAGCGGCTGCGGAGCTCGGGGTTCTGGGTGGCGATGCCCACCGGGCACGTGTCGAGGTGGCAGACGCGCATCATGATGCAGCCCGACACGACGAGCGGGGCGGTGGCGAAGCCGAACTCCTCGGCGCCGAGCAGGGCGGCGATGATCACGTCGCGGCCCGTCTTCATCTGCCCGTCGGCCTGGACGACGATGCGGTCGCGCAGTCCGTTGAGCAGCAGGGTCTGTTGGGTCTCGGCCAGCCCGAGCTCCCACGGGCCGCCGGCATGCTTCAGCGAGGTGAGCGGGCTGGCACCGGTGCCGCCGTCGTGCCCGGAGATCAACACGACGTCGGCATGGGCCTTCGACACGCCGGCCGCGACCGTCCCCACGCCGACCTCGGCCACCAGCTTCACGTGGATGCGGGCGGACGGGTTGGCGTTCTTCAGGTCGTGGATCAGCTGGGCCAGATCCTCGATGGAGTAGATGTCGTGGTGCGGCGGCGGGCTGATCAGGCCGACGCCGGGTGTGGAGTACCGGGTCTTGGCCACCCACGGGTACACCTTGTGGCCGGGCAGCTGGCCGCCCTCGCCGGGCTTGGCGCCCTGGGCCATCTTGATCTGGATGTCATCCGCGTTGGTGAGGTACTCGCTCGTGACGCCGAAGCGGCCCGATGCCACCTGCTTGATGGCGCTGCGCCGCTCGGGGTCGTACAGGCGCTCCGCGTCCTCGCCGCCCTCTCCGGTGTTGCTCTTGCCGCCGATGCGGTTCATGGCGATGGCGAGGTTGGTGTGGGCCTCGGCCGAGATCGACCCGTAGCTCATGGCGCCCGTCGAGAACCGCTTGATGATCTCGCTGACCGCCTCGACCTCCTCGATCGGCACCGGGGTGCGGTCGCCGGCGAACTCGAACAGGCCGCGGAGCGTGGCCAGCCGCGTGGATTGGTCGTCGACGAGGCGGGTGTACTCCTTGAAGACCTCGTAGCGGCCGGTCCGGGTGGCGTGCTGCAGCTTGAAGACCGTCTCCGGGTTGAAGAGGTGGTACTCGCCCTCGCGGCGCCACTGGTACTCGCCGCCGACCTCGAGCTCGCGGTGGGCCCGCTCGGTCGGCCGGCTCGGGTAGGCCTTGGTGTGGCGAGCGGCGACCTCGGCGGCGACCTCGGCGAGGCCGATGCCACCGAGCTTGGAGGTGGTGCCGGTGAAGTACTCGTCGACGAGCGGCTGGCCGAGACCGACGGCCTCGAACACCTGGGCGCCCGTGTAGGAGGCCACGGTGGAGATGCCCATCTTCGACATGACCTTGAGGACGCCCTTGCCGGCGGCCTTGATGTAGTTCTTCACCGCCTGGTCGAGGGCCACGCCGGCCAGCGCGCCGCGGGCGAGCATGTCCTCGACCGTCTCGAAGGCGAGGTACGGGTTGATGGCGGCAGCGCCGTACCCGATGAGCAGCGCCATGTGGTGCACCTCACGGGCGTCACCGGCTTCGACCACCAGCCCCACGGCGGTGCGGGTCTTCTCCCGCACGAGGTGGTGGTGCACGGCCGCGGTGAGCAGCAGCGAGGGGATCGGTGCGTGCTCGTGGTCGGAGTCGCGGTCCGACAACACGACGATGTTCGCGCCGGCGGCGATGGCATCGCTCACCCGGCGGCGCACGTCGTCGAGCGCCTGGGCCAGTGCCTCGCCACCGCCGGCCACGGGGTACAGGCCGTGCACGACGACGGCCTGGAAGTCGTCGAGGGTGTCCCCGACGTTGATCAGCTTGGCCAGCTGGTCGTTGTCGAGGATCGGGAACGGGAGCTGGATCTGGCGGCACGACCGCGGGCCGGGCGCCAGCAGGTTCTGCTCGGGCCCGATGGTGCCGCCCAGGCTCGTGACCATCTCCTCGCGGATGGCGTCGAGCGGCGGGTTCGTGACCTGGGCGAAGCGCTGGGCGAAGTAGTCGAACAGGAGCCGGGGGCGTTCGGACAGCACGGCGATCGGCGTATCCGTGCCCATCGACCCGAGCGCTTCGCCACCCGTGGCGGCCATGGGCCCCATCAGGATCTTCTGGTCCTCGATCGTGTAGCCGAACGTGAGCTGGCGCCGCACCACGTCGCCGTGGGGGTACCGCACGTGGGGGCGATCCGGCAGGGAGTCGAGCTCCACGATGCCGGTCGCGAGCCACTGGGCATAGGGCTGCTCGGCAGCGAGGGTCGCCTTGACCTCTTCGTCCTCGATGATGCGGCCCTGCGCGGTGTCGACCAGGAACATCTTCCCGGGCTGCAGCCGCCCCTTGCGGACCACCTGGTCCGAGGGGATGTCGAGCAGGCCGGCCTCCGAGCCGAGCACCACGAGGCCGTCGACGGTGACCCAGAACCGGCCCGGCCGCAGGCCGTTGCGATCCAGGACGGCGCCGATGACCGTGCCGTCGGTGAAGCACACGTTGGCCGGGCCGTCCCAGGGCTCCATGAGCGTGGAGTGGAAGCGGTAGAAGGCCCGCTTGGCCGGATCCATGAGGTCGTGGTTCTCCCACGCCTCGGGGATCATCATCAGCACCGAGTGGTGGATCGGGCGGCCGCCGAGGTGGAGGAGCTCGAGGACCTCGTCGAAGCTCGCGGTGTCGCTGCCGCCCGGGGTGCAGATCGGGAACGCCCGCGACAGGTCGCCGGGGATGAGGTCGCTGTCCAGCAGGGCCTCGCGGGCCCGCATCCAGTTGCGGTTGCCGTCGACCGTGTTGATCTCGCCGTTGTGGGCGAGGTAGCGGTACGGGTGGGCCAGCGGCCACGACGGGAACGTGTTGGTCGAGAACCGCGAGTGCACCAGGGCGATGGCGCTGTCGACGCGGGGGTCCGCGAGGTCCGGGTAGAAGTCGCGCAGCTGCGGCGTGGTCAGCATGCCCTTGTAGACCACGAGACGAGTGGAGAGGCTCGGGAAGTAGACCCGGCCCTCCTCGGCGCCCACCTCGTGCTCGATCCGCTTGCGAGCGACGAACACCCGACGCTCGAGCTCGAGGCCACCGACCTCGCCACCGGGGGCGGCGATGAAGAGTTGACGGAACGCAGGCATGGCGCCGAGGGCGCCCTGGCCGAGCCCTTCGGGGACCACGGGCACCTCGCGCCAGCCGAGCAGCTCGAGGCCCTCGCTCGCGATCACCTTGGCGATGCCCTCCTGGGCCGCCGCGACCTCGGATGCGTCGCCCGGCACGAACGCGATGCCCGTGGCGTAGTGGCCCGCCGCCGGCAGGGCGAAGCCCACGACCTCGCGGTAGAAGGCATCGGGCACCTGGATGGTGATGCCGGCCCCATCGCCGGTGTTCTTCTCGGCCCCCGACGCCCCGCGGTGGTCGAGGTGCACGAGGGCGGTGATCCCCTGCTCGACCAGCTCATGGCTGCGACGGCCATGCATGTCGACGACGAACGCCACACCACACGCGTCATGCTCGAACGCGGGGTCGTAGAGGCCCTGGGCAGGCGGCGGCGCAGTGGTCATCGGCGTCGGTTCCTCCAACGATACGGACGGGGGGTCTGCTCGGAGGGACGCCGTTGGCCCGTGCTGCAGGTCGTTCGATCGTAGCCGCCTCCCAGGAACGTGCCCCAATGGAATCGCGGCCGTTGCGACGGATCGCGGCGAGGGCCGTGGGTCGTAGCCTCGCCCGGGTGAGCGCCGTCGACGACCTGTTCTCCTTCCTCACGGCGTCCCCCTCGCCGTACCACGCGGTGCACGAGGCCTCACGGCGGTTGGAGGACGCCGGCTTCGTCCCGCTCGACCTGGCCACCGCGTGGCCCAGCGAGCCCGGCCGCTACGTCGTGGCCCGCGGCGGCGCCCTCGTCGCGTGGTCCGTCGCCGGTTGGTCGAGCGGCGACGCGTCGGCCCCGTTCCGGATCGTCGGCGCCCACACCGACTCTCCGAACCTGCGGCTCAAGCCCCGGCCCGACACCGGCGGCTTCGGCTGGAAGCAGCTGGCCGTCGAGGTCTACGGCGGTGCCCTCTGGAACTCCTGGCTCGACCGCGACCTCGGCCTGTCGGGCCGGGTGGTGGTCGACGACTTCCTGGCCGAGCCATTGCTGGTGCGCGTCGATCGCCCGCTCCTGCGCGTCCCGCAACTCGCGATCCACCTCGACCGCGACGTCAACGGGAAGGGCCTCGCCCTGAACCCGCAGCAGCACCTCACCCCCGTCTGGGGCACCGGCCCTGTACGCGAGGGCGAGTTCCGGGAGTTCCTCGCCGAGCTCATCGCCGACCAACACGGCAGGGAGGTGGAGCCGGGCGCCATCAGGAGCTGGGATCTCATGCTCCACGACCTCACCCCTCCGGCGCGCCTCGGCCGCCACGAGGAACTGATCGCGTCGGCTCGGCTCGACAACCTCCTCTCGTGCTGGGCCGGCATCGAGGGGCTGATCGACCGTGTCGAGGGTTCGGCCCACGACCACGTCGAGACGGGCGAACAGGCGCGGGACAACGCGGCCGTGCCCGTCGCGGTGCTGTGCCTCTACGACCACGAGGAGGTCGGCTCCACGTCGGCGACGGGCGCCGACGGCAGCCTCCTGGCCCAGGTGCTCGAGCGCTCGGTCCTCGCGCGCGGCGGCACCCGGGAGCACTACCTCCGGGCCATCGCCGATTCGTTGTGCGTGTCAGCCGACATGGCCCACGCCACCCACCCCAACTACCCGGAGCGCCACGAGCCCGGGCACCACGTCGCCGTGAACGGCGGGCCGGTCGTGAAGGTGAACGCCAACCAGCGCTATGCCACCGAGGCCGCCACCGCGGCGGCATTGATCGCGGCCTGCGAACTGGCTGGCGTCCCACACCAGTTCTTCGTCGGCCGCAACGACCAGCCCTGCGGCTCCACCATCGGGCCCCTCACCGCGGCGCGGCTCGGCATCCCGACCGTCGACGTGGGCGTCGCCCAGCTGTCGATGCACTCGGCCCGCGAGCTGTGCGGGGCCGAGGATCCCGAGCGGCTCGCCGACGTGCTGTCCGCGTTCCTCGACCTCAGGGTGCGATCGGCGCCGATCGACGACGGGTGGGGGCATCCCCGGTCCGACGGCCCCGCTGCACCCGACGAGCCGGCCTGAGGGTTGCGCCGATGAGCCCACGCCGCGCCGCGATGACCGCCGCCGAGGCGGCGCGCGTCCTCGGGGTGGCACGGGGTGCGGCCTGGGCGGAGGTCCGCGTGGCCTACCGCGACCAGATCCGCTCGCACCACCCTGACCACGCCGGCGAGTCGTCGTCGGGCCGGGCCGCTCGGATCATCGAGGCCTACCGGGTGCTCGACCATGCCCGGACCGAGCGAGGCCCGGGATCGCCCGCGCCGGGGGCGCGGTCCGTGCCACCGGCACCGCCCGATGCGGGGACCGACGTATCCGATCTCGTCGGCGACTCGTGGCGCCGCCATCGCCACCGGCCACCTGAGGGTCTGGCTCCAGCGGTGTGGCGCCTCGACGGCGGCACCCTGCTGCTCGCGGCGCCCGCCGACGAGACGTTCCGTTGGCTCGTCGAGGCGGCCCATGACATCGGCGAGGTCACCTACGTCGACGGATCGGTCCCGATCATGGAGGTCCTGTGCCGATTCGAGGGCGAGCCGGCCACCTCGCTGCTGCTCACCCTCCAAGGTCGCGCCGCCGGCACCGAGGTCTTCTGCACCGTCGAATCGATCGAGGACCGACCCGCGCCTCCCACGGAGTCGGTCGTCGACCTCTTGGAGCTCGCGCTGCACCGCCGGACGCATCCCGAGACCGCCGGCTGACCCCGGCGGGCCGCTCAGTTGGGTGTCGTGGTGGTGGTCGGGCGCGGGTCGCTCGCGTTCCTGGTGAAGTCGACGATGCCCTCGGGGTTCACCGGCGAACCCTTGATCCGGGTCTCGAAGTGGATGTGCGGGCCGGTGGACAGCCCGGTGTTGCCGACCAGGCCGATGACGTCGCCCTGCTTCACGAGCTGGCCCGGCGTGACGAGGATCTTGCTCTGGTGCCCATACAAGGTGGCCAGGCTGTTGCCGTGGTCGATCACGGTGGCGTTGCCGTAGCCGCCGGTGACCTGGGCCATGACCACGATCCCGTCGGCGGCGGCGTGGATCGGGGTGCCCACCGGTGACCCGATGTCGCAGCCGGCGTGCAGCCGGTAGACGTGCAGGACCGGGTGGAACCGGATGCCGAACTTCGAGCTGACCTTGCCGCCGTCGATCGGGTCCGCGATGTCGACCGCACCGAGCTGGTAGTCGGGCTGGTCGGCCTGGAGGCCGGCGAGGATGCTGCCGATGCCTCCTCCGGCTCCGCCGCCACCGTCGAGCTCCCCCTGCACCAGCAGCTTGCGGGTCTGGACGATCTTGAGGTTCTTGTTGACCGCGGCCAGCTTCAGGTCGACCAGCGCCACCAGCTTCTTCTGCGTGTCGCGAGCGGTCACCAGGAGCTTGGTGGCGTCCTCGATCTTCTGGCGGTGGGTGGCGGCGTCGGCGCGGGCCTTGGCCGCGGCGCGGGCCTGGCGGCGTTCGAGGTCGCGGGCCTTGCGCAGGGTGCGCAGGAGCGCGTCGGTGTCGCCCACTGCCGCGTTGCCGTAGGCCAGGGCCTGGCCGGCCTCTTGGCCGTTGCGGGCCGCGAGGACCGCCTCGAGGAGGCTGCTGTTCCCGCCCCGGACGTAGGAAGCGACGGCCTGGGCGCGCAGCCGGTCCAGGGCTCGGTCGGCTCGGCGCTCGGCTTGGCGGCGCGCCTTCTCTCGCAGCCGGGCGACGGTCGTCGCGTTGCGGAGGTCCGCTTGGGCGCCGAGCAGCTCGATCTGGGTCTGGCGAGTCTGCAGCTGCAGGACGTCGAGCTTGTCGGTGGCGTCCTGCGCCGCCTTGTGGGCGGTGTCGAGCTCCTTCTGGAGCTTCGCCTCCTCCCGCAGGACGTCGTTGTACTTGGAGCTGAGCTGCGGGTTGTCGCCGTCGTCCTGGGTCGTGGGCTGGGTCGGCTGGGTCGGCGCGGTCTGGCCGGGCAGCGCCGACGAGCTGGTCCCGGTGGCCGACAGCACGGCCAGGAGGCTCGCCACGACGACGAGCGACACCGCACGCAGGCGGCCGGAAGCAGTGAGATGGTTCATGACCGATGGAAGGTTCCCCGGCGGGGGACGGTACTCCTCCCCTTCCTGATCGGCCGGTACCTCGGGGCCCCTGAGGACCCATCGGGGGATCAGGCCGGCGGCCACACCTCGGCGTCGGCGAGGAGCTGGTCACGGAACTCCGGGTGGCTGATCGCGGCCAGGGCCCTCGCTCGTTCGCGCACCGTGCGGCCCCGCAGCTCGGCCACGCCGAACTCGGTGATCACGACGTCGAGTTGGTGGCGCGGCGTGGTGATGATCGTCCCGGCCGGGAACCGTCCAGAGATGCGCGACAGTCGCTTGCCGTCGACCACCGTCGAGGACCGCAGGCAGATCAGTGAGCGGTCTTCGAGCTCCAGGCCCGAGGCCGCGACGAAGTCCTCGTGCCCGCCGATGCCCGAGAACTGTGATCCGGCGAGGGTGTCGGCGACCGCCTGACCGGCGAGGTCGACGGCCAGCGCGCCGTTGATCGACATCATCTTGCGGTTCTTCGAGATCAGCTCCGGCGAGTTGACGAGGTGGACGGGAAGGAACCCGACCTCCTCGTTGCCGTCGAGCCAGTCGTAGAGCTCCCGCGTGCCGGCGGCGAACGTCGTCACCGACAGGCCGTCGTAGATGCCCTTCTGGTTGGCCACCTTGCCGGCCTGGTGGAGCTTCATCAGGCCGGTCGTGAACATCTCCGAGTGGATCCCGAAGTCGCCGGCCGAACCCTCGGCCAGGAGCGCGGCCACCGTCGACGGGATGCCGCCGATGCCGGTCTGGATGGTCGAACCCTCGGTGATGAACGACGCGACCGACGCAGCGATGGTCCGCTCCTCGGGGGTGGGCACGGCCTCGGCGATGACGAACGGTTCGCGCTCGGTCTCGATGAGGACGTCGATGCGGTCGACATGGATGCGATGGTGGTGTTCGCCGATCCCGAACGTGCGCGGGTAGCGCGGGCTCACCTCCACCACGAGCGTGCGCTCGGGATCGTCGGCCGCCATGCCGATGGCGCCGATCGTGGCCCCGGCATGGAGTGACAGGCTGCACCAGCCGTCCACGTCGGGAGGCGAGGCCGCCGTGGCCATCACCCGCGGGTGGATGCGCTCGAGCGCCGGCGCGAAGCGGCGGAAGTCAGCGGGCACGAACTCGATCGCGCCACCCTGGTCTCGCATGAGCCGTTCGAGCGGACCGTAGAAGCCCGAGAGGAACCGAACGTTGGGGCGACCGAACACCTCGTAGAAGTCCGTCAGGAGCGCCCCCGTGACGAGGAGATCCTCCCAGTCGGTGCGACCGCCGAGGGCATGGAGGAACGCGCCCGGGTGACCGGGCCCGAGCGGGATGCCCACCACATCGACCGGGCGGACCAGCGCCGCCGCCTCCTCCGGGGTCATCACCTGTGGCATGGCGCCCGAACCTAGGCGAGCCCGCCGGACCCCTTGCCCGTTCTTGCTCGAGAACGGATCACCGAGCGCGCGTCCTTGAGCAAGAAGGGACCCGACTCGGTCCTTGCTCAAGAACGGATCGGACGATCCTCAGAATCCGCCATCACTGGACGCGCTGACCTTGAGCAAGAACCGAGGCCGCTACGGTCGCCGGTCATGCCGGATGGAGTGGTGACGGGCGACGAGCCGGTGGAAGGCGGGTTGCCCGTGGCCGGCGACGCGCTCGTGGTCGACGAGCGGGGGGCGTGGTCGGCCGACGAGGCGTGGGACACGGCGAACCGGATCGCCCACCACGCGCGCGCTGGCACCGATGGCGGTCGACGTCGGGTCGCGGTGTTCGCCGAGAACGCCGCGGAGGCGGTGATCGCCCACCTCGGGGCGTTGCGGTCCGGCGCGTCGGTGGTTGCGATCAACAGCCACCTTGCGGCACCGGAGGTCGCCTACCAGCTCGCGGTGGCCGACGTCGCGTTGCTCATCGCCGGCCCGCACACCGAGGAGCGGGCTCGGGAAGCCGCGGCGTTGGTCGACGAGCACATCGCGCCCACGGTCGCCACGTGGGCGGCACCCGGGTGGGACGAGTGGCTCGCCTCAGCGCCATCGGGTTCCCCGCCCGACGACCGACCGATCCTCCCCAACCTCCTCTTCACCTCCGGGACGACGGGTACGCCGAAGGCCACCGAGCTCCCGCCGAACGTGTTCCCCCGCCGAGCGTCGTGGTCCGCCTTCGTGGACGGGCTCGCCGCCAACCGGTTCGTCGGTGAGGGCCGGCATCTCGTGGTCGCACCCCTGCACCACACCGGCCCGCTCAACGCGGTTCGGGCGCTCGCCGCCGGGACGCGGATCGGCGTGCTGGAGCGGTTCGATGCCGAGGCCACCCTGGCCGCGATCGAGCGGTGGCAGATCGGGTCCACCACCCTCGTGCCCACCCACCTCGCCCGACTGGCCGCGCTCCCTGACGAGGTGCGCTCGGGCTACGACCTGTCGTCGCTGCGGCTCGTCTTCCAGACGGGCGCCTCCTGCCCGGTCGAGGTGAAGCGGGCGATGATCGACTGGTGGGGGCCCGTCTTCCTGGAGGCGTACGGCGCCACCGAGGTGGGCGTGACGTCGTCGATCACGAGCGAGGACTGGCTGTTGCATCCCGGTTCCGTGGGTCGATCGGTCGCGCCCTACGAGGTCGTGGTGGTCGACGAGACCGGCACCGAACTGCCGGTCGACACCGAGGGCCGGCTGTGCTTCCGGGACGTGAGCGGCCGCGGGATCGTCTACCACGACGACCCCGAGCGGACGGCCGCCGCCCACGTGGCACCCGGCGTCTTCACCCTCGGCGAGATCGGCCGGGTCGATGCCGACGGGTGGATCTACGTGACCGATCGCTTCGCCGACATGGTCGTCACCGGCGGGGTCAACGTCTACCCCGCCGAGATGGAACAGGTGTTGGTCGCCCACCCTGGCGTGGCCGACGTCGCGGGCATCGGCCTCCCCCATCGCGACCTCGGCGAGATCCTGGTGGCGCTCGTCGTGCCGCAGGACCCCGGTGTGCCGCCCGAGCCGGCCGACCTCCAGGCCTGGTGCGAGGACCGGCTGTCCCGGTTCAAGTGCCCGAGGGAGGTCCGCCTCGTCGACTCGCTCGACCGCAACCCTCTCGGCAAGCTCGACAAGCGCGCCCTGCGGCGCGCCCACAGCTGACCGCGGGCCGGATCGGTCATGACGGCCGATGGAAGAGCGCGTCGAGGGTGGTGCGGGCGACGTCCGCCATGGGCACGTCGGTGTTGTCGAGGTAGGCGAGCGAGAGCGCCAGTGCCCAGCCCTCGGCACGGCTCCAGGTGTCGTCGTCCACCTCGGCCGCGTCCCGAAACGTCGCTCGCGACGCGGTGTCGAAGAGCATCCAGGCGATCGCGAGGTCGGTTGCAGGGTCGCCGGACGTGAGGTCGCCGAAGTCGATCACCGCCGAGAGCCTGCCGCCGTCGACCAGCACGTTGCGGGGGTGGAGGTCACCGTGCAGCCACACCGGAGGTCGGTCCCACGGCGGCACGGCGACGAGCGTGGCCCAACGCTCGCGGATCCTTTCGTCGTCCAGCTCGATCCCCCGTGTCGACGCTGCAGCGAGGTGGAGGTCGACGCGCTCGCTGCGCTCGGCCAACGGGATCCCGCGGAAGGGATTGGCGGGGGCGTCGCGAGGCGCCGCTCGGTGGAACGACTGGAGGAACGAGCCCAGCCGGCGGGCGGCATCGTGGAGGTCGTCGGGTGGCGCGAGCGCGGCCACGTCGCCGGGTAGCCATGGCCCGATCGACCAGGACCACGGGAAGCCGGAGCCTGGCACGCCCGCCCGCAGCGGCGCGGGGACGGCCAGCTCCCCGGTGACGAGCGCCGCCAGCTCGGGCAGCCAGCGCAGCTCGTGCTCGAGGAGGTGCGCCGACTCGACCCGCCTCGGCAGCCGAACCGCGAGGTCGACGCCGAGCCGGAAGATGCGGTTGTCCCAACCCTCGGCCACCTGTCGGACCGCGAGCGCGGCGAGGTCCGGGTGCTGCTCGGCCAGCAGCGCCCGGACGAGTCGTTCGTCGATCTCGACCGCGAGGGGTGCCGCCGGATCCTCCATCCCGACATCCCAGCAGACCGGGCCGTGCGCCCGCCCGGATCAGCCGTAGCTGACCGGGAACTCCTTCAGGGCGTGGAGCCAGCCCGAGCGCAGGCGGGTGGGCTCGCCGAGCTGGGTGATGTCGGGCAGGTGGTCGGCGATGGCGTTGAACATCAGGTCGATCTCGACCTTGGCCAGGTTGGCGCCCACGCAGAAGTGGGCGCCGCCGCCGCCGAAGCCGACATGGGGGTTCGGGTCGCGGGTGATGTCGAAGCGGTGCGGGTCCTCGAACACGGTGTCGTCGAAGTTGGCCGAGCTGTAGACGAGCCCGACGCGCTGGCCCTTCTTCACCTCCGTGCCGCTGACCTCGACATCGTCCATCGCGGTGCGCTGGAACATGACCACCGGGGTGGCCCAGCGCACGATCTCGTCAGCGGTGGTGGACGGCCGCTCGGCCTTGTACAGCTCCCACTGCTCGGGGTTCTGCAGGAACGCGTGCATGCCGTGGCTGATGGCGTTGCGAGTGGTCTCGTTGCCGGCCACCGCGAGGATCAGCACGAAGAAGCCGAACTCCTCCGAGGTGAGGATGTCGTCGGTCGTGCTGGCCGCGACGAGCCGGGTGATGATGTCGTCGGCCGGGCAGGCCTTGCGCTCCTCGCCGAGCGTCATGGCGTAGCCGAGGATCTCGGCGGCGGCGATCGACGGGTCCACGTCGTAGTCAGGGTCGTCGTAGGCCATCATCTGGTTCGACCAGTTGAAGATCTGCTTGCGGTCCTCCTGCGGAAAGCCCATGAGGTCGGCGAGTGCCTGGAGCGGGAGCTCGCACGCCACGTCGTCCACGAAGTTGCCCGTCCCCTTGGCCTTGGCCTCGATGACGATCCGCACGGCCCGCTCGCGCAGGGCGTCCTCGATCTTGCCGACGCCGCGCGGCGTGAAGACGCCCCGGGAGACGATGCCGCGCACCTTGCTGTGCTGCGGGTCGTCCATGTTCAGCAGCATCTGCCGCTGGACCACGCGCTCGTCGGGACCGACGGTGGCGCCGTCGAACTTCACGATGGCGGTGTTCTCGGCGCTCGACCAGCCCTCGCGGGCACACGAGATCGCCTTCACGTCGGCGTGGCGCGTGGCGAGCCAGAAGCCGCCGTCGTCGTAGCTCGAGTTCGCCCGGGTCTGCGGGTTCCAGAACATCGGAGCGTTCTCGCGGAGGTACGCGAACTCCGGGAGGGGGACGCCGGACACGAGGGTGTCGGGGTCGGTGAAGTCGGTTCCGGGTTGCACGGGACAGGCCATGTCAGGCGTCCGCGTTCTGGTTCAGGAGGCCGTTGAGGCGCTCGGAGGCATCGATGCAGTCGCTGACCATGTCGAAGATCACGTCCTTGACGGGGCGCACCTTGTTCATGCGGCCGACGATCTGGCCGACCGGGTTGAACTGCACGTCCTTGGCCTGGTCGGGGTACTTGTGGCCGCGCTGGACGGCGTTGGACGTGACCATGAACTGCATCGGCATGCCGAGCGGCTTGGGGTTGCCCTCGGCCTCCCATGCATCGGTCCAGTCGTTGCGGAGCATGCGACATGGCTTGCCGGTCCACGAGCGGGAGCGGACCGTGTCGCGGCTGCCGGCATCGAGGTAGCTCTGCATCTGCGCGGGCGGCACGTCGGCCTCCTCCACCGTCAGCCACAGCGATCCGGTCCAGACGCCCTGCGCGCCCATGGCCAGGGCCGCCGCCATCTGGCGACCGGTTCCGATCCCACCTGCGGCGAGCATCGGCGTATCGCCGAGCGCGTCGATCACCTCGGGCCACAGGACCATCGAGCCGACGTCGCCGGTGTGACCACCGCCCTCGGTGCCCTGCGCGATCACGATGTCGACGCCGGCTTCTTTGTGCCGCACGGCCTGCTTGGCGGCTCCGCACAGCGCGGCGACCAACCGGCCCGACGCGTGGATCTCCTCGATCACGTCCGGGGGCGGGGTGCCGAGCGCGTTGGCGAGGAGCTTGACCTTGGGGTGTGCCAGCGCCACCTCGACCTGCGGGCCGGCGGTGGCCGCGGTCCAGCCGAGCAGCTCCTGCATGCGTTCCTCCTGCGGGACCTCCGGCACCTCGTGGTCGGCGAGGATCTTGTCGACGAACTGGCGGTGCTGCTCGGGGATCATCGCCTTCAGGTCGGCCTCGAGCTTCTCGGCGTCGAGCTCTCCCATCCCCTCGTACTTGCCGGGGATGACGATGTCGACGCCGTAGGGGGCGTCGCCGACGTGCTCGTCGATCCACGCCAGCTCCGTCTCGAGCTGCTCGGGCGTGAAGCCGACGGCGCCCAGCACGCCGAACCCACCGGCCTTGCTGACGGCGGCCACCACGTCACGGCAGTGCGTGAAGGCGAAGATCGGGAACTCGATGCCCAGCGTGCGGGCGATGTCGGTCTGCATTGCGGAACGTGCTCCTGAGGGGTGGAAGGTGAGGAGGTCAGCCGGCCAGTCGGACCGGCAGGTACTTGATGCCGTTCACGAAGTCCGAGCGCATCCGGCGGTGGGGACCGGCGGGCGCGACGTCGGGGTAGCGGCGCAGGAAGGTGCGGACCATGGCCTTGATCTGCGAGCGGGCCAGGTTGGCGCCGAGGCAGAAGTGCGTGCCGCCGCCCCCGAACGTGACGTGGTCGTTGGGCGTGCGCCGCGGATCGAACACGTCGGGGTTCTCGAAGTGCTCCGGGTCGCGGTTCGCGGCCGGGTAGTAGATGACGACCTTGTCGCCGGCCTTGATCGGCTGGCCGGCGATCTCGGTGTCGACGGTGGCTGTCCGGCGGAAGTTGTGGATCGACGCTCCCCACCGGAGGAACTCCTCGACGGCCGTGGTCCACAGCTCGTCGTCGTCGATCCCCGCGACCAACTCGGCCTTGAGCTCGGGGTGCTCGAGGATGGCCAGCACCGAGTGGCTGATCAGGTTGCGGGTGGTCTCGTTGCCGGCCACCACGAGGGTGACGAAGAACATGTTGAGCTCTTCTTGGGTGAGGCGATCGCCGTCGACCTCGGCCTCGACCAGGGCCGTCATGATGTCGTCTTGCGGGTTGACCCGACGGTCGTTGGCCAGGGCGTCGCAGTACATGTAGATCTCACCCATCGCCGCTTCGCCGTCCTCGTCGGACACCCGGAAGTCGGGGTCCTGCGAGCCGACCATGCGGTTGCTCCAGTCGAAGATCAGGTGCCGGTCGTCGTTGGGCACCCCCAGCAGCTCGCAGATCACCTGCAGCGGCAGCTCGGCCGCCACCCGCTCGACGAACTCGATCTCGTCCTCGCCGTCGACCTCGGCGACGATCCGGTCGGCGAGCTCCTGGATGTGGTCCAGGAGCGCGGTGATCATCCGGGGCTTGAAGCCCGCGCTCACGAGCCGCCGGTAGCGCGAGTGCTTGGGCGGATCCATGTTCAGGATGGTCATGCGGATCAGCTCGAGCTGCGCCTCGTCGTGGTCCTGGAGGAAGGTGGAGCCGAGCTCGGCACTGAACGTCTGGTGGTCGCGGCTGACGGCACGCACGTCGTCGTAGCGAGTGACGGCCCAGAACCCCTTCCACTCCGGGTGCTCGTGCCAGAAGACCGGCGCCTCCTTGCGCAGCAAGGCGAACTGGTCGTAGGGCACCGCCTCGGCCCAGGTGTCCTCGAGCAGGTGGATGTCGTCGAGGGAGAGATCGTCACGCGTGCTGGCCATCAGTGGCCTCCTCGTGGGGTGGTGGTGCGGCGGATGGGAGTTCGTGCGGATGGGGTCACGGGCAGGTCGAGCAGGCGGCGAAGGCCGTCGACCACGACCGCTTGTGGAACGACGGCAGGTTCGAGCCGGAACTGGAATGCGAGGCCGAGGAGGAGCCCGATCAGCTGCGTCGCCAGCTCGTCGGCCGGGCCGGGGAGCTCGAAGCCGAACTCCGCGGCCCAGTCACCGATGCCGCCGGCCAACCCCTCGCGCATCAGCTGGAACCGCTCGGCGCCGACGACGCCCACCTCGGGGTCGCGCACGGCGTGCAGCCACAGCTCGAACTCGAGCAGCAACCAGGCGTCACCGCTCTCGCTGTCGCGACGGACGATCCCGCTCCACAGCGCGCCGAGGCGGCCATCGAGGTCGGACTCGCTCTCGATGCTGGCCGTGAGGTCGACCACCGTCTGTTCGATCCAGAGCTCGAGGAGGCCGACGAGGAGCCCCTCCTTGCCGCCGAAGTGGTCGTAGAGCGCGCCCGTCGTTCGGTCAGCGGCGGCCGCGACGGCCTCGGCCGACGTGGCGTGGAACCCCTTGCGGGCGAACAGGTCGGCCGCGGCGCCGAGGAGCTGGGCGCGGGTCTCGGCGCGTCGCTGCTCCTGTGTTCGCCCCATCCGGGCAACTTACATCGGGTTCCCTATCTATGTCGACCATCCGATCTATCGTCCGATCGCCGGCTGGATCGTCGGCTGAATCGCCGGCGGGCGCGGCCGAGGGACGACCCCGGACGCGGCGCGGCCCGCCCCTGGCACGGAGCGGGCCGCGGTCGCGGTCGGGGGTGCGTGCTACCCCCGACCGGACCCTCCCCCCGAAACGGTTCGCAGCGCGTCGATGATCCCGTAGCCGTAGAAGCCGTTGAACCGCACGCTGCCGTCGCAGTACGCGTCGAAGGACGCGTCCCGACCCTCGTTCGAATAGGTCTGCAACCGGGGCGTCGGGCACGGCGTCGGCGTGGCTGATCGGGCCACGACGTTCGCCACCTGGTCCGGATCCATGGTGAGTCCGCCATGGCGGCGATCGGGATGGCCGTATCGCGCGACGGCAAGGGCCGCGACGCCCGTCGCGTGCGGCGCGGCCATCGAGGTGCCCTGCAGGTAGGTGTAGTACCCGCACCCGTCCGCGGTGCACTCCTTGAACACCAGCCCCGCGGCTTCGGGAACGACGTTGCCGTCCTGGTCCACCAACCCTTCGTCCTGCAACGTCACCTTCGGGTAGGTCGACAAGATCAGGTTGGCGTTGGTCCGGAACGTGGCCGTGCCGAACCCGTCGCGGAACCACCCGCCGGGTGCGGCCACGAAGCCCCGCTCGAGCCCGTAGTTCGAGTAGTCGGCCTTCTTCTTGCTCGGGCCGATGGACGTCACGTTGAGCACGTGGCTGCCCTCGCTCGGCATCGACAGGCAATCGTCGTTGTCGATCTGGCGGTCGTAGTTGGTGCCCTCGGGGTAGTCGGGGCTGGTGGGATCGAAGCCGGGGTCGCCGAGGTCGGAGTTCTCGTTCCCCATCGCGCTGATGAGGGTGACCCCGTGGCGGTGGGCGTACTCGAGGGCGCGGTTCATGGCGCTGATGATCGATCGCTGCTCGTACTGCTGCGCCGGCGAGTCGGCCGGGTTGCTGCGGCAGTTGTAGAGCCACGGGTCGACGTAGAACGACATGTTCACCACGTCGATGCCGGCGGCGCCGCTGTAGGTCAGCGCGTCGAGCGTGGGCGCGAGGAAGAAGTACCCGCTGTCCTGGCCGGCGCGCACGTTGACGAGCTTCACCTTCGGGGCCACGCCCACGATGCCCATGCCGTTGTCGGCCGCCGCCACCGTGCCGGCCACGTGGGTGCCGTGACCGCCCTGGTCGGCGTCGGCCGGATCCTGGCAGCTCGGGACCTCGCAGGGCCCGTCGATGTCGGGCATGTCGGTGGTGAAGTTGCGCGAGAGGGACCGGTCGAGGTTCGGGGCCAGGTCGGGCTGGGTGCCATCGATGCCGGTGTCGATGATGCCGACCGAGACCTTCGGCGAACCGGGGTTCACGGCGTGGGCCTGCTTGGCGTGGATCATGTCCATGTCCCATTGCAACGGCTCGAGCGTGTCCTGGCCGTTCGAGGTTCCGGACCCCTGACCGCGACGGCGCGGCGCCGGCTGCTGGCGGAGTGCCTGGCTCCGGCCCTCGTGCTCGACGAGGTCGTGGCGCGCCGGCACGCCGGGGCTGTGGCCGATGGAGCGGCTCGCGGCGACGCCGCTGATCCCTGGCTTCGAGCGCACAGCGGCCACGAACGTGGACGCCGGTGCTTCGACGGTGAGCGTGCCGATGCCGGCGCTCGCCTCGACCACCGTTCCGCCGGCGGCGGCCACCGCGCGGCGAGCCGCCGCCTCCGAAGACGCGTCGCGGACGAGCACGACGTAGGTGTCCGTGGTGGACGCCGTCGACGCCGCGGTCGACCTGGACGACCGGTCCATGTGGACGGGACGACCGACGGCCGGCGCGCCGACGAAGGCGAGGCCGGCGGCGACGAGGACGACGGCCGCCAGGCCTGCTGGGAGCGGGGAACGCTTCATGTTCGGGAGCT
>JAOBWM010000032.1 GCA_025463365.1 Acidimicrobiales bacterium
CGACGGGCAGGGCGCGCAGGTAGTTGAGCGACGAGTACCCGGTGCCGAAGTCGTCGATGGCGATGCGGACGCCCAGCTCGCGCAGCCCGACGAGCTGTTCGAGGTGCCTGGCGCCGACCTCGACGGCCACGCTCTCGGTGATCTCCAGCACGAGCTGCGTCGGCGGGAAGCCCGACGAGGCAAGCGTCCGGGCGACCTGCTCGATGAGGTCCACCTCCTCGAGTTGGCGGCCCGAGAGGTTCACGTGCATCTCGAACCCGGACGGCACCTCGCCGGAGCGGCGCCACGCGGCGCCCTGCACCGTTGCCATCTCGAGCACGCGGCGGCCGACGTCGCCGATCATGCCGGTCTCTTCGGCCAGCTCCACGAACGCGTTCGGAGGGATGAGGCCGCGCTCCGGGTGGTCCCAGCGGACGAGGGCCTCGACGGCGACGACGCGCCCGGTGATGAGGTCGACGATGGGCTGGTACTCGCAGAAGAACTGGTCGAGGTCGACGGCTCGGCGGAGGTCCTGCCCGAGCTCGAGGCGTTCGAGGGCCGACACCCGCATCATCCGCTCGAAGCGGCGGACGGTCGCCTTGCCGGCGGCCTTGGCGGCATAGAGGGCGACGTCGGCATCGGCGAGGAGCTGTTCGCCGTCGAGCGAATCGCTTCCCTCACCGAGGGCGATCCCGATGCTGGCGCGGGTGAACACCTGGCGGCCGGCAATCGGGAACGGCACGTCGAGCGCTTCGAGCATGCGGCCCGAGATCAGGCCCGGCAGGTCCCCTTCGGCCACCTCTTCGAGCAGGATCCCGAACTCGTCGCCACCGAGGCGGGCCACCGTGTCGCCCGGACGGACGCAGCCGCTGAGGCGGGTCCCGACCGCCACGAGCAACTGATCGCCGACGGCGTGTCCGAGGCTGTCGTTGACCGTCTTGAAGTCGTCGAGATCGACGAAGAGCACGGCGGTCACGTCGCCGGTGCGACGGCACAGGGTGAGGGCGTGGTCGACGCGGTCGGTGAACAGGCGCCGGTTAGCCAGCCCGGTCAACGGGTCGTGGAACGCTTGGTGGCTGAGCTGTTCCTCGCGCGAGATCAGCTCGCCGATCTTCTGCTCGAGCGACCGGGTGAGGCCTTCGTTCTCCTGCATCGTGAGCAGCTGCCGTACGAGGACGAGGCCCGTCGTCACCACGAGCACCCCCACGAGGAACGGATCGGTGCGGTGGCCGGTGAGGGTGAGACCGAGCCGCAGCACCAGCGAGACCGTGAGGATGGTGAAGGGAAGCAGGGCCCGGCGCAGCGAGGCATGGTCGGAGGCGTCGGACACGGAGCGGCGTCGCGGGTACGTGAGCGACGAGAGGAAGATCGCCAGGTAGCCCGACACCCAGCCGATGTCGCTGATCGACGTCTGGCTCTCGGTGCCCCGGAGCGTGGCGAGGACGAACATGCTGTCGGCGCCCACGAGCAGCAGGAGGCCGGCGGCCAGGCCCATGAGCGGCACAGGGCCGGCCTGGCGACCCGTGCGCATGATCACCATGAGGATCGAGGACGTCACGACGAGGTTGCCGGCCGGATACGCCAGGCTCAGCGCGAACGTGAGGGGTCGATCGCCGCCGTTGTGCCACGTCTGCCCGAGCATGAACTGCCAGCTGATCGCCAGCAGGCCGCCGGTGATGATGAAGCCGTCGACCGCAGCGAGCAGGCGGGTCGCCGCCGGTGACCGGGCCGCGAGGAGCCACACGCCGCAGAGGGCGAGCGGCACCGCGGCGAGGAACGCGAAGTCGCCCACCGACGGGTACGGCGCCGCGTTCCCGGAGATGACGAAGTAGCTCCACACGACCTGGCCGAGGCACCACGAGGACGCCGACGCCCCGAAGAACAGCCACGCCCGCCCTTGGCGCGACGTCACCGCCCGACGAGAGGCGAACCAGCAGCCCAGCGCGGCGAGGGCCGGCGCCGCGCACTGCATGAGGTTGGAGATGATCAGTGCGCCGCGAACGGACGGCAGCTCCAGCTGCATGGCAACGGCGAACACCAGGACTGCCGTCGCGACGGCAAGGTTGGCTCGGCGTTGGAAGGTCCTGGTCATGGTTGGTCTCGGTCCGGCCGTACCCGCTCGACGGCCCACCCGTCACATCGGCCGATCCAGCCGCCCGGACACCTGTTCCCGCAAGAAATGGCGCTTGCTGGGCCTGACGGGCCGACGAAGACCTGGTCAGCCCGCCTGGCCGGGCTGGCTCGCCAGGAGGTCCTCGACGACGTCGGCGACGTCGTCGAGGTCGAGCAGCGGCTCGTCGAAGCGGCGGACATCTCGATAGGTGCGGTCCCGGCCACCGTCGTCGACGAACCACTGGTGGAGCCGCGCCGCCACGACGTCGCGCAGCGGCTCGGGCATGGCCGCCCACTCGCCCGGCGACAACCGGCCGGCGACGAGCAGGCGGCCGAGGTCGTAGAGGTCCGATGCCCGCTTCTCCGGCCTCGACGAGGCGCGCAGCGGGACGGTCGTTGCCTTCATGGCGACGATCCCGGCCGACGTGGCGACCATGCGGTCGGTGGCTTGCGCGAGCCGGGCGCCGCCGTCGTCGTCGACGGCGACGATGTCGAGGGCGCGGGCCGAGTCGTGAGCCCAGGTGTGGGCGAGCACGTTGAGCTCGAGGTCGGAGAGGTCGGGCCCGTCGGCGAGGAGCTCTGCAAGGAGCTCGTCGGTAGGGACCGGCGCGATGTCGATCACGTCGAGGTCGAGGTCGCCCTCGAAGCGGTACTGGCCGCCACCGGCCGACGTGAGGGCCAGCCGGGCGATCGCGGGGTGGACGCTGGTGAGGTCGCGGGTGACCGCATCGAGGTCGACGGTGGCGCGGTGCGGGGTGCCGACGCGACACATCACGGCCAGCCCACCGATGAGGCGCAGCTCCGGCGGGAGTGATGCCAGCAGCTCGACCTCGCGGTGCGTGGTACCGCCGCGGCGCCCGGACAGTACGACGGCCATCAGGTCGCCCCGCGCGGGATGGCACCGGGGACGATGCCCCAGTCGTCGACGATCTCGCGGCCGCGCGACGGATCCGCGGCCAGGCGCAGCGCGCACACCAAGGGGTGGGCCACGTGCCAGGCGTGGTCCGCGTCCGGCGGGTGGTCCTCGTTCTCGGGGAGCCAGTGGACGGGTGCGGCGCGCACCCACGACCGCACGGTCCGGCTGCGCTCCTCGCCCTTGCGGTCCCGGTCGCGGTCGCGGTCCCGGGCCGCGTCGGCATCAGCGATGGACCGACTCGGGTCGCCGTCGTCAGTGCGGTCTCGGTCTCGGTCACGGTCTCGCTCGACCATCGAGCGGGCGCGCCGCAGGGCTCCCGCCGAGCGGACGTAGGCCCTTGCCGGCAGGTCGCCGGCGGCGGCGATGCGGGCGCCGCCGAGCGTCGCCGCCCGCTCGTCCACCCGCAGGAGCTCGTCGCCACCGACGCGCTCGGCCACCTCGTCGAGACCCACCGGGAGCCCGATCCAACCGTTGTCCGGCCAGCGGGCCGAGGTCTCCCAGAACAGCTCGGGCAGCAGGGGCAGGTGGCTCCGGGGGCCGACGAGGCCGAGCTCCACGAAGCGCCCGATCAGCTCGTGGGTGGCGCCGACGCTGCGGCCGATGATGGCGGCAATGCGCCGGGCCGTGACCGGTTCGGTGGGTTCGCACAGCACGGCCAGCGCGATCTCGAGTCCGACGGTGGTCCAGGCGTTGCCGGGGCGCGACCGGCCGGCGGTGGCGGCCGACGGGTGCAGCGGGGACTCGACCCGAAGCCCCGATGCCCAGACCCGGACGTGGCCACGACGATCGAGCCATCCCCAGCCGGCGCGGCGCAGCACGTCGCGGCCGGCATCGCTGATGCGGTCCGCCACGACCAGGGCCGGCACCCGTGCAGGCGCCTCGCTCACCAGCTCGCTCAGATCCGCCGGGGTGGGGTGGGCCCGTGCGACCACCTGGGGGACGAGGCGGTTGCCATCGGCGACCAGGACGTCGCCGTCGAGCGTGGTATCGATGTCGAGGGAGGCCAGCGCTTCGGCCAACTCGCCGAGCATGCTGCGGCGATCATCGGTTCCTGCCGTCACGAACACAGAACATACGATACCGGACAGCGGTGATGCCGACAAGATCGGCGTTCGGGCCGTCACGAACACCGAACGGCCGAAGGCTCAGCGGGGGTCGTCGCGGTCCAGGTTCCAGTGCTGGGTCACCGAGCACACCCAGGCCTCGTCCCCCTTCGGGCTCATCGAGAACCGGCTGATCGTGCGCTGACCGCCCTCGCTGTCGGAGTACAGGAGGTCGATCGTGAACACCCACCGGAGCCGGATCGACTCGTCGAGGGCGGTGCGGAGGGCGTCGTCGCCGTTGCCACCGCGCACGGCCGCCTGCCAGAACCCGGTGTCGCCGGACGGGACGTACAGGTCACGCGACTGCCGGTGGAAGTCGGCCGGGTCGGGACGGCCGCCGTGGAGCGCGCGGAGATCGTCCGGACTGGCGTGCGCGGCGTCGGTCGTGCGGCGCCTCGGGTCGACCCGCCAGCCGTGCAGCACCGCCAACCCGCTGCCGGCATTGCGCAGCGGCATCGCCAGATAGGTGGCAGCATCGCCGCGGTCCACCACAGCCCGGCCGCCTCCCACCGACGCCCAGTGCTCGTCGACCCACATGATCTTCTCGACGGGATCGGCGGGGCGGGCGTGCATCAGGAACGGTCGGAGGTTCGCCAGCAGCGACCGCTCCGCGGTGCGGGCCGATCGGTTCGCCGAGCGGACCGACGAGAACGTGGCCACGGCCAGCACCAGCGTGCCCGCGCCCGTGGCGAACGCCGAGATCGTCGTCCAATCAGTCACGGCCAGCACGCTACGGGCGACCTCCGCCTAGTTGGTGGTCCACGTCACGGTCGAACCAGCGGCGGACGCGGGAGGTGCCGTGACGAGCGGGGGCGGCCCGACGGGATCGGCCGACCGCTAGGTTGCCGGCTGGGTGCCAGATGGCCGTGGCCTGGGGAGAGAACGATGCGAGCTCGAAGGATCGGGCGGCGGCTGAGCGCCGCCGCGGTCGCCGTGGGACTGGTCGCCGTGCTGACCGCCTGTGACGACCCTCCCACCACGGTGAAGACCACGGTCGACTTCGACTGCAAGATCAAGTCGAACAACGGCCTGGTCGGCGACAGCACCGGCTCATCGACCTTCACCTACGCGGCGCAGGGCCCGCAGGCCGTCGCCCCCGGCGGTGAGTTCGACGTGAAGGTGTCCGCCGACCCGTTCTCGTTCGACGGCAACCCGACCGGCAACGGCACCGTCACCCAGATCTCCAACCTGGTGTGGCGCGTCGCGGTCCCCGCCAACAGCACGCTCGTGTCGTACGCGATCGACGGCGGGAGCAACATCGGCTCGGGCACGCCCACCGCCTCCGCCTCGGGTTCGACCGTGGTCGTCACGGTCCCCGGTCCCATCGCATCGAGCACCACGGCGCACCCCAACGTGGCCACGCTGCCCGCGCTCTCCATGAAGCTCACCGCGGGCGGCACGCTGCAAAGCCGGATCAACGCCAAGCTCAGCGGGACCAGCTACACCTCGCCGGGGCTCACCTACGACGTCAAGGTCACCGGCACGCCCATCGGGACGCTGAACCCCTCGTTCTCCTGCTTCCCGAGCCCGAGCCCCACCCTCCACACGACGCTGATCAGCAACGACACGAAGGCTCCGGCCATCAAGATCGCGCGGCCAGTGCAGGACGCGTCGATCGTGCAGGGCACGACGGTCCTCGCCGCCTTCTCGTGCGACGACGGCACCGGCGTCGGCGTCGCGTCCTGCGTGGGCAGCGTCGCCAACGGCGCCGCCATCGACACCGCGACCGTCGGCACCAGGTCCTTCACGGTGACGGCCACGGACAACGAAGGCAAGGTCGGCACCACCACCGTCACCTACACCGTGGTCGCCCCTGCCTGACCCGAGGTCATTCGTTTCGAGCCACTGGACGGCGCAACTCCCAGCGCCTGTCAACCCGGTCGAACGGTGGTCTGCATGGTGAAGGTCACGTTGATCGAAAGGTCAGCCAGCGGGGAACGACTCGGTCGAGCCCTTGCAACTCGCGGCCATCCCTATCGATGTTCGGGGTTCGGGAAGTCGAAGCGGCAGCCGGCATCCCATTCGGAGCGCTGGTTTCCGTGGGCTGGCATGCCGCCTGCGTCCTTCATGATCCGGGCGAGGTGCAGCAGGTTCCAGGTCATGAACGTGGTGTTGCGGTTGGTGAAGTCGTTCTCGGGTCCCCCTGAGCCTGGATCGAGGTAGGAGGGACCCGGACCTGCTTCGCCGATCCAGCCGGCGTCGGCCTGGGGCGGAATGACGTAGCCGAGGTGTTGCAGCGAGTACAGGACGTTCATCGCGCAATGCTTGACACCGTCCTCGTTGCCGGTGACGAGGCACCCGCCGACTCGCCCGTAGTAGGCGTACTGGCCCTGCTCGTTGAGCAGGTGGCTGTTGCCGTACAGCCGCTCGATCACCTGGGTGCAGACCGACGACTTCTCGCCGAGCCAGATCGGGGTGCACAGCACCAAGATGTCGCAGGCCATGACCCGGTCGAAGATCGCCGGCCAGTCGTCCTGCTCCCAGCCGTGCTCGGTCATGTCGGGCCAGACCCCGGTGGCGATGTCGTGATCGACCGCACGCACCGCTTCCACCTTCACGCCCTGTCGACCCATGATCTCCATGGAGACGTCGGCGAGACCTTGCGTGTGCGACTGCTCGGGAGATCGCTTCAGGGTGCAATTGATGAACATCGCACGCAGGTCGGTGAAGTCCCATTGCGACTGGGCGCACAGCTCGACTTGCTTCGGGCTCAGTGTCGTCACGGCTTGGTCTCCGGTCTCGTTCTCGTCTCCGGCCTGGAGGCCTGCAACGAGCTCCTCATCGCACATCCCCGGCGACGGTACGTCGATCCGCGGATCCACGTCGGACTGCACACCAACCGGGCCTTCCCCGATGGACTCGCCGTTCCACGAGTGTCCCCACCGTTGTGCCTGCCACAACCCTCGATTGGGTTGCACAAGTCACCCACACCACCGCGCTCACCCCCGGATGACCCAGGTCGGAGGCTCAAGCTTGTGTCGCTGCTGCCGATGAGGAGATGGTGAAGTCAGGCGCCCCAGAGGGTTCGTGCGCGGGCACCGCGGGATCCCGTCAGGGTTGGCGCGTCCGAGCACGCACCTGTGAGCGGGGCACGGCGTTGGTGGAGCTGGCACTCATCATGCCGATACTCGCCATGATCGTCTTCAGCTCCATCGACCTGGGGCGGACCGCCTCGTACCAGAACCGCATGTCGAACGCCGCCCGTGAAGGAGCCGCGGTCGCTCAGTTCACGCCGAAGGCGGTGAACAGCGGCTGCAATGGGGACCGGAACATCGTCGACCGGGTGCGCAAGCAGAACGCCTCCCTCGCGCAGATGACGGGCTACACGGTCACGGTGGCCAAGAAGAACACCTCCACCGGCGTCCTGACCACCTACACCGGGTGCACGGCGACCACGCCGACGCTCACGTTCGCGCCAGGCGACCGCATCGTGATCACGGTTTCGGCCGACCTGAAGATGTCCGGCCCGGTGAGCGTGGCCGTGATTGGCAACACGGCACACCTCAGGCGCAGCGCCGAGCTGGTGGTGCAAGGATGATCGTCCTCAGCCACGTGCCCCGCCGCGAGCCGGCCCCGGCCCGCCACCCGCAGGAGCGGGCCGCGGCGCTGCTGGAGATGGCCCTCACCATCCCGATCCTGCTCGTGGTCATCCTCGGGTTCGTCGACCTTGGACTGGCGGTCTTCCAGACCAGCCAGGCCTCTTCGGCGGCTGCCGACGGGGCCAGGGCCGGCGTCATCCGCTTCGAGCACGCTGACGTGGCCGGCAGCACGGATCGCGCCGCGGTCGACGCGGCCGTGAACGCGAAGCTCGTGGGGCAAAAGGTCGAGTCGATCACCGTCGCCTGCATCGACCCGACCGACGCGGAGGTCAGCTGCGCGGACGCTGACCCGGAGGTCGACCGGCTCCAGGTGGCGGTGGCATGGACGTTCCGCCCCATCTCGCCGCTCGGCAACATGATCCCCTCGAAGGTGCTCACCGGCCGGGCGACCATGAGCCTCATCGACCAGCCCTCCGGCATGACGACCACGACGACGACCACGCCCGCCACCACCACGACCAGCTCCACGCCCACCACCACCACCACGACGCAGCCGACGACGACAACGACAACCGTGACGGGGTGCGTGATCACCGGGGTGACATCGAGCCCGGCGAGCACCGGGGTGAAGAACAGCGGTTCGCTGAACAGCGACCTCGCCCTGACGATGAACACCAACGGCAACGCGGCCTGCACCCTGCTGACCCTGCGGGTCGTCACGAACGGCGTCGTCGAGGAGGTGGTGGCGTTCAACAAGGTCACCGCCACGAAGTGGACCGCGACGGTCGACAAGAACGGGTTCAACTGGACGGTCGGGGACAAGGTGGGCACCGCCTATGCCGGGCCGACCCTCCTGACCGCCAGCCCACTGGTGACGTTGACATGAGCATCCGCCTGAGCCACCACTCACGCGTCGACCCGGGCGAACGGTCCGAGCGCGGCGCCATCCTGATCTTCGTGGCGATGAGCCTCACCGCCCTCCTGCTCGTGGCCACCCTCGTCATCGATGGCAGCCAGGCGTACTCCCAGCGGCGGAGCATGCAGAACGCGGCCGACCTCTCGGCGCTCGCTGGGGCTCGGGCGCTGGACAAGGTCAAGTACGCGGGGGCGAGTTGGTCCACCGTCAGCCCGGCGGCCGTAAACCTGGGGACTGACAACGGCGCCGAGTCCATCGACTGCACCGTGATCACGAACACCGGGGTGGCGATCGGTGGCTGCGAGAACTGGTGGGCTGTGCTGTTGCCGACGGCCGCCGGGGTGCGGGTGCAGGCGCGCGACGTCCGCACGACAACGTTCGGGAAGGTCTCGGGGCGTGACAGCGTGACGGCGTCCGCCACGAGCGCGGCCACGATCCAGACGCTGACCGGGACGCGGACGCCCTTCGTCATCTGCGGCAACGCCGAGGTCGGCGGGTACCCGATCCTGAACAGCGACAACACGATCAACGCCGCCACGGCCACCGCCATGGGCACCGTTGAGATCCAGTCCGCCCAGGTGCCCACCTGCGGCGCCGGATCTGCCTTCAAGGGCAAGATCGGCGACAACGACGTCACGGTCCCCGGATGGGTGCAAGCGGACAACGGCAACGGCTACTCGCAGAACATCAACGTGGCGGTAGTGGGGGCCACGGCCTGCCCCACCGGCGGGCCGTTCGACGACTGCGACATGCTCGTCCCCATCGCCGACCGGGGCCAGGGCAACGGCAAC
>JAOBWM010000057.1 GCA_025463365.1 Acidimicrobiales bacterium
GTGGCGTTCGGCATCGTGTTGCTGACCGGGTTCGACGGGTTCGAGGACCGCCTGACCGGGCTGCAGCACAGCCGCTTCGCCCCGGTCTTGTTCCTGCTGGGGGTGGTGGCCTGGGGCCTGTTCGTGCTCCAGGACGCCGTGTTGATCGGCGCCCGGCGCGCCACGCTCGTCCCCGCCACCAACGCCGTGTTCTCCGTGCTGAAGATCGCCCTGCTCCTCCTCTTCGCCGTGGTGGTGCGGCGCGAGTGGGGGGTCTTCCTCTCGTGGATCGTGCCGGGCGCGCTCGTCGCAGGTGGCGTCAACCTGTGGCTGTTCCGCCGCGGGCTGGACCGTCCCACCGATGCCCCCGAGGAAGCAGCGACGCTGCGCCAGGTGCTGCGGTTCACCAGCGCCGAGTACGTCGCCGCCCTGCTGTGGCAGACCGCGATCTACCTGACACCGCTGCTCGTCCTCGCTCGGCTCGGGGCCACCGCCAACGCCCACTACTACCTGCCGTCGCAGATCGCCTACGCCCTGTACCTGGTCAGCAGCAACGTCACCGACGCGCTGGTGGCCGAGGGATCCGTCGCCCAGACGGAGCTCGGGCGCAAGGTGCGCCGCACGGGCGCGCAGGTGGCGCTGCTGATGATCCCGGGCGTGACCGTCCTGGCGCTCGGGGCGCCCGAGATCATGCGCATCTTCGGTGCCGGCTACGGCGGCGAGGCGACGACGACGCTGCGCTTGCTGGCGCTCTCGGCCGCACCCAACGCCGTCAGCACGATGGTCATCGCCGTGGCCCACGTCCGCCAGCGCATGTGGCTGGTGATCTACCTGCAGTCGATGATGGCCGCGCTCACCCTCGGAATCGGATGGGTGCTCCTCGGCCACCACGGCGTGGCCGGGGTGGCCGCCGCCTGGCTGATCGCCCAGAGCGTCACCGCGGTGGTGGCGGTCGCCATCACCCTCAAGGTCGAGCCGGGCATGAGCCGGAGCTTCCGCATCCAGGCGGTGCAGCGCGCGACTGCCCTGCGGGCAGGTCTGGCCCGGCGTCGCGCCCTGCGCCTCGTGCGTTCGCGCCTCGTCGACGTGCCACGAGGCGCGTTGCCCGACGGGCCCGTCGGACTCCTGGGCTTCCAGCACGACGTGCTGGTCGTCTCGGCCGGCACCGCGTCGATCCCCTTGGTCGTGCGGGTCGCGATCGGGCGCCAGGGGCGCCGCGGCATCGCCTCGCATCGCAACCAGCTCCGGGCCCTGCGGTCCGATCCGCACCTGGCCGAGATCATGGGGCTGATCCCCGAGGTGCTCCTGGCCGATGGGGCCGCGAACTGGCTCGTCGAGACCGCGGTCCCGGGTTGCTCGGCCTCGGCGCTCGACGGGCCCGATGCCGAGGCTCGGGCGATGGTCGCGGCGATCGGCGCGTTGGAGCGGCTCCACGCCGCCACGGCCCACCAGCTGATCGCCGGCGCCGACCTCGTCGACCGTTGGGTGCACGAGCCCATCGCCGCCGTCGCCGAGGTCGTGCAGATCGAGCGGGCCGCCGAGGGGCTGCGGGCCCTGCATCGCCGGCTCACCAGCGAGCTGCTGGGCCGACCGATGTCCGTCGCCCGGCTGCACGGCGACCCCTCGTTCGACAACCTGTTGTTCTCGGCCGACGGTGGGTCGGTGACCGGGATGGTCGACTGGGAGAGCTCTGGCACCGGCCTCCCCGAGCTCGACATGATCGCCCTCGTGCTCTCCCGGCGGGCCCGTTGCGGTGACGGAGAGATGGGCAGCGAGATCATCGACCTGCTCGCCAACGGCTGGTCCGCGGAGGAGCGCGAGCTGCTCGGGCCGGCATGGTCGGTGAACGCTCACATCCGGCCGACGACGCTCGTCCTGCTGGCATGGATCAACCACGTCGGCGCCAACCTGGCCAAGACCGAGCGGTACCAGGGCAACGGCTGGTGGGTCCGTCACAACGTGGTGCGGGTGCTGGAGGGCATCGCCGGCGACGGGGTCGGGGCTGCTGCCCTGCAACCGGATCCGCTCGCCCCCGACGTCCCGCTCGCCGAGGCGATCCGCGGTCGGGCCCGGCCCGAGCCCGCGGCGCGCCGAGCTCCCGTCCGCCCTGCCCGCATGCGCGCTGTCGTCGCGCTGGTCGGGGGAGCGAGCTGGTTGGCCTACGCCCTCTCCGCCCCGATGGGCGTGCGCGTCGTCCTCGTGCTGGGTGCAGCCCTGGTGGCCCCGGCGGTGGCCGTCGGCCGTCTGCTCGGCGCCTCCGGCCCGTTGGTCCGCGGCGTCGTGGGCGCCACCGGTGCGGTCGCCCTCGACGTCGCGCTCGCCGAAGGGCTCCTGTACGCCCACCACTGGTCGCCGGGCGCGTTCTTGGTGGCCTCCAGCTCGATCGCCTGGGCGCTGTGCTGGGCCCGGCCCCGCCAGGAGCCCGTCGGCTCCGCTCGCGGCACCGCCCGCGTCGCGGGTCGCGTCGCCGGTCGCGTCGCCGGTCGGCGAGCTGAGCGCGTGGAGGTGCACCGGTGAGCACGGGCACGATCCCCGCGGGCGTCTTCCGGCCGGACCTGGGCCTGGTCCAGGGGACCGAGGTCTTCGCCGATCCCGGCCGCCGTGGCGACGGGTTGGCGGTGGCGCTGGAGTGGTTGCGGGCCGAGCAGTGGCCCGCCCTCGGGCACGCGATCGTCGGTCCGGCCGACGTGGCGCGCTGGGTCGACTCGGCCGCCGATGCGCTCGCGCCGACGATCCGGGGCCGGCGGGCTCGTGCCGGGCTCGCCGCGCTGCGGGCCCGCCTCAGCGACGAGCTGCTCGGCGAGACCGTGGTCGTGGGCGACGTCCACGGCGAGATCCTTCCCGGCCGCTGGTGGTTCGCCGAGGGTGGCGACGAGATCGCCGCGGTCGACGGGTGGCTCCCGATGGGCCGGAACCTGCCGGAGGTCGACGAGGTGCTGCTCGTGCTGGCCGCGCGCAACGTGGCGCAGGGGCTGGACCCCGCGATGGTCACCGCCGCTGCGGTCGAGGTGTTGGAGCTGGGCTGGACCGACGCGGAGCGCGGCGCCCTCGGCTCGGCGACGTCGAGCAACCCCACGCTGTCACCGGGGTCGATCGTGCTGCTCGCGTGGCTGACGGCGGCGGCCGCCGGCGAGGGGCCGAGCGCGCTCGTTCAGGGACGATCGCACGAGCGGCGTGAGATCCGGTCGTTCCTCGAGACCCTGGCCCCCGAGGCCCGGGCACCGCTCGTGGTCCGCGACGACCTGCTCGTGGTGGAGGCGCCCGCGGAGGGCATCGCTGCCGCGGACCGCACGGCCGCCGCGGTCGCGGCGGCTGCCGATCGTGCCGAGGATCGGGCGCGAGTCCGGCGAGGGTCGCGCCGGACCGTGGCGGGCCTCGCCATCGGATCGGTGCTGTGGCTCGTCGGCACCTGGCACCTCGACCCGGGGGCGATGACCGACCTCGGGCTGCTCTCGATCCTGCGCCCGGAGGCCTACCTCGGGCTCGCGGTGCTCATCGCCACCTTCGCCGTCGAGGTCGTGTCGCCTCGGCCGACCACCTGGAGGCTGGCCGCGCCGCTCGCCACGGTCGTCCTCGTGCTGCACGGGACCCCGGCGTGGCTGTACGGGACGCTCCGGTACTCCTGGGCGTGGAAGCACCTCGGGATCCTCGACTACATCCACCGCCACGGCAGCGTCGACACGCACGCTGCCTCGCTCGACGTGTACCACAACTGGCCTGGCTTCTTCGCGGTCAACAGCGCTCTCACCGACCTGTTCGGGCTGCGCGACGCCGTCCAGTACGCGCGCTGGTGGCCCGTCCTGGCCAACCTCGCCGTGGTGCCGGCGCTGCTGTTCGTGTTCCGCGGGCTGAAGGGCGGCGACGACCGACGGACGGCGTGGACGGCGGTGGCGGTCTTCCTCGTCTCGAACTGGATCGGGCAGGACTACTTCTCACCGCAGTCGATGGGGTTCCTCCTCTACCTCGTGATCCTCGGGCTGGTCCTCCGCCACCTCCGCACCGGCGCGCCGACCGAGGGCGCCGCGGCCCGGAGATGGGGACTGGGCGTCGCCCTGCTCGCGACAGCGGCGATGGTCACGAGCCACCAGGTGTCGCCCGTCGTGCTGGTCGCGTCGTTGGCCGCGCTGGTGGTCCTGCGCCAAGCCCGGGCCAAGTGGTTCCTCGGTGCGGTGCTCGCCATGGTGGTGCTGTGGTCCGCGACCGGGGCACGGGTGTACATGACCGGCAACGTCTCGTCGCTGTTCGAGGGGCTCGGCGAACCCGTGGCCAACGCCGACGGCAACCTGGTCGACCAGGGCCACCTCAGCGCCGATCAGGTCCTGGTGTCGACCATGGGTCGCCTGGCGCTCGTGGCGGTGGTCCTCCTGGCCGGGTTCGGACTGGTGCGGGCCTACCGGCGCCGGGCCGTCGATCTTGCTGCGATCGCGCTCGCCGCGGCGCCTGGTGCGCTGCTGTTCGCGAACCGCTTCGGCGGCGAGATCGGGTTCCGCAGCTACCTGTTCGCCCTCCCGTTCCTGAGCTGGTTCGTCGCGCTGGGCCTCCGCCCGGGCCCGGGCAGCAGCCGGTCCACCCGCCGTCCGGCTCTGCGCGGCGTCGCCGTGTTCGTCGTGACCTCGGTGCTCCTGTCGGGATTCTTGTTCGGGTACTTCGGCAAGGACCAGTGGTACCGCTTCACGGGTGGCGAGGTCGCCGCCTCGGACTACGTGCTGACCGATGCGGTACCCGGTTCGCTGCTCGTCACCGTCACGGCGAACTACCCCGGCCAGTGGAAGGACTACGAGAAGCTCACCTACGTGCCCATCGCCACCGAGCCGGTCGCCTCGCGGGCGCGGGTCCTGGCCGATCCCGTCGACGTGCTCGCCGGTTGGCTGTCGGAGAGCTCCTACGCGAAGGGGTACATCTTGATCACGCGCTCGCAGGAGCGCGAGGTCGAGGCGCTGGGGGCCCTTCCCGCCGGTTCGGTGGCGCGCCTGCGGCGGGCCCTCGAGGCATCGCCGCGCTTCCGGCTGGCGTTCGCCTCCGCTGACGCGCAGGTCTTCGAACTGGTCCCCGATGCCGGCGCCGGCTGACAGGGCGGCCACCATCGAGGTGGTGGAGCGCGCGGGGTTGGTCGACTTGCTGGTGCCGTTCGAGGAGGCGCGCCGGCTGGCGGTCGCCGCGGCGTCGGACGGTGAGTGGTTGGATGCCACGCTGCTCGTGGCCGGGTGCTCGCAGGTGGTGGAGGATCACATCCACCGCAGCGAGGGACTGCTGGACCGGCTCGCCGTGCACGTCACCGGGAACCAAGCGGCGCTCGGTGCTCCGGCCCAGGCCTTGGACCACGGAGCCGCCGCCGTGCGAGCCGCGCACCGTGCCCGCCGCCGCGTCGCTGCGCTGCTCCCGTCGCGCGATGCGCTCCTCGAGCTGGCCGTCGACCTGGCGGCAGCCGCCCTCGGCGGGCCAGCGGTCGAGGACCTGGCTCGCCGGACGAGCGTGGCGCTGGGCCCGGCCGCGTCGTGGCCGGCCACGATCGCCGAGCACCCACCGCGCCTTCCGTCGTGCTTCCGCAGCTTCGACCAGCACCCGGCTGACGTGGTCTCGCTCGTGGCCCGCTACGCGGACCGCCACCCGGATCGGTCCGAGCCGGCGCTCGTGGCCGGCATCCGCACCTCGGGCTCCTACCTCGGCCCGCTCGCGGTCGCCGAGCTCCGCCGCCTCGGGTACGAGAGCAGGCTCGTCACGTTGCGCGCCGGCGAGCGACTCGACCAGGGCCAGGCGGCCGCCGCCGAGGCGTGCGTCGGCGGTCACGTCGTCGTCATCGACGATCCGCCCGTGAGTGGCGGCACGGTCCGCGATTGCATCCGCACCCTCGTGCGGGCCGGCTTCGGTCCCGACCAGGTCGTGCTGTTGCTGGCGCTGCCCGAAGGGTGGACGCTGGCGCCGTTCCTCGACCCATACGAGCAGGTCGTGCTGCCCGGCGCCGAGTGGCACGTGCGGACCGCCTTCGATGCGGCGAACCTCGAAGGGGTCGCGGCGCGGTTGCTGGACCGGTCCGGGCGCACGTTCGTCGGCCCCCTCGCGCCGGCGGACGACCCGGTCGGAGCGGCGCCGGGTGGTGCACCACGCACGCCGCGCGAGCACCGCCGGGCCGCCTTCGCCGTGCGCGTCGCCGGCCCGGGCGAAGGTGCCGAGATCGATGCCACCCTCCTCGTGCAGGGCACGGGCGTCGGCCTGTTCGGCCGCCACGATGCCGCGGTGGCGTCGCAGCTCGGCGGCCTCGTCCCGGATGTCCTCGGCGTGGACGACGGACTCCTCTACCAGCTCGTGGGACGCGCCGGACCGCGGGTGGACCCGGCGATCGATCCCGCCGGAGCGGCCGCCTACGTGCTCGCTCGCCACCGGGCGCTTCCCGTCGCGGTCGATCGCTCGGAGGCCATGCGCGGCCGGAAGGCGGCGTGGGAGGTGGCGGCCATGATCGTCGGCGCCGCGCTCGGCCGGGCCGACCTGGCCGTGCGGATCCCCGTCGTCGAGCCGCTCGTGCGGTCGCTGCTTCGCGTGGCCGAGCCCTCGGTGATCGACGGCCGGATGACGGTCGATCGGTGGCTGCCGGCGCTCGGAGGCGACGGCATCGTGAAGGCCGACCACGCTGACGGTGCGTTCTCGAACCGCGACCTCTGGAGCTACGACCCTGTGGCCGACCTGGCCGCGATCGGCGACGAGCTCGGTCTTCCCCGCGAGGTGCTCGCCGAGTGGCTCGCCCAGGGTGGGACACCGGTGGCGCCGTCGCGCTGGTTGCTGCACCGGTTCGTGCATGCCTGGGACCAGCACCGCCTCGGCGCGCTGGCCCAGCCCGAGTACGGACGGCGCGTCGGCGCCGCGCTGGTCGACCACGTCGGAGCGCTGTTCCTGGCCGATCTCCCGACGCCCTCAGCCGAGACCTCGGGCCCGTGGTGCGTCGTCGACGTCGACGGCGTGCTCGAGACCGGCGTGCTCCCGGGCGCGTCGGCGCCAGGCCGCGCCGGCGGCCTCGTGCTGCGCTCGTTGGCCACCCACGGGTTCCGCGTCGTCCCGGCCACCGGCCGCAGCGTGGCCGAGGTCGCGACCCGGGTGGCCGCCTGGGACCTGGCCGCCGGCATCGCCGAGTACGGCACCGCGCTGGTGATCGGGTCCGAGATCGTCGACCTCCGGTCGGAGGCCGCGGCCCAGCAGGTGGATCGCGCCCGAGCCTGGCTGGAGGAGCAGCCCGGCATCCTCGTGGACCCGGGCCACCGCCACGCGCTTCGGGCCTGGCGGACCACCGGCTCCGGCGGACGAGGCCCCCTCACGCCGGCGGACGTCACTGGGGCCCGGGAGGCTGCGGGCGAACCGCTCGTGGCGGTCCCGGGCGACGACCAGACCGACCTCGTGCCCGCCGGCTGCAGCAAGGAGGTGGCCGTTCGTGCGCTGCTCGCCCGCCTCGATCCCGATCGGGCCGGGCTCGCCCGTCCGCTTGCGCTCGCCGCGGGCGACGGTCCGGCCGACCTCGGTCTCTTGGGCCTCGCCGAGCTGGCGGTCGTCCCCGGTCACGCCGAAGCCGGTATCCGCGCCCTCGCCACGACCCCGTCGAAGGCTGCCTACCAAGCGGGATTGGCCGAGGGCGTCGCGTCCCTCGTGGGCCATGCACCAGGTGCGTGCCCGACGTGCCGAGTCGATCTCGAGCCTGCTGCGTCGGCCCTGCTCGCCGCGCTCTCGGTGCGTGAGGCAGGACCGAGGGGGATCGCGCCGCGCCTGGCCGGTCTCGTCCGCTCGGTCGTCGCCCTCAGGAGGTGAAGATGTTGTCGAAGCTGGCGGCGTCGGTGGTGGTGACGTTGGCGCCCGCCGTGATCCGCATCCGCACCGCGGTGAGGGCGAACGGGTCGGGGGTCGACGTGAGGACCGTCCACGTGCCCGGCGCCGTGGCTCCCGAGGCGTACTCCCAGTAGAGCCGTCCGGCTGCCTCGCGGAAGCGCAGCCACTGCATCTGCGCCGGCACGTAGGTCGGCCACGACGGCGTCAGGTTGCTCTCCGGTCCTCCGTTGGCGACCCAGGCGGTGAGGCTGCCGCTGGCGAAGAAGAACGAGGCGCTGTGCGTGGCGTCCAGCCACAGGTACACCGACGTCTCCCCGTAGGTGGAGCCGCCGACACCGCCGTTCGCCGGCCGCACCACCTGCACCTGCAGCGAGCGACCGGTCTGGTCGTGGGTCGCCGTGCTCTGCAGGGTGCCGCTCGTCCACGAGCCGGCGGGGTGCGTGATCACGAGCCGCCCACCGCTGGGCACCACCGTCGACCCGTTGGTGATGGTGGTCCACGTCGAGGAGAGCGCTGACGTGTCGAAGGTGTCGGCTGGGCCGACGCCCGTCGAAGGTGGCGGGGGCGGGGCCGGGGGCGGCGGGGTCGTCGTCGTCGGCAGGGTGGTGATCAGCTGCTCGATGGACGCGTCCACCGCGGTCGCGTTCGAGAGCGTCAGGTAGTACTGGTTGCCGGTGCCGAGGGTGAACGTGTTGCGGCCGGAGCTGTCGATGGCGTTGGTGCCCGGGCCGACCTCTCGGAGTGCGGTGTCGCTCGGGCGGATGGCGTCGTACACGGCGACGAGGTCGTAGGAGTAGATCCAGTTGTTCGGGCCGACGAAGGCCTCGTAGGCGACGCGCACCGGCGAGGTGGAGGGGTGGGTGCGCGAGATGGTGTCGCCCGTGTGGATCGCATCGCCGACCTCGTAGCCGGCCCAGACGATCTTGGTGGGCCACCCCGAGGAGACCTGCTGCGCCGCGGCCGGATCGCCGACGAGGTTGTTCTCGCCGGACCGACTCGGGTAGCCGCCACCCATGATCACCAGGCGCTTCACCTTGCGCGCCACGAGGTCCTGCCCGCCGAGCGGGCTGGTGGCGTCACCGGGGGAGGCGAGGAGCGCAGCCAGGTTCCCGTTGTAGCCCGCCTCCACGACGACGACCGATCCGTCGGCCTGGGCGGCGAGCGCTTGGCGGAACACCGTGACCGCCGATGCCGGCGTCGGCGTGGAGGCCGGCGCGAGCGCGGCGCACGGCTTCACGAAGTCCACGGTGTTGACGTCGGTACCCGTGTTCGGCATCGACGTCCCGATGGGCACGGACGCCGACCCGTAGTAGGCGGCCACCGCGAGGGCACACCGCCACGAGTTGACGGCCACGTTGGGTCGGCTCGTCCGGGTGTTGAGGCCGATGGCCACGACCTTGGCCTCGCCGCGCAGCTGGAGGCCGAACGCGGTGGCGAGCGCCCCCACGTCGTCGGCATCGCTGAACAGGTCGGTGTCGACGATCAGGGGCGTCGGCCCTGACCCCGACGGGGTCGTGGTGGTCGTGGTGGTCGGCGGGGTCGTCGTCGTGGGCGATGTGGTCGTGGTCGTTGTGGTCGTCGTGGCGGCTGGGCGCAACGCGGTCAGGACCGCGACCGTCTCGTCCTGCGCCGTCGAGGGCTTGGAGCTCTTGGCGCCCGATGCGCCGGCGGCCGGCTGCACCTGTTGGTCGAGGCTGCCCGAGCGGAACGCGTCGGCGTCCGCGACATCACCGAGCTCCCCCATCCCGCTCGGCACGGACCAGGTGGAGGCTCGCTTGGCCTTCTTGGTCGACCCAGCGAACGCGGCCACGAGGAGCGAGCCCGGTTGCGTGGTCGTCACCGATGGTGTCGACGCCGAGCCGGCGGCGGCGGTGGTGTTGCCCGCCGATGCCATCACGGGGGTCACCGTGTCGACGCCACCGAAGGCGGCGAGGAAGGCGACGCCTCCGATCGACCGGTCGGTCGACCACGAGTAGGCGCTCTCGCCGGCGACGAACGTGTGGGTGTAGGTGGCGATGGCGAGGGTCGACCCGCGGTTCGTGCGCGACGCGAGCACCCACCCGTTCGGCGCGGTGATCGTCGGCTGCGCGGTGGCGCCGAGCCCGAGCGAGGCGAGCAGCACGTCTCCCGACGCGGCGCCGACCGGTGCCGACAGCCGGATCGTCCGGGTCGATGCTGATCGGTAGGTCACCGTCGTCGCACCCCGGGACGCGATGGTGGTCGCCGCCCCTGCGGTGGTCGCAGTGGTGGGCGAACCGGCCGCCGCCAGGCCCAGCGCCACCACGACGGCGACCAGGAACACGACCACATGGCGTGACCTCAGTGCTGCCGTCGAACCCCTCACGCCTTCCGTCTCCCTCTCCCCAGTCGGCCGACGCGCCTTGTGAGAGCGGGGAAAGGCCCCCAGCCGACGGTCGACCACGCAGCGTAGTCGATTTCGGGACGAACGTTACTCGGGAGGGTCGTCGAGCACGCCGCCGAGCGCCGGGAACACCCTGGCGACCTTGGCGGTGAGGTAGTCGCCGTAGGTGCCGGACCAGTCGTGGACGCTCGCTCCGTCCCAGCGGCGGGGCGCGTCGTCGACCGGTGCATCGTCGGCGAGCGGCACCGGCAGGATCTCGGCACCCCAACCAGGGTCGAAGAAGAAGGGGAACGACAGCCGATCACGGGTGCCGCCAGCGTGGCGGACGCGGTGCGGCGTGGATCGGTAGCGCCCACTGGTCATGCGGTCGAGCATGTCGCCGAGGTTGACCACGAACGTCCCGTCGACGGCCGGCACGTCGATCCACCCGCCGGGCCCGCGCACCTGGAGCCCGGGCGTGCCGTCGTGGGCGAGGATCGTCAGGAGGCCGTAGTCGGTGTGCTCGGCCACGCCCCACTCGTCGTCGCCCGCGGGCCGGGCCGGATAGCGGAAGATGCGGAAGAGCACGGTGGGATCGGCGGTCAGGTTGCGGTCGAACCAGCCGGCGTCCAGGCCGAGCGCCACGCCCACGTCTCGCGCCAGGAGGTGGCCGAGCGCGGTCATGGCGTCCATCCAGGCGAGCACGGCAGGCCGCAGGTCAGGTACGGATGCCGGGAACAGGTTGGGCCCGTGCAGCGGTGTCCCGGCCTGGACCCGGGGATCGTCGGCGCCCAGCTCGGCGCCGAAGTAGATCCCCTCCTTGTGGTCGGGCCGGCCCGACGTCAGCTCGCCGCCCTCGGGGAACCAGCCGCGCCACGCCCGTCCGCCGCGGGCCATCGCGATCGCTGCCTTCTCGGATTCGGGACGGGCGAAGAACGTGCGGGCGACGGCATCGAGCCGGGGGAGGAGCGTGGGATCCACGCCGTGACCAGACACGAGGAAGAAGCCTGTGGCCCGGCAGGCCCGGTCGATCGCCTCGGGGGCGTGGCGGTCGGTGAGGTCGATCACCGGGAGGTCGTCCACGTCGAGCAGTCTGCCCGTCACCTGGGGGCAGGCGTTCGTGGGCAATGATCTGCAGGTGAGCTCGGCCGTGGTGGGCGTGGACGAGGCGGTGGCCCCGGGATCGACCGCGTCGCACGAACACGACGACGACGACCTGCTGTCGGGGCCCGCGTGGGGCCGCCATCCGCTGGACATCGTCCGTCTCGTGGTGGCGGGCGTCGCCCTGGTGGCGGGCGCCGCGCTTGCCCTGCGCCACCCCACCACCGTCCGCTCCGTGTCGGTGAACCTCGTGGACCTCGTGGCCGACCTCCCGGGCTGGGTCCGCGAGGTCCTCGTCGGATCGACCCAGCTGCTCGCCCTGCTCGTTCCGGCGGTCATGGCCATCTTGTTGGTCCGGACGCCGCGGATGTTGGCCACCGCGTTCGGTGCCGCCTTCGCGGCGGCCTTCGCCATGACGATGCTTCAGGGTCGCCTCGACGATGCCGTGCCCCATCGGGTGGTGCTGGCCAACGCCCGGGCCTCCTGGATCGCCGGCGCCGCCTTCCCGTCGGGCGCGTACCTCGCCGGCTTCACGGCCGTGGTCGTCGTGCTCGGACCGGTGCTCTCGCGGGGCTGGCGCCGGGCCGCCGTCGTCGGCGTCGGCATCGCCGCTCTCGGCCGGATCCTCACGGCGGTGGCGGTGCCGCTCAACATCGAGGTGACGCTCGCCCTCGGTGCCGTCGTCGGCTCCGCGACGCTCGCCATCTTCGGCTCGCCCCGGCGCACGGCCAGCCGGCGAGCGGTCCTCGCCGGGCTCACGTCGGCGGGCTTCCCGGCGGTCGCCATCGACCCGCTCGACGTCGGCGCGGATCACGGCCAGACGTTCGAGGCGGTCACCGCCGAGGGCCACCGGGCCTTCGTCAAGCTGCTCGGCCGCGACGAACGATCGGCCGACCTCCTGTTCCGCTCGTTGCGCGCGTTGCGCGTGAAGGATCTCGACGACGAGCGACCGAGCTGGTCGCCAGCCGATCTCGTCGAGCACGAGGCCTTCACCTCGCTGCTCGCCGCCCGTCGCGGGGTCGTCGTGCCGGCCCTGGAGGCGGTCGGCACCACGGCGGGTGGCGACGGGATCCTCGCCGTCGAGCTGGTCGACGGGGAGCCGCTCGACGCGATGGATCCCGAGGAGATCACCGACCAGCTCCTCGACGAGGCCTGGGCCCAGCTCCGGCTCCTACGCCGCCAGGGCATCGCCCACCGGTGGTTCACCGCCACGCACCTGCTCGTCGGCCAGGCCCGCACCGCGTCCGAGGATGAGGCCCCCTCCGATCCGGCGCCGGCGACGATCACCGTGATCGACTTCCGCTGGGCGGTCCACCAGGCCGACCCGGATCAGCTGGCAGCCGACGTCGCCATGCTCGTGGTCAGCCTGGCGCTCCTCGTGGGCGCGGAGCGGGCCGTGGCCTCGGCCGCCCGCTCGCTCGACCCGCCCGAGCTCGCCGCGGCCCTCCCGCTCGTGCAGCCCCTCGCCCTGCCCGACGACCTGCGCGACGCCATCAAGGGCCAGGCCCCGATCCTGCCGCTCGTCCGCAAGCGGCTCCAGGTGGCCGCAGGCAACGTGCCCTACAAGCTCGCCGACATCGAGCGGATCAGCGTTCGCCAGCTCGTGTCGCTCGTCGGCGGTGTGGTCGCCAGCTACACGCTGCTGTCGTTCGCCTCGAACTGGGCGGACATCGTCGCCGCGCTCCGGTCCGTCTCGGCAACCGACGCACCGATCCTCGTCATCCTCGCCGCGGTGCCCTACGTGGCGGGGGCGGCCACGTTCGCGTCCGTGGTTCCGAAGCCGCTGCCGTTCGCGGAGGTCGTCCGCCTGATGGTCGGCCAGTCCTTCCTCAACCGGTTCACGCCCGCCAACGCCGGCGGCATGGCCCTTCGCATCCGGTACCTGCAGAAGCGAGGCGTCGACCTCGGCGGCGCCGCGGCCGGCGTGGCCCTCACCAGTGTTGCCAGCGCCATCGGCCAGGTGGTCGTGTTGGCCACCTTCGCGGCCTGGGCCGGATCGGGCGGCGCCTTCCGCTTCTCGCTGCCGCAGGCCAGCTCCATCGCGGTGGGTGCCGCGGTGGTCGCGGTGCTCGGTGGGCTGGTGTGGTTCACGCCGGTCGGGCGGCGCGTGGTCGCCCGTCGCGTCGAGACGACGGTGAGGTCGGTGTGGAAGACGCTCCGGGCGTTGTCGCACGAGCCCGGCCGCTTCGTCACGCTGTTCGCCACCACGCTGCTCGGCAAGATCGCGGTGATCGCTGCGTTCGCAGCGAGCTGCCGGGCCCTCGATCTCGGCATCGCCTTCCCGAAGCTCGGGCTCTTGTACCTGACCGCATCGTCGTTGGCGGCGGCGGCACCGACCCCGGGCGGAGTGGGCGCGGTCGAAGCGGCGCTGACCGCGGCGCTGACCGGCGCCGGGGCCCCGCCGGCCGAGGCGCTGTCCGCGGTGTTCCTGTTCCGTCTCGCCACCTACTGGCTGCCCGTACCGTTCGGGTGGTTCGCGCTCCGCCGCCTCCAGCGATCGATCCTCGCTTGAGCGGTGCCGGTGACCCGGACGCGGCCCCTGGTCACCGGTAGGGTCGGCGTCCCGCCGATCCCCCCTGCTTGCCGTGGACACCGACACCGTCACCCTCTTCTTCGCCTTGCTCGCCACGTTGGCCCAGGCCGTCGTGGTGGTGGCCGTCGTGCTCGCGGTGGGAGGCCGGTTCGTCCCGGCAGTGGCTCGCGCCGGCGTCGCGGCCCGGGCCCAGGTCGGCCCCCAAGCACTCGCCCTCGCTGCCGTGGTCGCGCTGGTGTGCACCCTCGGCAGCCTCTACCTCTCCGACGGCGGCCACTGGTTCTCGAACGCCCCCGAGTTCCCGCCGTGCAAGTTGTGCTGGTACCAGCGGATCGCCATGTACCCGCAGGTGGTGGTGCTCGGGATCGCGGCGTTGCGGCGTGACCGGGGTGTGCGCGTCACGGGCATCGTGCTGAGCGTCATCGGTGGCTCGGTGTCGATCTACCACCTGCTCGTCGAGCGCTACCCGGCGCTGTCGACCTCCACCTCGTGCGACCCGACCAACCCGTGCGGGATCAAGTGGGTCGAGCGCTTCGGGTACCTCACCATCCCCGGCATGGCCCTGTCGGGCTTCGCCCTCATCGTCGTGCTGCTCGCCGTGGCCGACCCACCCGCCCGCCGCCCCGAGGAGACCCCATGACCGCCACTCGACCGTCGGACCAGCAGAGCTCGGCCCTCTGGATCGGGATCATCGTGGTGGTCCTGGCGCTGGGCGTCGTCGCCGTGGTGATCGCACGCGGTTCCGGTTCGGGATCGGGCTCGACGGCGACGAAGGCCACGGTGGCCCCCGGCGCCCAGGTCTGCGCGAACACCGCGCCCGTCACGAGCGATGGTTCAGGGGCGCAGGACCTCCCGGCGTTCCAGTCGTCCGCCGGCGACGACGCGCTGTGCGCCACCATCCCCACCATCAAGGGCAAGGACCTCGACGGGAAGTCGATGACGATCGGCCCGGCCGATGGCACGGCCAAGGTCGTGATGTTCGTGGCCCACTGGTGCCCGCACTGCCAGCGAGAGGTCCCGCTCATCGCCGCCCACCTGAAGAAGGTCCCGCTGCCGAGCGACGTCGAGCTCCTCACCGTCTCCACGGGCGTCCAGCCCACCGCGGACAACTACCCACCCAAGGCGTGGCTCGAACGCGAGCACTGGCCGGCACGGACCCTGGCCGACACCTCAGACAACGCCGACGCCCGTGCCTACGGGCTCACCTCGTACCCCTACTTCGTGGTCGCCGACTCCAAGGGCCGGGTGATCTACCGCACCAGCGGCGAGATCACCACCGACCAGTTCGATGCGTTGGTCAACGCGGCCCGGACCGGCACCTCGCCCGCCTGATCCTCGGGACCGGCTCAGGGCCGGTAGATCCGGGCGAGCCAGTCACCGGTGAGCGGCGGCACGCTCAAGGCGTGCGCCGCCGCGAGCAGCCACCACAGCACCTCCGCGTGATCGGCACCGCCGGGCGCGGTGACCACCAGGCCGCGGCGCGGGTGGTCGGCGACCTTCACCCAACCCGCCGGCAGCACGAGTTGCTGTTCCGCGAGCCGGGCCAGGGCCTTGGGCCCACTCCCGTGCTCGATGCCGACGGTCGCTCGCCCGCCAGGGGTGGCCGGAGCCGACCACGTGCTGAGGGGCACGGCCTCGCCCCGCGACGAGAAGATCGCGGCGATGAAGTTCCGCGGCGGCAGCTCGTGGCCCTCCTCGACCGCGGGCAGGAAGTTGATCCAGCCTGCTGCCGCACCAGCGAGCGCGGCCATCTCCGCCACCACCGGCGTGAGGTCATCCTCGTCGAACTCGAGCTCTTCCGGAGCAGTCACAGCCACCGGCCGAGCGTAGGGGAGCGACACCCGGGCGCTGTCGTGCTCGTTTCCGTCGGCCGTGGCCAGATTCGGAGCACGAGGCAGAGGCTGTGCCCAGCGCTCCCAGGGCGCTGGCTACGAGCCCGATGCCAATGAGGGTCGCAGCGACGTGCTCGACCATCAGGTCGCTCCTTGGTGTTGCCATATGGGTCCCGAGTCTCAGCGTGTCCAACGCGGGTTCTGGGCTGCGGTCGTGACCTGTCTCCGCAACGTCACTGCCACCCAGCCGTCCTCAGCGGTGACCTGGACGACGGTCAGCGGGGCCAGGCGGTCGGTGGTGGCCTGCCAGCGGTCCGCGAGCAGGCCGGACACGACGAGCGTTCCGCCGGGTGCGACCGCGGCGACGAGGTCGGCCGACAGGTCGGCGATGACCGGGGCGAGGAGGTTGGCGAGCAGGAGGTCGAACGTGGACGGCTCGTCGCTCGTCGCCGCGGCGCTGACGACCTCGGCGAGCGAGCGGGTCGAGGCATCGATCGCGCCGTGGCCGGCGACGGGCACGGCGTTGCGCGCCGCGTTGTCCCGGACGGCGTGCGGCGACGCGGGGTCGACGTCGATCGCGACGACCGGCGTTGCGCCGAGGAGTGCGGCGATCACCGACAGGACACCGCTGCCGGCACCGACGTCGAGCACGGACGTGCCCGGGTGCACCAGGTCGTCGAGCAGTGCGGCCACGAGCCGGGTGGTGGGGTGGGATCCCGAGCCGAAGGTGCGACCGGGGTCGAGCAGCAGGAGTCGCTCACCGTCGCCCGGCGTGGGCGGCTCCAGCCAGGCCGGCACGAGCCACCATCGACCGGCGCGCTCGGGCACGGCGAACTCGCGCCACGCGTCGGCACCGTCGTCGGTGACGGGCTCGACGCGGACCGGTGCGTACCCTGCCGCCTCCGCCCCGTCGGCGGCATCGGCGGCGGGGCCCGGGTGTTCGTAGCCCGCGAGCAGCAGGGCTCGAGGACCAGCCGTCGATCGTTCCTCGATGGCGGCCGCGCCGTGGGCCCACAGCAGCGCGCTCGCGGCCTCGACCTCGCTCGGGTCCACCTTCACGACGACGGTCGTCCAGCCATCCGTGGGCACGACCGAACCGTAGCGGCGACGGTGCCCAGGTCCCGGAGGGTGACCCGAGGGGGTGCTCGTCGTGAACATGGGTGATGAAGCCGGTTCGGGCTCCGTGCCGCGGGGTACGGTCGCCGCCGATGTCCGGATTCCTCGAGCTGGGGCCCACCCCCGACAGCGTCGGCCGCGCCCGCCGGTTCAGCGTGGCCTACGCGCACGACTCCGGCATGAGCGAGGTCTCGGACACGTTGTCGCTCCTCGTGAGCGAACTTGTCAGCAACGTCGTGCTGCACGCGCGCACGCCCTGCGTGCTCCACATCGAGCGCTCGCGGGAGCGCATCCGGGTGCAGGTGCGTGACGGGTCGGACCGCATGCCCGGCTCCACGCAGCGCTCGGACCCCTTCGCCCAGTCCGGGCGAGGCATGGTGCTCGTCGAGAGCCTCAGCTCGGGACACGGCGTCGACAAGTTGGCCGAAGGCGGCAAGACGGTGTGGTTCGAGCTCCTCGTTCCCGCTGAGGTTCGCTGATGCTCGACCAGCGCGAGGTGCGCAACGTGGTGCTCGACCACCTGCCGGCCCAGACGTTCGAGGCCGCGGTGTCCTACCTCGGCGACACCTTGCGCGAATGCCAACTCGTCCTCGTCGGCCGCACCCAGGGCTCCGATCACGATCCCATCCTGTCGGCGTTGGCCGAAGGCTTGGTCCCAGACCTCGAGGAGATCGGCGACGCGTTCGACGCATCGTCGGTCATCCAGCTCGACGACGGCAGTCTGCGGCTCGACGGCGAGCTCGAGGTCGCTCAGACCGGCACGCTCGCCCACCTGCAGATGCAGCTCATCCAGGTCCGGCTCCTCGGCCGTCGCGGGGGGCTGATGGTGCGCAGCGATCCCGACGTCACGCAGCTCCTCGCCTGGATCTGGGACGAGCTGTCCGACCAGCTCCACGGCCGGCCGCCCCGCCCGTACCACGCCGCCACGTAGCGTTCCCCGAGATCCGGGGAGGACGAGGTTGCCTGCTGCCAACGTGCTGTACATCACCGTCGACCAGTGGCGGGGCGACTGCCTGAGCGCGGCCGGCCATCCCGTGGTCCGCACGCCGGCGCTCGACGCCCTCGCGGCGCGGGGCGTGCGCTTCGCCAACCACTGGTCGGTAACGGCGCCCTGCGGTCCGAGCCGGGCGTCGCTGCACACCGGCCTGTACGCGATGAACCACCGGTCGATCAACAACGGCACGCCGCTCGACGATCGCTTCACCAACATCGCACGCGAGGTGCGAGCGCTCGGCTACGACCCGACGCTGTTCGGCTACACGGATACCAGTGTCGATCCCCGGACCGTCTCCGATCCGCAGGATCCTCGGCTGTGGGACTACGAGGGGGTGATGCCGGGCTTCACCGAGGGCGTGGTCCTGGCCACGCGCAAGATGGCGCCCTGGCACGCGTGGCTGGTCGCCAACGGCGTCGAGGTCCCCTCGAACCCCGCCGACCTGTTCGAGGCGATCCCCGGGTATCCGGGCGCCGACGACCACGCGCCCAGCTGGGCACCCAGTCGGTTCCCCGCCGAGTTCACCGAGACGGCGTTCCTCACCGAGGCCGTGATCGGCTGGCTCGACCGGCGTCCCGACGACGCGCCCTGGTTCGCCCACGTGTCCTACATCCGGCCCCACCCGCCGTACCGGGCACCTGAGGGCTACCACGACCGCTACCACCCGGACGAGGGCGATCCGTTCCGTCGCCTGCCCGACCGGGCGGCGGAGATCGCGTCGCACCCGATCCACGCCCTCGGTGCCGACCTGGCCGGGTGCCCGCTCGACGAGGCCGAGGCCCGCCAGCTCCGCGCCACCTACTGGGGCAACATGGCCGAGGTCGACGACCAGCTCGCCCGCCTGTTCGCCCACCTCGACGCCACCGGTCTGGCCGACGACACGTTGGTCGTGCTCACCGCCGACCACGGCGACCAGATGGGCGACCACTGGCTGGTGGAGAAGCTCGGCTGGTGGGACGAGAGCTACCACGTGCCTCTGATCGTGGTGGACCCGCGGCCCGAGGCGGACGCCACTCGTGGCACCGTCGTCGATCACGTCACCGAGTCGGTCGACCTCATGCCGACGCTGTGCACCTGGGTCGGCGCCGAGATCCCGATCGCGGTCGACGGTCGCGAGCTCCAGCCGTTCCTCCACCCGACGGCTCCCGACGGCGAGCTCGCGGTGCCCGACGACTGGCGCACCGAGGCCCACTTCCAATGGGACTTCCGCGATCCGGTCCAACACCTGGCCGAAGACATCGCGGGGCTCACGATGGAGCAGTGCACGGTCGACGTGCTGCGCGCCGCCGACCACAAGTACGTCCACCTCGGCAACGGCGACGCGCTGTTCTTCGACTTCGCCGACGATCCCGACCAGGTGGTCGACCGCATCGACGATCCCGCGTGCGCCGACCGGATCTCCGAGGCGCGCAGCCGCCTCCTGTCGTGGCGGATGCGCCACATGGACCGCACTCTCACCGGGACCCGCGTGACCCGCCGCCGGGGCCTGGTCGTGCGGCGGGACCCGCGGCGCTGAGACGAGGTCCGCGAACGTGTCGGGACGGCCATCCGTCAGGTTCGCGTCACCCTCCTGACAGGCGTCCCGGAGCCCGTTGCCGGCTGGCAGGCTCGTGCCATGCGCGGCTTCGGACGTCGGTCGGTGAGGCGACTCGGGACACCGATCGAGCCATCACCGACGTCGATCGACGGGCGAGGGGAGCGGATCCCGCTCGTCTACCGTCTCGTCGCCGACGACCACGGATGGCCGCCGGTCGACGCCGAGAAGCTGTGGGTGGCACCGCAGGGCCACGACCTGTTCCGCATCGACAACATCCCCTTCTTCGTGCAGAACCTGGCCCAGGGCGACGTGGTTCGGGCCGTTCCTGTCAGCGGCCACCTCCTCCCGCTGAGCCGGGTCAGCTGGGGCGGCAACCGCACGGTGCGGATCCGGCCCCGGCCCCGCGGACCGATCGGCGAGGACCTGCAAGCGATCTTCGACCTGTTCGTGCCGCTCGGCGTCGAGGCCGAAGGAGACCCGAGGCACCTCCTCGCCGCGCTCAACGTCCCGGCGCCGCTCGATCCCACGCCGATCCGAGAACTGCTCCAGCAGGGCACGAGCGACGGCTGGTGGGACCACGAGGAGTCGTGCGTGGACCCGGGCTGGTATCGCAACGAACCGGCCCGCGGCGCCGGGGCCTGAGGCTGCCGCATAGGCCGAACGGATGCATTGCGCGCCGCGGGCCCCGCCATCGCTCAAGGTGACGGCGGCATCCGTCGATGCCGTGGAGATCAGCGACTTCACCCGGGCCGATGTCGCCCACCTCTTGCGCCGAGCGGGGTTCGGCGGCACCACCGTCGAGGTCGACGCGCTCGCCGGCGAGCCATCGTGGGTCGCCGTGGTCGACGCGGTGCTCGACACCTCGGCCAACCCCCCGGACACCATCCCGGCCCTCGTCGACGACACCGATGACGAGTACTACGGCGCCTGGGTGGCCGCCGTGCACTACTGGCTCGACCGGATGGCCACCACGCCCACCCCGCTGGTCGAGAAGATCACGCTCTTCTGGCACGGGGTCCTCACGTCGTCGACCGAAGGGCCGCTCACCCGCCTGGTCTTCCGCCAGGTCAAGACCTATCGCTCCCTCGGCCTCGGGGACATCCACGCCCTCATGCAGGCGATGGCGATCGACCCGGCGATGCTCGACTACCTCGACAACGACGAGAACGTCGCCGAGCAACCCAACGAGAACTTCGCCCGCGAGCTCATGGAGCTGTTCACGCTCGGCAACGCCATGTTCGCCGAGTCCGACGTGATCGCCATGGCCCGAGCGTGGACCGGGCACGGCACGACCGACGACGGGGAGCACTACGAGTTCCACGCCGGCGACCACGACAGCGGGACCAAGACCCTCTTCGGCATCACGAAGAACTGGAACGGGCCCGCCGCGATCACCGAGATCGTGCGGGGCGTGAAGCAGCCGGTGTGCGCCCGCTACCTCGCTGGTCGCCTGTGGTCGTTCTTCGCCTACCCGAACCCGTCGGCCACGCTCCTCGACGACCTCCAGGCCGCACTGATCGCCGCCGGCATGAACGTGAAGGCGTTCCTGCGGGTCGCGTTCCTCCGGCCGGAGTTCCGCCTCGCCACCACGCGAACCGCCCTGGTGCGCAGCCCGATCGAGTGGATCGTCGCGATCATGCGAGCCACCGGCATGGCCTCGGCCGACCTGCACCCCGAATGGTGGATGGACCGGCTCGGCCAGACCATGTACCAGCCGCCCAACGTGTCGGGCTGGAAGCAGAACGGTGCGTGGATCTCGAGTTCGGCCCAGTGGGCGAAGGGGTCCTACGCCGACTCGGTGCGTTGGCTCGCGACCGACCCTGATGCGGAGCAGGGGCCTCACCTGTTCGCCGGCATCGACGCGTCGACCCCTGCGGTCGCCGCCCAGATCGCGCTCGACCGCTTCGGCGTCGACGACCCCTCCCCGCTGACCCGCCAGCAGCTCCAGGCCTTCGTCGCCCGGGAACAGGCCGCGGACCGCGGGTGGGCCGTGGCGCCCGGCCTCGTCGCGCTGTGCATGCTCAGCCCCGACTTCCAGCTGGCCTAGGACGACCGATGGACGACCCCGACCCACGCTCGATCCGCCGGCGCCTATCCATCCCAGCCGGCCACATCGCAGGCCAGGTGAGCCGGCGCCGGTTCCTGCAGGGCACGCTCGCGTCGGGAGCCGCCCTCGGCACCATGGGTGCCCTGCCCGGGATCTTCGACGGTCTCGCCGCCGCGGCCACCCCGCTCGGCGCCACCGAGGGCGTCCTCATCGTGCTGCACCTCGGTGGCGGCAACGACGGCCTGAACACGGTCGTGCCGATCGGCGACGGTGCGTACCAGGCGGCGCGCGGCGCCATCGCCATCGGGAACCCGCTCCCGCTCACGAGCAGCTTCGGGTTCCATCCGTCGCTCCCGAAGCTGAAGGCCCGCTACACCGCCGGAAAGGTCGCCGTGGTCCAAGGCGTCGGCCAGTCCACCGTGAACGACCTCAGCCACTTCTCCTCCACCGCCAGCTGGATGGCAGGTACCGCCGGCTCGAGCCGAACGACAGGGTGGCTCGGCCGCTGGCTCGATGGCGTGAGCGGTTCGGTCGACGGCCTGCGCGCCGTCACGATCGGTTCGTCGATCCCGCTCCACCTCGCCGGCCAGCAGGTGGTGGTCACGGCGCTCGACACCGAGGGCGACCTCTTCGGCGCGGACCGTCGCGAGGACTGGATGACCAGCGTCTACGACACCGTCAGCGCCTACGGATCGGGCCCCACCGGCAAGGGCGTGTGGGCCGACAAGATCGCCAAGGCCGGTGCCTCCTCGGTCGGGCTGGCGACCGAGCTCACCCCGATCTTCACGCCCGAGCTGCCCGACAGCTCGTTGACGTCGCAGCTCACGATGATCGCCCGGCTCATCAACGCCGACCTCGGCATCCGCGTGTTCGACGCCTCGCTCGGCAGCTTCGACACCCACGACGGGCAGCTCGGCGAGCAGGCCGAGCTGTTCGCCGACCTCGATGCCGCGGTCGATGCGTTCTACGCCACGCTGGCCCCGAGCTGGACCCGCCGGGTGGCGATGATGACGTTCAGCGAGTTCGGTCGGCGCGTCGAGGCCAATGCCTCGGCCGGCACGGACCACGGCACCACGTCGTGCCTGCTCGTGATCGGCGACAACGTGAAGGGTGGGATGCACGGTCAGTTCCCGTCGCTGACCGACCTCGACGACCGCGGCGACACCAAGGTCAAGGTGGACTACCGGAGCGTCTACGCGTCCGTGCTCGGCGGTTGGCTCGGCGGGGACGCCACCGCCGTGCTCGGTGGTTCCTACGAGGACCTGAAGCTCTTCTCGGCCACTCCGGGCAAGACGCCGACCGGCCCGATCATCACCGGACCGTGGGTCCCGTTCGCCACGCCGAGCGACCTGGTCCGCCAGCAGTACCTCGACTTCTACGGCCGGGTGGGCGACCCCTCGGGCGTCGCCTACTGGACGTCGAAGCTGACCAGTGGCTCCAGGACCATCCCGAGTGTGATCGATGCCTTCCTGCACAGCACCGAGTTCGGGCGCTCGGTGGCGCCGGCGGCCCGACTCGCGCTGGCGGCCTTCGGCACGACCCCTGCCTTCGACGACCTGCTCGCGTGGGCCGCCCAGCTCAAGGGCGGCGCGACCGTGCCGGCCGTCGCCGCGTCGGTCTGTGCCAAGCCGGCGTTCGCCGCCCGCTACGGGAGCAAGACCGACGCCGCGTTCGTCGCGGCCGCGTACCGCGACATCACCGGGCGCGCCCCCTCGTCGTCAGCCGCGGCCGGCTGGACCTCCAAGCTGGCAGCCCACACCGCCACCCGGGCCGACCTGGTCGCCGCTCTCGTGGTGGTCCCGGCGGCGGTCAGCCGCTTCCAGGCCCAGGTGGAGGTCCTCATGACCTACGCCGGGCTCCTCCGGCGCCGCCCGGATGCGTCGGGTTGGACCTACTGGGTCGCCAAGGTGGGAGGCGGTACGTCGATCCAACGGTTGATCGCCCAGTTCTTCGCCTCCTCGGAGTATCGCCGACGCTTCGCTTCGTGAGATCCGGACGGATGAATTGAGCCAGATGGCCCGATGACGGGGAGGTGACGTCGGCGTACCGTCAAGGTCCCATGCCAGATCGCCTCCGTTCCTTCATCTCGAAGCGATGGCGGGACGCGTTGCGGCCGGACTCGGACCTGGCCGAGGCCGAGGGCTTGGCCGCCGGTACCGGCCTGCTCACCGGCACGATCGCCCGGACGTCGCACCGGATGCAGGTCGCACCGCCGTGCCCCATCTGCCACGGAGACGGCGAGATCGTGGTCGTCGACCTCATCGTGCGGGCGACCACCACCCGCTGCATCGATTGCGGTCGCCGCTGGACCACCCAGGACCTTCCACCAGCCGCCCAACCGAGCTGATCCCACCGGGTTGCTAGGGTCCGGCGCTGGACCGCGCGACCGGGGGGGGGAACGCATGGACGCGACAACTCAGCAGAACGTCCGGACACCAGCCGCGACCGTCGGGCCTCCGCTGCTCGTCCTCGCGCTCGCGCTCGCGTCCGTGCTGGCCAGCGTGGCCCTGCTGGCGGTGGATCGCACCCGAGCCCACGTCATCGGGTACGTCGTCGGCTCGGTCGTCCCGCTCCTGCTGGTCGGGTTCTTCCGCCGCGTCGACCTCGACCGGCGCCGCAACCCGCGGTACCTGATCAGCCGGGTCGTCCGGCCGGCGTTGATCCTGATCACGGCCGCCGCACTCGTGCTCGCCGCCCTCCACGTGTGGCCCATCGCCACGGACATGGCGTCGTGATCCGCCGGGCGCTCGCCGCCGCAGCTGCCGTCGTGGTCGTCGGACTCCTCGCGGCGCCCGTCGCCGCCGCGCCGAGCCAGTCCACGCCGTCCCCGACCGCGAAGCCGGCGTCGGTGCCGGTGACCCCGGACGGGCAGGCCGCCATCGACGACCTCGTCGGGTGTGTGCAGGGCTCGCAGCACCTGTTGGTGCTCTTCCTGATCGACGAGTCCGCGTCCCTCCAGGGGACCGACCCGCAGAACCGTCGCGTCGACGCGGCCAAGAGCGCGCTCGACAGCCTGACCGGGCTGGCCAGCGCCGGCGCCGGCGCCCCGAAGGTCGACATCGCCTTCGCCGCCTTCTCCAACAAGTACCGCTTGGTGCGCAACTGGACTGCTGCTCGGACGAGCAACACGCGGTCGTTGGAAGCGGGCCTGGAGCGGTTCCGGACTCGCAACCACGGCATCGACACGGACTTCGTGAACGCGCTGACGTCTGCTCGCGCCGCATTGGCCGAACGGGCGGCCACGGTCACCGCCGACGGGTCCACCGCCCCGTGCCGCGCGGTCCTGCTGTTCACCGACGGGGGGTTCGACATCGCCGTGCGAACCCCAGAGTCGATCGCACGCCTCGGCAGGACCAAGCCCTACGCGCCGGGCATCCCACTGACCAGCGAGGCCTCGGTGCGCCGGGCCGAGGCGGCCGGTCGCACGGAGCTGTGCCGGGCGGGCGGACTCGCCGACGGGCTGCGAGGCGACCAGGTCACGCTGCTCACCGTGGCGCTCTCGGGCACGCTGTCAGCCAAGTCGCAGCGCCCGCTCGCGGCGGCCACCGCCGGCAAAGCCGACAACTACAGCTGCGGGACACCGACGCCGAGGCCGAAGGGCGCGTACCTGCCGGCTTCGGACGTCGACGGCCTGTTGGTGCGGTTCGACGACGTGGCCACGCGCCTCTCGGGCGGCACGCCGCTGCCCGACAAGGCATCCTGCGTCGAGCCGCCGTGCACGCCGACCAACCGCACGTTCCGGCTCGATGCGAGCTTGCGCCGGGCGCACATCTTCGCCCTCCCGACAGCCGCGGGTGGCGGCGTCGAGATCACCGGGCCGACGGGCAAGGCGACCATCACCAAAGCCGGCTCGTCGGAGGTGGGAGGCGTCCGCGCCCGTGCCGCTGACGTGGCTGGGCGCGGGTTCGACATCGACCTCACGCGGCCCGCCAAGGACGCCCCGTGGACCGGCACGTGGCGGGTCCGGCTGGTCGACGCCGCCGGCAAGACGACCGGCGGCAAGCTCCAGACCTACGTGGTGAGCGACCTGGGCGTGCGGATCGTGTCGCCGTCGGCGCTCGAGCGCGGTGCGGCCGCGAAGCTCCAGGCCGAGATCGTGGTCGCCCAGGGGGTCAAGGTCGCGGCGCTGGTCAAGGCGGCATCCGTCACCATGCGCCTCGACGATCCTGTGACCGGGAGGTCCACCACCGTCGCGCTCGCCGGGCCGCCCACGGGCCCGTTCGTGGGGGCGTACGCCGTTCCCGCCGCCACCACGGCCAATGCCGTGTCGATGACGGTGACGCTGACAGCCACGTCGGACTCCGGGGCCACGCTCGTCTCCCAGGCGACGCAGCGCGCCGTGTTCGTGCGGCGGCCCGCCGGATCGGTGCAGTTCGCTCCGCCGGAGCTCCAGTTCCCCTCCATCTCGGGGAAGGGCTCGACCACCACCAACCTCCTGCTGCTCGGCGGGAGGGCGCAGGGCTGCGTGTGGTTCGGCCCGCCCGCCGTCACGGGACCGGACGCGGCCACGCCCGTCTCGTTCGAGGTGGATGGCAAGCCGCTTCCCGCCAAGGCGAACTGCATCACCGTGCCGGCCGGCAAGAGCGTCACGGTGGCCGTGCGGGCCGATCCCGCGGGGCGCGCCGTCGGCTCGGTCCGCGGAACGCTCGCGGTGTACGAGCAGGTGGGCAAGGCCAACCCGTCGCTCACCCAGATCGCGGTCCGCTTCGACCTCGCTCGTGGCGTGGACCAGACCCGGCGGCTCCTGGTTGCGGCCATCCTGCTCGCGGCAGGGCTGGCCGGTCCCGCGTTGCTGCTCCTGATCCTGAACACGATCTCGGCCCGGTTCCAGCAGCTCGATGCCATCGAGGGAACGGTCGTTCCGGTGGTCGTCCAGGATCGCCACCTCACGCGCCGTGCCGGGGATCGGATCGAGCCGTTCACCCTGAAGGCCAGAGACTTCGGTGCACTGCCCGAGTCCGACAGCAAGCGCTCGTTCCGGTTCGGCGGCATTCGCTTCCACGCTCGCGCCTCGCGCAACCCCTTCGGGGGCACCCTCGCCCTGGCGGCGCCCGAGGGCGGGGCCGAGAAGCTCAAGGGTGGCGAGGGCAGCCGGGTCGAGCTCGATCCGAGCCTCGCCGGATCCTGGGTCTTCCTGCTCGATGCCGACCGCACCACCGCCGCCCGCGACCGGCGCGCTGTCGGCACCCTCATCGCGTTCGTGGCCAAGGGTGATCAGGGCGACCAGCGGACCCGGATGTTGCGAGACATCGAGGACCGCCTGCCGGCGGTGGCCGACAACCTGAGCGCGTTGCTCCGATCGGCCGCGCCCAAGGCGCCGCGCAAGGTCAAGCCGGCCGTGACGCCTGAGGCGCCTGAGACGCCTGAGGCGCCTGAGACGCCTGAGACGCCTGAGACGACCGCCAAGGTGACCGATGCACCGCCCGAGGACCTGCCCGCCGGCTTCGGCGGACGTGCCGCTGCGCCACCGGCCGGCGCGACCCCGGCCCCGGCCGCTGACGTGCCGGTCCCCACCGGCACCGAAGACGGTGACCACGACGGTGACGGCGATGGCCCGGCCAGTCCGCCCGTCGGCTTCGGCGGCGCCAAGCGGCCTCCGTCGGGCAGCTGAGGTCGGATCAGGTCACGGCCATGGCCGTGACGCCGAGGGCGGCCAGCGCCAGCCCGGCGAGCTGGAGCCGGTGGAAGCGCTCGCCCAGGAGCAGGCGCGCCAGCACGACGGTCGACGCCGGGTAGAGCGACGAGAGCACCGCCACGATCGACAGCAGGCCACGGTGCGTCGCGGCCAGGTACGTGGCGTTGGCGGAGATGTCCAGCACCCCCGACGCGGCCACCAGGCGCCACGATCCGGCCGCCGGCAGGACCCGGGTGCGTACGCCGCCACCCCCCGCCTGCCGCCGCAGGCCGAGCGCGGCCAGCACGGCGACCGTGAGGGCCACGGCCACCAACCGAGCGACGAGCAGCGGCCAGAGCCCGGCGTGCTCGGTGGTCGACCCGAGCAGCACGAAGATCACCCCGAAGCCCAAACCCGAGACCATCGCGCCCGGCACCGCGTCGCGCGAGGAGCGGGGTGGGGCGACCGGTTCACCGGCCGCGCTTGCCGTGGCCGGTGGCGCGCCGGCGATCAGGCCCACGGCCACGAGGGCGACGGTGACGCCGAGCAGGGCGGTGGCCGAGGGGCGCTCGCCGTGGGCGAGCCCCCAGCTGAACGGTACGACGGCGGCGACCACGGCCGTGATGGGCGCGACGACGCTCATCCTGCCGGTGGCCAGGCCCTGGTAGAGGAAGCCGAGTGCGATCGGCCCGACGCATCCGGTGGCCACGCCCAGGATCACGTCGTGGCCTGCCGGCGAGGGCAGGCCGCCGACCACCGCCCATCCGATCGTCACGACGGCGAGCAGCAAGGCCGACACCGCGAACGAGCCGACCACCACCGTTGCCGCGCCCGTGCGCTTGGCGGCCAGCCCGCCGAAGAAGTCGCCGCTGCCGTAGGTCAGCGCAACCAGGAGTCCGAGCGCCACAGCCACCGCCGGACGGTACCGGGGGGCCGTCCCGGGGCCCGAAACCGCCGGTCACCGGGCCGCTCCCGGCCCCGAACAGGCCACTACCGTGCATCCGATGCCACACGAGATCGGCGACGTCGACCTGCTCGCCTTCGAACAAGGGGACGGGCCGGCGCGCCGGGCGGTCGTCGAGGAGCTGATGCGTTCGCTCGCCACGGGCTTTGCGTACGTGGCCCACGACGTGAGCGAGGATCTCGTCGACACCGCCTATGCCATGTTGGAGGAGTTCTTCTCCCTTCCCGTGGAGGAGAAGGCGGCGTTCGTGGCGCCCGGCACCCACGGCCAGACGGGCTACACGGGCCTGCTGGTCGAGACGGCCGCCAGCGCCGATGTGGCGGACTGGAAGGAGATGCTCAACTGGAGCCGTGACATCCCGGCGGCGCACCCGCTCCGGGCCCGGTATCCCCACCGCTACCACCCGCAGGTCCTGCCCGAGGCGGTCGTGCCCGGCATCACCGACGTCCTGAACCGCTTCCACGATGCCGTCGAGGATCTCCAGCGGCGGGTGTTGCGGATCATCGCCGTGGGGATCGGCTGCCATGAGAGCTTCTTCGAGCGAATGCTCGTCGACGGGTCGACCCTCAGCCGGGCGCTCCACTACCCCCCGATGGCTTCGGCCCCCGACGCGCCCCACGTGTGGGCCGGTGAGCACGCCGACATCAACCTCATCACGGCTCTGCCTCGGGCCACCGCGCCCGGCCTGCAGGTGAAGCTCAAGGCCGAGGACCGCTGGATCGACGCGGTTGCGCCCGAAGGTGGCGCGATCCTCAACACCGGCCTCATGCTCGAGGTCATCACCAACGGGGTGCTGGCGCCGGGCATCCACCGCGTGGTCGCCACCGAGGATCAGCCTGGGGACCGCTACTCCGTCGTGCAGTTCTGCCACCCGACGCCGTGGACGGTGCTCGCGCCGGTGCAGAGCTGCATCTCGCCCGAGCACCCCGAGCGCTTCGCCCCGATCGCGGCCTCGGACGCGCTCGATCTCGTCCTGTACGAGATCAACCTGCTCGAGCCGTCCTGACGGTCGAGCCGGTCAGGTGCCGAACAGGGGCAGGGACGTGCGGCAGGCGACCGGGCGCTGATCGGCGGGGTCGAGGGCGTTGAGGACCACCTGGTACACGTTCGTGTCGTAGACGATGCCGAGGTGGTCGGTGTAGTCGTTGCTGCACACGTCCTGGAGGGTGATGTTCCTCACGGTGGCGCCCGGTCCGGCGGTGATGAACGCCTGTGTGTACGGGGTGACGACCTCGTCGTAGCGGGTGGCGATGTTGGTGTAGCTGATCCCGGCGCGGGTCTCGCCGTTGCCGTTCAGGCTCTTGTAGAAGGGCGAGGTGGGCGTGGTCTGCTGCTGGAGCGACGGCAACCCGATCCAGTTCGTGAGGGCAAAGATCGGATCGATGATCCCGAGGAAGCGGCCGAGGGTGATGAGCCCGCTGGCGGTGGTCGCGTGGTTCGAAGGGGCCAGGCCCACGACCTTGCCGACCTTGCCGGCACCCCCGATGAGGTTCGCGTAGTAGCGCGACACGGAGCCGCCCTGGGAATGGCCGACGAAGTCGACCTTGCTGGCCCCGGTGGCGGCGCGGACCTTGTCGGCGAACCGGCCGATCTCGGCGGCGGACGTCGGGATGTCGCCAGTGGCCTTGAACACGGACCACGACGATCCGCCGTAGTTGACCGCGAAGACGCAGTAGCCGTAGGAGCGCAGGACCGGTCCGAGCCCGCTCCACGAGTCGTAGGCGTTGCCGAACGTGCCGTGCACGAGGACCACCGGGTTCGGGTGGGCCGCCGACGGGTGGCAGCTCCAGTTGTTGGTGCCCGACGGATCCCGGTTGGGGTTCCACACCGAGCCCAGGCCACCCGTGACCAGGTTGGTCGGCTGGCCGAACGCGGGTGACGGGATGCTCCGCGGCGCCGGTGTAGCGGCCACCGGTCCGGCGAGCAGGACCGTGCTGCTGATGCAGACGACGGCGGCGAGGATCGACTTCGGCAGGTGCTTCACGGCGGACCTCCACGGACCGCGCGGGCGCGGGCCGGTCTGGCTCAGGCCAGTCCCCAGGTGCTGGCGCACGGCGAGCGTACCCGCTGTGACGGCCGTCATACCGATTCCTCGACATCGAACCGTGTCGAGGACCGCCAGCGATCAGACCTCGGGGCCGACCATCGAGGCGAGGTCGTGCACCAGGTCGGCCAGCTGGGCCTCGATCATCGCGTGGCGCGCGTTGGCCTTGGTGCGGGCGTAGGCGCCGGTCCGCAGCTCGCCCAGGCGGCGGGCCTCGGCCATGGCCCTCGCCAGGACCTGGTCCTCGGGCACGACCTCGTCGAGGTACCCCGCTTCGGTCGCCCCAGCCGGGTCGTACACGGCGCCCATGATCGCGGCGGGGAACGCCTTCTTGGTGATGCGTTCTCGCGCCAGCTCCACCGCGAACTTCGGCAGCGGCATGCCGATGGCGACCTCGTTGAGGCCGATCTTGGATGCCACGTCAGCGCCGATGCGGACGTCGCACCCAAGCAGCGTCAAGGCACCGCCGGCAAGCGCGTGGCCGGTGCAGGCCGCGACCGTCGGGAGGCCGAACCCGTAGAGGCGCAACAGCCAGCTCCCGCCGCGGGCGACGAGCGTGCGCATGGACTCCACGCTCTCGGTCATCTCCGCGAGGTTGAAGCCCGCCGAGAACTTCCCAGGACGTCCGATGATCACGAGGGCCCGGGCCTGCTCGGCGAGCGCGCGGTCGAGCAGTCCGTCGAGCGTCACGATCACGTCGGTGGACATGGCGTTGGCCTTGCCGTCGTCGAGCGTGATGACGGCGATGCCGTCGTCGAGCGTGAAGATGGGGACGGGAGCGTCGGTCATGGCCGAACCGTAGCGAGGCCGGCGCGGGCCACCGTCACGGCTCGGTGCAGCGCGCTCGGATCGACGGTTCCGACGACGCGGCCGCTGGCGTCGATCACGATCCCGTGGCGGAGGTCGCTCCCCTCCACCTTCTGCAACGCCGGCAGCAGCGGTTCGGCGGGGGAGAGGTGGACCACCCGGTCGATGGGAAACGCGAGCTGGCTCACCGGCAACGATTCCCTCCGCTCGCTCGGCACGGAGCGGATGGCCGTCGCGGTCAGCAGCGCGGTGACCCGCCCGTCGGTGCCGACCACCGGGTACGCCTGATCGTCCGGGCCGGGGTTGGCGGTGCGGAGGAAGTCGGCCACGGTGGACCACGGCGCTGCCGTCGGGGGCGCGGGGGCCATGGCCTCTGCCACCGTCACGCCATCGAGCAACGAGTAGAGCGGGACGGCTTGCAGCTCGTGCACGGCGCTCATGAGGATGAAGCCGCCGACGACGGCGAACCAGATCCCCCAGGACCCGACGTTGTGGCGTTGCAGCTCCCGGACGCCGGCGAGGATCAGGCCCGAGCCGGTGGCGATGCCCGTCCACGCAGCCCACCGCATGGCCACCGCCTGGTTGCCGGTGCGCATCCAGATCAGCGCGGACAGCACCTTGCCGCCGTCGAGCGGGGTCGCCGGGATGAGGTTGAAGGCGGCGAGGGTGAGGTTGAGCACGCCGGCCCACGAGAGGGTGAAGCCGACCAGGCCGGGAAGGCCGCCGCTCGGGAGCACGTAGGAGACGCACAGGAGGAAGACGCCGCACGCCGCGCTGGCCAGCGGTCCGACCACCGACACCCGCAACTCGGCAGCCGGGGTGGCGGGAGAGGACTCCATGCGCGTGACCCCGCCGAGCAACGTGAGCGCCATCGAGTGCACCCCGATGCCCTCGTCGCGGGCCACGAGGGCGTGACCGATCTCGTGCACCAGCAGCGATGCGAACAGGAGCAGCGCCCCGCCGGCACCGGCGATCCAGTACGCGCTCTCGGGGAGGCCGGGTTGCTCGAAGGGGAACCGCTTGGTGGCGAGCGCGACCGTGAAGAGGCCGGCGACCAGCAGCACCGTGATGTTCATCCCGACCTTGATGCCGGCGATCCGCCCGAGCGGGATGTCTGAACCCATGCCGCCACGCTACCGGCGCCCCTCGACAGGGACGCCGGCACGTGGCGACCGATCAGAAGCGGTCGGCGTAGGCGGTGCCGTGGCGCAGGGTGTGGGCTGCGTCGTCGAGGGTCGCGGTTCCCGCGACGATCGGATCCAGGAGGGCGACGTAGTTCGCCTTGCTGGGGAACGTCCGCAACATCGCCCGGTACAGGCGGAAGACGTCGACGTGGTGGCGCTTCTTGGTCGTGTTCTCCGAGGACTCGGAGAAGTTCACCATGACGTCGCCACGGTTCTTCGTCTTGTTGTCGAGCCGGGTGACCCAGAACGTCTTGCCGCCCGGCTCGGAGGCCCGGCCGAGGACGTTCTGGTAGACGAGCTCGACGAAGTCGGCGTTGGAGAGCGAGCCATAGGTCCGCTTGAACTCGCTGGACTGGGCGAACTTGAGCGCCGCGTTCACGAGCCCTCGACCCTTGTCGAGCTGGCGCTGCCAGTAGGCGAAGCCATCGGGATCCGGCGGCCGCTTGAAGTAGGCGAGGTAGAGCCGCACGAGCCGGGCGTCGTCCAAGGTCTGGTCGGCCGGCACCAGGCTCGAGGCAAGGGCGTCAGCCGTGGTCGCGCACGTCGAGATGGGCGCCACCCAGGCGGTCTTCTCGGTCGGGGTCGGGGCTCGGCCGGCGAAGTCCTGGAACATCTGGGTCGCGAGCGCCGTGGAGCTGGCGAACGGCACGATGTCGCCCACGCAGGGCACCGTCGTGGTCGTCGTGGTGCTCGTGCTCGTGCTCGTGCTCGTGCTCGTGCTCGTCGAGGTGCTCGTGGAGGTGGAGCTACTGGTCGTCGGCGAGGTGGTGGTGGTCGTCGGGGCGCCGGTCGTGGTCGTGACGCCGGTGATCACCCAGGCGAAGGTGACGCTCTTGGAGAAGGTGCCGTCGGTCGCGTGCGTCCCTGAGGCCGTGAGGGTCACGGGGTAGGTGCCCGGGGCGTTCGACGGCCCGCTCATGGTGCCGGTGGTGGTGTTGATCGTGATCCCAGCGGGGAGCCCGTGAGCGGTGATCGTCTTGGTGAAGGCACCCGGGTTCGAGTCGGTTGCCGTCCAGGTGACCGCGACGCTTGCCGCGCTGCCACCCGCGGTGGTCTGGTTGCCGGGGTTCGTCAGGGCGACGGCCGGGCCGAGGATCCGGAAGCTGATGGCGCCCGGATCGCTGCCGACCTGGCCGGTGCCGCCGGTGAGGGCGAGGGTGGCGCCAACGGCCGAGTTGGCCCAGGACGAGCCACCCGCGCCGCCGCCACCGGGGCCACTCGCTGAACCAGATGCCGTGCCGGCACCGCCACCGCCGCCGCCGTAGTAGCCGCCACCGCCACCGCCACCGGTGGCACCGCTCGAGGTGGAGCTGGCACCAGCACCGCCGTTGCCGCCGGCGGTCGCGGACGCGGTGCCCGTGGCGCCGTTGCCCGTCTCGCCGAGGCCGCCCGCGCCGGACTGGTTGGTGATGCCGCCGGCGCCACCGCTGCTCCCGCTGCAGCAACGGTCGCCACCGAGGCCGCCCGTGCCGCCGCCACCGCCGCCGCCCGCGCCGCCCTTGTTGCTGCCGCAGCCACCACCGCCGCCACCGCTGCCGCCCACCGTGCTGCCCTTGGCGGCGCCGCCGTAGAAGCCCTGGTTGGCCAGGCCGGAGCCGATGGCGCCGGCGCTCGGGGGCGTGTTGTTGCAGCCACCGCCCTTGCTGCCGACGTTGCCGCCGCCGCCACCACCACCACCACCGCCACCGCCGTAGTGCGCACCGGGCCCGGTGCCGCCGCCGCCACCGGCGACGAGCAGCGGGGTGCCCGCGGTGCAGCGGTCGCTCGCGACCGCACTGGTGCACACGATCGAGCCGCCGCCGCCTCCGCCGCCACGGGGTGCCGAGCTGGTCGGCGTGCCGCCGGTGCCGCCATTGCCCCAGCCGATGCCGCCGTTGGCGGGCGACCCGGTGCCGTTCGCCGCGGTGCCGCCGCCGCAGCCGACCAGGTAGTTGAGGTAGGTGGTGCCGTCACCGGAGTAGGGCCAGGCCGTGAGCTGCGCCTGGCCGCCCTGGCCGACGGTGGGCGTGCCGTTGGTGTTCGTCCCGGACAGGCCGCCGGCGCCGCCGGTGATCGACAGGGACGCGGTCTGGCTTCCGGCGACCGCGGGGAGCTGATAGCTCCGCCAGGTGCCGCAGCCCTGGTCGAGCGTCGGCGTCACGCCGAAGTTGTTGCCGGTGTCGGTGATGGCCTGGGTGAGCGGGGCCGAGGCCGAGCTGGACCAGGTCGCGTCCCCCGAATACGTGGCGGTGACGGTTGGGGTGCCGTTCGTCGGCCACGAGAACGAGCACGTGGCCTTGCCCCCGGCGATCGGCTGGGCCGCGCACCCGCTGAGGCCGGCGCCCGTGAAGGCGACGGTCCCGGTCATCGTGACGACCCCCGGGGAGCCGGTTCCGGTGACGGTGGCCGTGTAGGTCACGGACTGGCCGGTGGCCGCCGGGTTCGCCGAGGTGCTCAAGAACGTCGTGGTCGCGGTGGCGGCCCCGGCCGGGCGCACGGCCAAGCCAAGCGCGCCGGCCACGAGCAAGGTGACGATCGCGGCGGCGACGTGGCGACGCCTCCGCAGGGTCGATCGCGCTGCCGACCGCGGCGCGCGCACGCGCTGGATGTCCGGCTCCTTGCCCATGGTTCTCCCCTGTCGCCACGTTCCCTTACGACGTACGGTCCGCAACATAACCCGTCTGGGCGAGGCACGTCCGAGCCGACCGTGCGCATCGGGCCGGATGGGTCGGGTAGGCCCGCGGGTTCGCGACACCCGGAGGCGACCCGTGACCCGATTCGGCTTCAAGTTGATGTGCGAGCTGCGCGGCCCGCGCGAGCTGGTGGACCAGGCGGTCGCGGCCGAGGCCGCGGGCTTCGAGTTCGTCGCCATCTCCGACCACATCCACCCGTGGCTGCCCGAGCACGACCACAGTCCGTTCGCCTGGAGCGTGCTCGGCGCCGTGGCCCACGCCACCAGCGAGCTCGACATCGCCACCGGGCTCACCTGCCCGATCGGGCGGTACCACCCCGTCATCGTCGCCCAGGCCGCCGCCACGGTGGCCGCGATGACCGACCGGCAGTTCACCCTGGCCGTGGGGGCAGGGGAGAAGCTGAACGAGCACGTCACCGGCGACCCGTTCCCGGCGGTCGACGTGCGCCACGAGCGGCTCGGCGAGGCCATCGACATCATGCAGGCGATGTGGGAGGGCAGGTGGACGACCGTCCGCGGCAAGCACTTCGCCGCCGAGGACGCCCGGATCTACGACCTCCCGACGCGAGCGATCGACCTCGTCGTCGGTGTGAGCGGCAACGCCTCGTTGGACCTGGCGGAGGACCACGAGGCCGACGGGATCATGGCCACGCAACCCGACCCGGCATTGGTCGACGGGTGGTCCTCGCGGGGCGGCGACCGGTCGGCCACGTGGACCGAGGTGCCGTTCGCCTGGACCACCTCGGCCGAAGAGGGTCGCAAGATCGCCCACGAGCGGTTCCGCTTCGGCGCTCCGGGCTGGAAGGTCATGAGCGAGCTCCCGAACCCGGTGAACTTCGCGGCCGCCACCGAGACGGTTCGGCCGGAGGATCTGGCTGACTCCGTCCCGAGCGGTCCCGACCCCGAGCCGTACGTCAAGGCCGTCCAGTCCTACGTCGACGCCGGGTTCGCCAACATCAGCATCGTCCCGGTCGGCGATGACATCGACGGCACGGTTCGCTTCTGGAACGACGACGTGAAGCCCGCGCTGCGCGAACCTGCGACCGCATGAGCCTCTGGGACGACGACGAACGCCGAGCCGCCGGCGAACTGGACGGCGACGGCGACGGCCGCGCTCCCATCTGCCCATCCTGCGGCGTGACCGCCCTGCCCAAGGACCCGAGCAACGTCATCGACACCCGCTTCGTCTGCGAGAACCCCGACTGCGACGCCTACGGCGACGAGCTGTAGCTACACGTTGCGGCGGTAGCGGCCGCCGACCTCGAAGAGGGTGTGGGTGATCTCGCCGAGGGAGCAACAGCGGACGGCGTCCATCAGGACCTCGAAGAGGTTGTCGCCGGCGAGGGCGGCGGCGCGGAGGCGGTCGAGGGCGGCGGGGCGATCGGCGTTGTGGCGCTCGTGGAACTCGGCGAGGCGGCGGAGCTGGCTCTGCTTCTCCTCGTCGGTGGACCGCTGCAGCTCGATCTCCTCGTGCTCGTGGCCGGGGTCGTCGCCCTCGGGCGTGGGGGCGAGGAACGTGTTGACCCCGATGATCGGGAGCGTGCCGTCGTGCTTGCGGGTCTCGTAGAGCAGCGACTCGTCCTGGATGCGGCCTCGCTGGTAGCCGGTCTCCATGGCGCCGAGCACGCCGCCCCGTTCGGCGATGCGGTCGAACTCGGCCAGCACGGCCGACTCCACCAGGTCGGTGAGCTCGTCGATGATGAACGAACCCTGGTTGGGGTTCTCGTTCATGGCCAGGCCCCACTCCTCGTTGATGACGAGTTGGATCGCAAGGGCCCGGCGAACCGACTCGGCGGTGGGCGTGGTGACGGCTTCGTCGTAGGCGTTGGTGTGGAGGCTGTTGCAGTTGTCGTAGATGGCGATGAGCGCCTGGAGGGTGGTGCGGATGTCGTTGAACGACATCTCCTGGGCGTGCAGCGACCGGCCGCTCGTCTGGACGTGGTACTTCAGCTTCTGGCTGCGCTCGCTGGCTCCGTAGCGGTCGCGCATGGCGACGGCCCAGATGCGCCGAGCGACCCGGCCGAGGACCGCGTACTCGGGGTCCATGCCGTTGGAGAAGAAGAACGAGAGGTTCGGGGCGAAGTCGTCGATCGACATGCCCCGGGCCAGGTAGGCCTCGACGTAGGTGAAGCCGTTGGCAAGCGTGAAGGCGAGCTGGCTGATGGGGTTGGCGCCCGCTTCGGCGATGTGGTAGCCGGAGATCGAGACGCTGTAGAAGTTCCGCACCTGCTCGGCCACGAACCACTCGGCGATGTCGGCCATCATCCCGAGGGCGAACTCGGTGGAGAAGATGCAGGTGTTCTGGCCCTGGTCCTCCTTGAGGATGTCGGCCTGCACCGTGCCGCGGACGTTGGCCAGCACCCAGGCCCGGACCTCAGCGGGATCCTCGTCGGGGAATTGCTCCAACCGCTGGTCGATGGCGGTGTTGAGGAACATCGCGAGGATCGTCGGCGCCGGCCCGTTGATCGTCATCGACACCGAGGTCGACGGGTCGCACAGGTCGAAGCCGCGGAACAGCACCTCCATGTCGTCGAGGGTGGCGATGCTGACGCCGGAGTTGCCGACCTTGCCGTAGATGTCGGGCCGCACGTCGGGATCGAAGCCGTAGAGCGTGACGCTGTCGAAGGCGGTCGAGAGCCGGGTCGCGGGCTGTCCCTCGGACAGGAGGTGGAAGCGCGTGTTGGTGCGGAAGGCGTCGCCCTCGCCGGCGAACATGCGGGCCGGGCGCTCGCCGTCGCGCTTGAACGGGAACACGCCGGCGGTGAACGGGAAGCGGCCGGGCAGGTTCTCCGACCGCAGGAAGCGCAGCAGCTCGCCGTGGTCGGTGTACCGGGGGAGGGCCACGCGGGGGATGTGGCTGCCCGAGAGCGACAGCTTGGTCAGCTGGGTGGTCAGGTCCTTCCCGCGGACTTGGGTGACGTGCTCGTCGCCCGAGTAGTCGTCGATGGTGGCAGGCCACCCGTCGAGCAGCGTGCGGCTCTCGTCGCTCAACCGGCCGGCAGCTTCGGCCTCGAGCTCGGGGAGCTTCGCCGCCGCCGTGTCTCCGCCGGTCGCCTCGACCAGCTCCTGCACCGCCCGGACCTGCTGCAGCTCGCGGGCCACCGCCATCTGGTCGGACGTGGTGGCGTGGTGGGTACGGACGGCCGCGGCGATGTCGGCCAGGTACCGAGCCCGGTTCGCCGGGACGATCGCCGTATCGGCCGAGGAGACCTTGGTGTCGACGCGGGGGAGTGCGCCGCCCGACCCCTCCAACCCAAGGTCGGTGAGGCGGCGGTGGAGCTCCTGGTAGAGCCCGGTGACGCCGTCGTCGTTGAAGCGGGAGGCCACCGTGCCGTAGACGGCCATCTCGTCGGGCGCGGAGCCGAACGACTCGGCATTGCGGACCATCTGGCGGCGCACGTCGCGGAGGGCGTCCTCGCCTCCCCGCCGGTCGAACTTGTTGATCGCCACCACGTCGGCGAAGTCGAGCATGTCGATCTTCTCGAGCTGGCTGGCGGCGCCGAACTCGGGCGTCATCACGTACAGCGACAGGTCGACGTGGTCGACGATGGCAGCGTCACCCTGGCCGATGACCGGCGTCTCCACGATGACGAGGTCGGCGCCCCAGGCCTTGGCGGCGGCCACGATGTCGTCGGTGGGCTCGGGCACGACGGTGCCGGCCGTACGAGTGGCGAGCGAGCGGAAGAAGACGATCCCGGGCTCGATCGAGTTCATGCGGATGCGGTCGCCGAGCAGTGCACCACCACCCTTGCGCCGGGTCGGGTCGATGGCGATCACCGCGACCTTGAGCTTGTCCTCGTGGTCCAGGCGGAAGCGGCGGACGAGCTCGTCGGTGATCGACGACTTGCCCGACCCCCCAGTGCCGGTGAGGCCCAGCACCGGCACCCGACGGGAGTCGGCCGCAGCCCGCAGTTCGGCGACCTGCACGCTCGGCATCCGATCGTTCTCGAGGGCGGTGATGACGCGGGCGAGCGCGGCATCGTCGCCGCCGAGGAGGCCGTCGAGGCTCGGCGGCAGTTCGATGGTGAGGTCGAGGTCAGCCCATGCCACCAGCGTGTTGATCATGCCGGGCAGCCCGAGCGACTGGCCGTCGTGAGGGGAGAAGATCCGCGTCACGCCGTAGGCCTGGAGCTGGTCGATCTCCGACTTCACGATCACGCCGCCGCCGCCACCGAAGACCTGCACGTGGCCGGCCCCGCGCTCGCGGAGCAGGTCGACCAGGAACTGGAAGTACTCCACGTGACCGCCCTGGTAGGAGCTGACGGCCACGCCCTGCACGTCCTCTTGGACGCACGCCGTCACGACTTCGTCGACCGAGCGGTTGTGGCCGAGGTGGACGACCTCCACACCCTGGCTCTGCAGGATGCGCCGCATGATGTTGATCGAGGCGTCGTGGCCGTCGAACAGGCTGGCGGCGGTGACGAACCGGACGGGGTTCGCGGGACGGTGCAGGTCGGGCGTGGTCACCCTTCCAGAATACTTTGGCTTCCAACCTTCTGTCGACCGACCATTTGTCGTCCGACCATCGGGTGACCGACGGGCTACCGTTTCCGGGGTGACCCGACCGCTCTCGTTCGATCCCATCGAAGAAGCCGGCCGCCAATGGGATGGGCAGGCCTGGCGCGAGGTCGGGGCCATGCAGGCGGCCACCTCGATCATGCGGGCCCAGCAGATCGTGCTCTCCCGGGTGGACGAGGCCCTGCGGCCGTGGTCGCTCACCTTCGCCCGCTACGAGGTGCTGGTGCTGCTCCACTTCACCAAGGCCGGCACGCTGCCGCTCGGGAAGATGGGTGACCGCCTCATGCTCCACCAGGCGAGCATCACCAACCTGGTCGACCGTCTCGAGGAGCAGGGCCTGGTGCGAAGGCTCGCCCACCCGACCGACCGCCGCACCACGCTCGCCGAGCTCACGCCCGAAGGACGCAAGGTGGTGAAGGC
>JAOBWM010000062.1 GCA_025463365.1 Acidimicrobiales bacterium
AATCGGATGCACCCGCACTTCACCGACGCGCTCCCCGAGGCGCTGCGAGAGCGGGCCATCACGCTCGACGGCACCGACCTCGGAGGGCTGTACCGCAACCTCGCCGACTTCTCGCTGGTCGCCCACCGCGAGGAGGAGCACGTCGCCGGGTTGGCCGAACTGGTGGCGCCGGCTCCCATGGTCCGGGTGCCGTTCCTGCGCTCCGACGTTCACGACCTCGACGGGCTCGACCTCGTGGCCGAACACCTCTTCGAGCGGGCCTGACATGACCAGCACCCCCGCACCGTTCGACGCGGCCGCCTCGCCCGCGGCATCGGCGGTCGTCGTGCCCGTCCTGCCGGTGGCCGACCTCATCCGCTCGGCCGCCTGGTACGAGCGCCTCGGCTTCAGCGTGCGCGGCGTCTGGGAGGACTACGTGATCCTCGACTTCGAGGGCGCCGAGGTCCACCTGGCCCAGCTCGCGGATGAGGCCATCGGCCAGCCGTCGTGGTCCGGCGCGTACCTGCGGGTGGCCGACGCGGACGCGCTGCACGCCCGCTGGATCGCCCTCGGTGCACCCGAGGTCGCGCCGCCCACCGACTGCGAGCACGAGATGCGCGAGTTCGCCACACAAGATCTCGACAACAACCTGTGGCGGGTCGGTTCGCGCTTGACGGTCGCGGCCGTGGACGACGCCGACCTCGACGCCCACCGGTTCGACGGCACCGAGACCGAGCCCACGATCGGAGCCACCGCCACTGTGCGCGCGCCGGCCGGCGACCTGGCCTCGGCGCGAGCCGATGTCGTCGCCTCGTCCCCGCTCCCGGTCGGCGATCGGGACGCGTCGGCCGACGAGGACGACACCGAGCCCGGACCCGCCGCCACCACCACCACCGACGCCACCCCGGTCACCGCGACCGACGGGGGGCCCGGCACGACCGACGACGCGTGGCTCGGGATCGTGCAGGGTGACCGACCCTGCGCCGGTTGCGGCTTCCGGCCCGCGGAGCTTCCGGCCAGGGCCCTCGGTGCCGAAGCACGAGACCTGGTCCACGAGTTCGGCCGGATGCTGCTGGCCGCCGACGACGACCACGTCCGAACCCGACCGGACCCCGCCACGTGGACCGCCCTCGAGTACGGCGTTCACGTCCGCGACGTGTTGCGGGTCTACGCCGACCGGATCGTGCGCACCCTCGCTCAGGACCACCCCGAGCTGGCCTGGTACGACCAGGAGGCAGCCATCGCCGACGGCATGGCCAACGAATCCGACGTCGGCGCGGTGGCCGATGACATGGGGCGCAACGCCTCGCACCTCTCCGAGGCTCTGCGCCAGGTGACCGAGGACGACTGGGACCGCAGCGCCACCCGCACCAGCCCGTTCGGCACGCAGCTGTTCACCATCGAGCTCCTCGCCCGCTTCGCCGTCCACGAGGTCATCCACCATCGCGCTGACGCGGAACGCAGCCTGGCCGCCGCCCGCGCCCGCTGACCCGCTGGCCCATTGACCCGCTGGCCGCTGGCCGACTCACCCGCTGACCCCGCGACCGGTCATATCCGCTGGCTCGGCTGGCCCGTCCGTCGCCGGGGTGCACTACAAGTCGGACTGGCTCGCGATCTGGATCAGGTTGCCGCAGGTGTCGTCGAAGATCGCCGCGGTGACCGGCCCCATCTCGATCGGCGCCTGGGTGAAGTGGACCCCGAGGGCGCGGAGCCGCTCGAACTCGGCCGGGACATCGTCGACAGCGAAGGACGTGTAGGGGATGCCGTCCGCGTGCAGCGCATGCTTGAACGGGCTTGCGGCCGGATGGGCATCAGGCTCCAGCACGAGCTCGGTGCCGTCACGGTCGTCCGGCGACACCACCGTCAGCCACGAGTACTCGCCCATGGGGATCTCGGTCTTCTTCACGAAACCGAGCACCTCGGTGTAGAAGCGGAGGGCCTTGGCCTGGTCGTCGACCAGCACGCTCGCCAGGTTGATCCTCACGACAGGGCTCCTCGGTCGGCGGGCTCGGGTCGGTCCATCGTCGGTCGGGTCAGGGTTGCGCGTCGCCGAGCGCGGACACCGCGGCTTCCACCGTCTCGGTGACCGGCACGATGCGGTCGAAGCCGGTGGTGTGGAGGAGGCGAGTGAGGGTGGGCCGGCTGCACGCCACCGCCACGTCGCCGCCGTGCTCTCGGGCCCGCCGGATCCCGCCGATCAGGGCACCGAGGCCCGCTGAGTCCATGAACGGCACCTCGGACAGGTCGATCACCACACGGGGCTTCATCGCCAGCTCACTGAGCGCGTCCCGGAAGGCCGCCACCGTGTACGCGTCGAGCTCCCCCACCGGCCGGCACAGCGCATAGCCATCGGACTCGTCGGTCTCGATCTCGAGCACGCAGCTCCTCGTTCCGTCGGGGGTGGGGACGCGCGAGCAGCGATGGTATCCACCAGCGCCCGCTCCCCGGCCCGCGATCGGGCCGCCATCGGGGCCCAACGCTGCCACCTGCGCACCGTGGCTCGATGGAGACGGCCGCGGGGCCCCGACTAGCGTGCGCCCGTGCCCCGCGTGCTGCTCGCAACCGACGCCGACTGGATCCACGAAGAGGTCGACGCCGCCCTCGCGGGCGACGACATCGAGGTCATGCGGGTCCGCCACGGTGTCGACGTGCTGCCCGCCGTGCACCAACTCGAACCCGACCTCGTGATCCTCGACCTGCAGATCGGCAACATGGGCGGCATGGCGGCGTGCATGAGCATCCGGCTCGACGAGAGCGTCGGCAAGCTCGACCACGTGCCCGTGCTGATGGTGCTCGACCGGGATGTCGACATCTTCCTCGCTGCCCGCTCCGAGGCCGACGGGTGGCTGATCAAACCCCTCGACGCCTTCCGGCTGCGCCGAGCGGCCACCGCCCTGCTGGGCGGCGGCACCTTCACCGAAGGGGTGCCGGGCGAGTCCGAGCCCGAGGCCGCCACCGTCGGCGCCCCCGGAGACCTCTGACCGGCCAACCGGGTGGGAGGGCCACAGGGCCCTCGGCTACGGTTGCACTCCGCACAACACCGGGGTGTGGCTCAGCTTGGCAGAGCGCTGCGTTCGGGACGCAGAGGTCGTGGGTTCAAATCCCGCCACCCCGACCAAAGGGATCACCAGGCCAGCGGCTCTCACGAGGGCCGCTGGTTCGCGTCCAGGGCACTGGACTTCGGCCGGCTGAGATCGCAGCCGGTCCCAGGAGGTGCAGAGCTGGTTGTGGCAGAGCCGGTCTGTGCGGTCCCGGGAGGTGGCAGAGGTGGTCGAGCGACCCGGACCTTGCGCGCAGATGCTGCCGAGCGAGGACCCGGCCGAACGCCGCCCCCCGATCGCGTCCTGCTGGGCGATGCGTATGGTGTGTGTATGGCTCGACGAAACGTCAGCATCAGCGATGAGCTGGATGAGGCAGCTCGGAACGCAGGCCTGAACGTGTCGGCGCTGACGCAATCGGCGATCGTGCAAGCCCTCCACCGTCGAGACCAGATGGGCGCGCTCGGCGCCTGGCTCGACGAACTCGATGCCGAGCATGGGGCCCCATCGGAGGAGGCCACTGCCGCAGCGGTCGAATGGCTGCGCGGGGCTGTTCCAGCGTCCCGCAGCGCGCTTGCGACGAGCGGAGCCGACGCAACATCGGAGCGCAAGCCGAAGGCCGGCCGTGCTGCCAAGGCCGCCCGCGCCCGTGCGGGCCGCGCCGGTGCGGCCCGCACACCGAAGACGAGCGCGGCAAGGCAATGATCGCCGTGCTCGATACGGGAGCCGTGTCCGCGCTTGCGCCCGTCGACGAAGCGTGTCGTGCCCGGCTCCGTGCGCTGTGGAACGCGGTGGACGCCATCGAGGTCCCCGCCGCGGTGTTGGCCGAAGGCCTGCTCACCGGCCATCCGGGGCGAGATCACCACGTCCGGCGCCTCCTCCGATCGATCGCCGTCATCGACATCGACGAGTTCCTGGGCCTCGCCGCCGGACGGATGCGACACCGCGTCGCGACGAGCGGGTCGAAGGCGGATCCGTCCGGCGTGGATGCGTTGGTTGCGGCCGTGGCCGATCAGCGGGCAAGCGTCGACGATGTGATCGTCATCACGGACGATGCCGTCGACCTGCAGGCACTCCTCGCCGGCGCAACCCACACGGAGCGTGTGTCCATCACGTCCGTCTGACGAGCCCGAGCGGTTCGGACTGACCCGGGCCGGCGGATTCGGTGGCACGGACCACCACCGGATGCGAGCGGTTCTGGCTGTCCTGGTAGACCCGCTGGATGCGGACGGAGCGGCGCCCACCCTCGGTCGGCGGGCGGGGGAGGTACGCGCCGGTCGTCATGGTGTTGGGGTCGATGACGTCGTTGCAGTTCGGTGCGGCCATCGCCACCCACCTGTTCGACGACATCGGCGCGGCCGGGGCATCAGCCCTGCGGCTCGGCCTGTCTGCCCTCGTGCTGCTCGCCTGGGCCCGGCCGAGCGTGCGGGCTTGGAGCACGCACCAACGGCGGTCGGTCGTGCTCCTCGGACTGTCGATGGCGTGCATGAACACCGCGTTCTACGAAGCCATCTCCCGGATCCCCCTCGGTGCCGCGATCACGATCGAGTTCCTCGGCCCGCTCGGCCTGGCCGCTGCGCTCTCCCGGCGCTTCCGGGAGTTCCTCTGGGTCCTGGTCGCGCTGGGCGGGGTTGCCGTCCTCAGCTTCGGGCAGCAGGCCGGTCACGGCGGGAGCGCGCACGCCCTCGATCCGGTCGGGGTCGTCGCCGCCGTCGTCGCTGCGTTCTTCTGGGCCTGCTACATCGTGGCCGGCTCTCGGTTGGCCACCTCGGGGCCGGGACGAGGTGGACTCGCGGCGGCGTGCACGGTGGCCGCGGTCGTCGTCGTGCCGTACGGGTTGGTCGCGGCGGGTGGCGAGCTCGCCCATCCACGGGTCCTGCTGCTCGGGCTGGCGATGGCCGTCCTCGCATCGGCGATCCCGTACTCGCTCGAGCTCCGAGCGCTCGAAGACCTGGCCAAGCGGACGTTCAGCATCCTCACGGCGCTCGAGCCGGCCATCGGCGCCCTCGTGGGCTTCGCCCTCCTGCACCAGGACCTGCGACCCGTGTCACTCGTCGGCGTCGCGCTCGTGGTGGCGGCGGGGATCGGGGCGACGGCCTCGGCGCCCGAGGCGGACCAACCGGTGCTGGTGCCCGAGTCGTCGTGATCGCCGCCTGCCACCCGACCGGCTGGAGGTCCAACCGCACGAACACGGCATCGCTTGCCCGGCGCCTTACCACGCATGCGGTCGACCAGGCACGGCACTAGTTTTGGCAGACCTCGTGACTGAAGAACAGCAACCGGCTGTCGCGAGGTGCCTGGAGGGAACCTGTGGAACGTCACCACCGCCGCGACCGGCATGTCGTCTCGCACCGCACCATTTCGATCCTGCGCGTCTTCGGCTGGCGTTACTCCATGGGCCGCGATGCATGGGTGCACCGCGTCGGCGACGGCAGGGTCGGTCCGGTCTTCCATGAGCGGGGTGCGCCCCTGTTCCGCACGTCCACGAGGACCACCCAGCACGCGAGCGGCGAGTACCCGGTCCCGCCCTCGGAGAAGGCGGCTCGCGTGGACCCCCACAGCGCGGCGCTGCCTCCGTCGTCGGCACCGGACCGCGTGCGCCCGTTCACGCTTCCGGCCCGCCGCACCGAACAAGCCGCGGAAGAGGCAGCGGAGCACGTGCTCCAGGACGCCACCGACGCACAGGACGCAACGCCTCGCACAGCGGGTGAGAGCTCGCTTCGCTGACCGACTGCTCGGTCAGGCCCAACCGTGGAGGACCCGCACCCGAGCCAGCACCGCGTCGAACCGTGTCCGCTCGAGCGCCGCGCCCTCACGGCGCACCGAGGCGGGGTCGAGCCGAAGGACCCGCTCGGCGTCGGCGTAGCTGACCCGGCCCTGCGGATCCCACGCCCCGCGACCGACCGCGATCCAGTTCTCGGCATCGCGCCGCTCCCCGTGGTCCTTGCTCGACAGCTGCACCGCAGCAAGCCGTCCCCCCTCCCAGCCGACGACGAGCACCGGCCGGTCCTTGCCCTGGGTCGGGTCCTCCTCGAACGGCACCCAGGCCCAGACCACCTCGCCCGGGTCGGGATCACCGTCGTGCTCAGGTGCGTAGGAGACCACGATGCGGTCAGTGCCAGAGCGACCGGACCCGACACCGTCTGAACGAGGGGGGCGGTCGGTCGGGGACGGACCATCCGCACCGCCACCCGGTCGCGGGGAACCTCGGCGTGCGCCCAACGACGCCCGCACCTTGGCGGTCAGGCGAGCGAGCGAACCGGTCCCGGACATGGCCGGCGAGCGTACGACACCTCCGGATCGGTCCGCCCTACGCTGCGCCGCCGTGGACATCGACCGATTCCAAGACGTCATCGCCCGTACCTACGGCGAGCGCGACGCGGCCCGCGGCCAGGCCGCGACCGTGGCATGGCTGTGTGAGGAGCTTGGCGAGCTGGCCCAGGCGGTGCGCAAGGGAACGGTCGACGAGCAGCGCCACGAGCTGTCCGATGTCCTGGCCTGGCTGGCGTCGCTGGCTCACCAGCTCGATCTGTCCCTCGACGATGCTGCGGCGCGCTACGCCAACGGATGTCCTCGGTGCGGGACCGTCCCGTGCGGCTGCCCCTGACCGAGGGCCAGGACTACGAGGAGAGCTCGGCGGCGACCAGCTCGGCGAGCTGGACGGCGTTCAGGGCCGCACCCTTGCGCAGGTTGTCGTTCGACAGGAACAGGGCGAGGCCGTGGTCGACGGTGGGGTCGACGCGGATGCGGCCGACGAACGTGGGGTCGGCCCCGGCGGCCATGAGCGGGGTGGGCACATCGGCCAGCTCGACGCCGGGCGCGTAGTCGAGGATCTGGCGAGCCTCGTCGGGCGAGATCGGACGCTCGAAGCGCGCGTTGATCGACAGCGAGTGGCCGGTGAACACCGGGACACGGACGCACGTGCCCGACACGATCAGCTCCGGGATGGCGAGGATCTTGCGCGTCTCGTTGCGGAGCTTCTGCTCCTCGTCGGTCTCGTCCAGCCCGTCGTCGACGATCGATCCGGCGAGGGGGATGACGTTGAAGGCGATGGTGGCCGGGAACTTCTGGTGCGCGGGGAACTCGACGGCGGTGCCGCTGTGGGCGAGGGCGGCGGCGCCATCGGCCACCTTGCGCACCTGCTCGTCCAGCTCGGCGACGCCGGCCAGCCCACCGCCGGAGACCGCTTGGTACGTGGACACGACCATCGAGCGCAGGCCGGCCGCTCGGTGCAGCGGGCCGAGCACCGGCATGGCTGCCATCGTGGTGCAGTTGGGGTTCGCCACGATCCCCTTGGGGCGGTGGGCGATGGCATGGCCGTTGACCTCCGACACCACGAGCGGCACATCGGGATCCATCCGCCAAGCCGACGAGTTGTCGATGACGACCGCACCGGCGGCGGCCACCCGGGGAGCGAGCTCCTTCGAGATGGCACCGCCGGCCGAGAACAAGACGATGTCGAGACCGGCGTAGTCAGCCGTGGCTGCGTCTTCGACGGTGATCTCGCCGCCGGACCACTCGATCGTGCGTCCGGCCGAGCGCGCCGACGCGAACAGGCGGAGCTCGTCGATCGCAAACCCCCGCTCGGCGAGGATCCCTCGCATGACCCCGCCTACCTGACCCGTTGCACCCACGATCCCGACACGCATGGGGATCGAGGCTACCGGCGACCCGTCGAACCGCCCCAGCGCGAAGAGGCGGCCGAGCCCGCGTCAGGTGGCAGGTGCTGGATCGCCGGCGGTGGTCGAGCCCGAGGCGCCCGCATCGACATCCGCCGCCGTCTCCGATGCCGGCGCGGCCGGCGGGTTCCGGCTCCCCGGCGCCTGGGGCCCGGGCCAGCCCGGATCGGGGCCGGCGGCCTTCGGGTGGGCGTGGCGGCGGCGCCACTGCCGACGGAGCCACCACCCGAGCACCACGAGCGGCAGGAACGGCAGGGCGAACGCGGCTGCGGCCACGAGCACGAGCACGATGTTGCCGAGGGTGACCGCCCCAGATCGCAGCGCTTCGACGAAGCCTGGGAGATCCTTCGACACGGTCGCCTTGTCGGACTCGGTGAAGGTGACCCGGATGGTGGCCAGGTCAACCTGATCCTCGACGACCTGGAGCTCGCCTTCGAGCTGCTCGATCTGCGTCTCGCGCTGGGTGAGGCGGTCCTCGATCGTGATCACGTTCTGCACGACCTCGGCCTTGGCCAGCAACTCTCGCAGCCGGTCGGCGCTGATCTGCGCGTTCTTCAGGCGGGACCTGAGGTCGACCACCTTGTCGGTGACATCGTCGGAGTCGACCCGCCGGGCCTGCACCGTGCCGAGCTTGGCGAGCTGGTCGACCACCGCGTCGAAGCGGTCGCTCGGGACGCGCAGGGTGGAACTGATCTCCTTGGCACCCTCGAGGTCTGCGTCCTGCTTGGCGAGGTAACCGCCGGCGGCATCGGCGAACCCTCGGGCCCGGACGGCGGCCTTCGGCGCGTCGGGCACCCGGACGGTCAGGCTGCCCGTGTAGACGACATCCCGGTTCGCTTGCGCCTGCACACCCACGTCTCGCCCGGTGGACCGGGCCCCGCCCGGCAGGGCGCTGGCCGCGGCGCCCGACTGGACGCTGGACTCGGCGCTGGCGCCCCCGCCCGATCCGCCGTCGACCCGGCTGCCCACCGTGTTGAACTTCGAGCCGCCACCGTGGCTGCACGCCACCGCCCCCGACCCCAGCACGACGACCGCCGCCAATGCCCATGCCCACCGCCGATTCCGCATTCCCCCAGGATAGGGCACTGTGGCCGACGTCACATGTCACCCGAGCATGTGACGCAACGGCATGCGGGCGACGGGTCGGGGACCGGTCAGCGGGTGAGGTCGTCGAGCCCGAACGCGCTGTGGAGCACGGTCACGGCCCGGTCGCACTGCTCCCCGGCCACGACGCAGGAGATGCGGATGGCCGAGGTGGAGATCATCTCGATGTTGATGTCGTTGGCCGCCAGCGTCTCGAACACCGTCGCGGCCACGCCGGGGTGGGACTTCATGCCCGCCCCGACGAGGGAGACCTTGGCGATCGACGCATCTGAGGTGACGCCGTTGGCGCCGATGTCCGACGCGAGCCCCTCGGTGATGGCGACGCTCGTCGGCAGGTCCTCGGAGGGGACCGTGAAGGAGATGTCGGTGATCCCGGCCTCCGACACGTTCTGCACGATCATGTCGACGTTGACCCCCGCCGACGCGAGCGCCCGGAACACCTTGGCGGCAACGCCGGGCTGGTCGGGGACGCCGGCCAAGGTGATCTTGGCTTCGGAGGCATCGCCGATGACCCCCGACACGATGGCCTGCTCCATGTCTGGCTCCTCTTCGATGATCCACGTGCCGGGTTCCCAGGTGAAGGCCGAGCGCACGTGCAACGGCACCCGGTGGGTGCGGGCGAACTCCACGGCCCGCATGGCCGGCTTCGGACAGCCGGCCGCGCACATCTCGAGCATCTCGTCGAAGGAGATGCGATTGATCCGCCGGGCCACCGGGACCACCCGGGGATCGGTGGTGAACACGCCGGACACGTCGGTGTAGAGCTCGCACACGCCGTCGAGCGCCTCGGCCAGCGCCACCGCGGTGGTGTCGGAGCCACCCCGTCCGAGGAAGGTGACGTCGCGGTTGCTCGACACGCCCTGGGCCCCGCCGACCACCGGCACCCGTCCGGCATCGACGGCCTCGCGCACGCGCTCGGCCCGCACCTCGACGATCTTGGCGTTCATGTGGTTGGTGTCGGTGATGAACCCGGCCTGGGAACCGGTGAAGGAGTCCGCCGGGACGCCGAGGTCGTGCAACGCCATGCACAGCAGGGCTGTGGCCTTGCGCTCGCCGGCGGTGATGAGCATGTCCATCTCGCGCCCCGGACGGGTCTTGGAGACCTGGCTCGCCAGGTGCAGGAGCTCGTCGGTCTCCTTGCCCATGGCGGACACCACGACGACGACCTGGTCGCCGCGTCGGCGCGTGCGGGCGACGTGGTCGGCCACCTCACGGATGCGCTCCGGGTCGGCGACCGACGTACCTCCGAACTTCTGCACGACGAGACCCACGGCGGGGCACGGTACCGGAGCCCTTCCCAGCGCCCCAACCAGGATCAGCGGGGTCGCGACGGGTCAGGGACCGCGGAGCGGGTCGGCAGGGATCTCCGGCCCGTCGACCATGACGCCCCACGAGCGCAGCTGGGCCACGCCGGTGGGGATGTCGCCGCCGACGAGCGTGCAGAGGGCCTTCAGATCGTCGTGGCGGAGCGACAGGACCCGACCGTTGAAGTCGCCACGGGACTCGATGATCGATTGCACGAACCGCCGGATCGGAGCGGCAGGGTCGATCCGGCTCAGCGCGGCCAGGTCGAGCACGATCTTGCGACGCTCTGCGGCCTGATCGACCGGGAGCGGCTCGCCCAACAGGACGGCGACGGGCACCTTGTAGAAGTCAGCCAGGGACTTCAGCCGCGGGAGCGAGAGCGTGCGGAAGCCCCGCTCGTAGGCCCCGATGGCCGAGGCACTCCAACGGCCCGAGGACCGGGATTCGACCTCGGCCAGCGACAGGCCCTGCGCCTGGCGGATCGCACGGAGCCGCTGGCCCACTGACGCGCTGAACGCCTTGTCTTCGGCATCGGAAACCTCGAAGCCCTCGCGATCCTCGGAACCCTCGACGAGGTCATCGGTTGGGAGGTCCACGTCGTCCACACCGATCATTCTTGCCGGTCAGGTCCGGCCGTGGGGACCCGAAGGCCACGCGGCGCGTTCGCGCCCGTACCTGGCGAGCGCACCGACGGGCGGTCGGTCCGTCTGTGCCCGTCGGCCTTGCCGATCCGCGCGCCAAGCACCCGGAACAGCGCGGGATAGATTCTCGGCCCCATGGGGACCGAGAAGCGCGAACGTCAGAAAGCCCAGCGAGCGGCACGGATCGAGGCCGAGCGGGCCGCCGAGGCCAGGGCCGCCCGCATCCGAACGATCCGCAACATGGTGCTGGCCGGGGTGGCCATCGTCGCGGTGATCTTCCTGATGTCGATGTTGTCGAGCTGCTCGAGCTCATCGAGCGACGGCGCTACCACCGCATCCACGGGTGCCACGGCGTCCTCAACCACCGGCGATGCCAAGGGATGCCCGCCGAAGGACGGCGCGACCACCCCCAAGCTCGACTTCACGAAGGCGCCCCCCACCTGCACGAGCGCCTCGAAGACCTACGCGGCCGTGATCACGACGACGGAGGGCTCGGTCACCGTGGCGCTCGACACCACGAAGACCCCGAAGACGGTCAACAACTTCGTGTTCCTCGCCCGCTGGGGCTACTTCGACGACACCAACCTGTTCCGCACCGAAGCGGCCACCGGCATCATCCAGGGCGGGTCACCCCACACCAACGACAACAGCGATCCCGGGCCCGGGTACACGATCAAGGACGAGGGCGTCCCCTTCCCGTCCTCGGCGTACTCCGCCGGCGCGCTGGCGATGGCCAACTCCGGCCCGAACAGCGCCGCTGGCCAGTTCTTCCTCCTGGCCAACGACGGCGGCCGCTACCTCGGCGACGCGGCCCAGGTCGGGACCGGAGCGGGCAGCTACGCCGTCTTCGGCAAGGTCACCAAGGGTCTCGACGTGCTGGTCAAGATCTCCAAGCTGGACGATGGCAGCAGCGCCCCCACCAAGGACGTGAAGATCCAGACGGTGAAGATCACCGAGTCCTAAGCAGGCAGGGCGGAGAGGTCGGCGGGGTCGCCGCCGAGGAAGACCACGACCTGGCCGGCCCCTTCGACCCGCCACGCGCCCTCCGGGCTGCGGATCAGCGCGGTCGACTCGTCGATGCCGGCCAGCACGAGCCGCGCCGGGCTCATCTTGCGTGTGCGATGGGCGGCATCCTCGGACCAGGCGTTGTGCGCGGGGATGACCGCGAGGCCTTCGAGCAAGCCGAGGCCGAGAGTGAAGGCGCCGCCGCGCGGGTCGACCATCGGGTCGCACATCACCATCGCTCCGGCCGACGACCCCGCCAGCACCGCCCCTCCCTGCCAGGCCGACCGCAGGGCATCCCAGACCGGCGTGTCCTTCAGCACCGACCGCACGTGCATCGGCGAGCCGCCCACCAGGTACGTGAACGGCGACGACGCCACGACCGCAGCGTTGGCCTCCGAGAGGGCATCGGGCCGGCCGAGCACATCGAGGCCCCGGGCCTTCACCCCGAGCCCCTCGAACCAGGTCACGGCCTGGTCGACCAGCCGTTGCGGGTGCTCGTAGGCGGCGCCGGTGGGCAGCACGAGCACCTCAGATGCACCGCTCGCCTCGAGCAGACCCGCATCGAACGAACAGCCCTCGGCGAACTCGCCTCCACCGACCAACGCCAAGTGACCCGACATCCGCCCGACCCTACCCAGGTGACCCGGCCAGCCGATCGAGCAGGCGCCTCGAGCGCGAGTTGGGCCGGTTTGCGAACCGGTCAGTAGCTTGGCCCGCCATGACGATCAAGCGTGTGGGAATCCTCGGTTCGGGGATCATGGGTTCGGGCATCGCCGAGGTGGCGGCCAAGACCGGTCACGACGTGGTGCTCCGGTCCCGGAAGCAGGAGACCGCCGACGCCATGGTGGCGTCGCTCACCAAGTCCCTCGCCAAGCAGGTGGACCGCGGGAAGCTGAGCGAGGAGGAGCGTGACGCCGTCCTCGGCCGGGTCACCGCCACCAGCCACATCGGCGCCCTCGCCGACTGCGACCTCGTGATCGAGTCGGTCGTGGAGGACATGGCCGTGAAGACGGCTCTGTTCGCCGAGCTCGACGGCATCGTCAAGGACGACGCGATCCTCGCCACCAACACCTCGACCCTGTCGGTCATCGACATGGCGGTCGCCACCGGTCGCCCCGACAAGGTCGTCGGCGTCCACTTCTTCAACCCCGCCCCGATGATGTCGCTCGTCGAGATCGTCCGGCCGCTGACCGCCTCCGACGAGACGGTTGCCACCGTCACCGAGTTCGCCCGCACGTGCGGCAAGGACCCGGTCGAGGTCAAGGACCGCGCCGGCTTCATCGTCAACGCCCTCCTGTTCCCGTACCTCAACAACGCGGTGCGGATGCTGGAGAACGGCACCGCCAGCCGCGACGACATCGACACCGCCATGAAGGGCGGCTGCAACTTCCCGATGGGCCCCCTCGCCCTGCTCGACCTCGTCGGCCTCGACACGTCGCTCTCGATCCTCGATGCGCTCTACGACGAGTTCCGCGACCCGAACTACGCCGCCGTCCCGGCCTTGCGCCGGATGGTCACCGCCGGCCAGCTGGGCCGCAAGTCAGGCCTCGGGTTCTACGACTACGCCAAGAAGTAGCCACCTGGTCGGCGCCGCCCGGCCACGAACGTCCGCAGACCGCGAAGGAGCCCCGGCTGATGGCCGGGGCTCCTTGCGTTCACGAGCAGGGGTTCGGCGCCGAAGGCAGTCGAGCGCGGTCGGTCGACTCAGCCGGGTCCCCACCAAAGGGCGCTGTTCGTGGAACCGGAACCGATCCAGAAGATGTCGTTGTGGCCGTCACCATCGAAGTCACCGGTGACGGGCTTGCGCGCCGCACCCATGTCGGTGTTGTTGGACAGCTCGGTGTAGTCCCAGGTCCCCGGTTCCCCCTGCGGGAGCCAGAAGTGGTCCTCGCCGGAGGGCGACCACCACAGGATCGGCTCGTCGGGCACGGTGAACTCGTCGGTGATCGGGGTGTAGCCCGCGCTCATGCCCACCCCATGTGGGGTGAACGTGCGGGTGTCGGGATCGGTCAGCCACACCGAATCGTTGCCACCCGGCGCATACCAGAAGATGTCTTGCACGCCGTAGCCGTCGAAGTAGCCGACGAACGGTTGGTAGGTACCACCGACCGCGTACGCCTTGGGCGTGAAGTGTCCCGTCCCGTCACCACGCCACAACGAATCGGGCGACGAGCCTGGGGCGTACCAGAAGATGTCGAGCGTGGAGTCGGTGCTGCCGCCTGTCGCCGGATCCGGGGTGAAGGCGCCGACCAGCGGCTGGTAGGTGCCAGAGACCGACTCGGGGATCGACGTGAAGTTGCCCGCCGCGGTGGCCTTCCACAGCGAATCGCTCGCCGAACCGGGGGCGTACCAGAAGATGTCGTCACGGTGCTTGCCGTCCGCTGAGGCGAAGTCGCCGACGATCGGCTTGTACGTGCCGTTCACCGACTTCGCGATGCTGACGACGGTCGCCTCGTTGGTGAAGATCCACAGGTAGTCGGTGGCCTTGCCGGGCGCATACCAGAAGATGTCCGCGGCCCCGTCGCCGTCGAAGTCCCCCACGAGCGGCGTGTAGGTGCTCTTGACCTGGATCGCCGCCCCGACGGCCCCGATGAAGCTCGAACGCTGGCCGCCGATCAGCATCAGGTCGGTGCCCGAGCCCGGCCGGTAGACGAACAGGTCGTCGGCGCCGTCCCCGGTGAAGTCGCCGACGAGGGGCGTGAACGGCGCCGCCAGCTCGCTGTCGGCAGGCCGCGAGGTCTCGGTGAAGAACGCGAGCGGCGAGGCCGCGGCATGGCTGGTCACGAGGGCGATGGCCAGCGCGGGGATCGCGACGAGCAGGCCGTGCAACCGGCGTCGCGCACGGGCGATCGGGGGACCTGTGACGCGCATGGGGAGCCTCCTCCGGGCCCGGACCCGCCCGAGCGCCAGAGACCTGTCTACCGGGAACAGGAGGTCAGCGCGGCGAACGAGCGCGGCGCGCCGCCGTCGGTGCGAGACTTCGACGCCCATGGATTCCCGCCATCAGCCGCTGCGCCACGGCCCCATCGAGCCGCCGCCATCGCGCTGGGACCTGCCGCACCCGTCTGGCGCCGACGAGTCCGGCATCGTCGGCATCGGGGCCGACCTCGAGCCGGGGACGGTCCTGGCGGCGTACCGGTCCGGCCTGTTCCCGATGCCGCTCCAACGTCCCCGCGCCCTGGCGTGGTGGTCTCCGGATCCGCGTGGGGTCATGCCGCTCGGCGGGTTGCGCGTGAGCCGGTCGCTCCGCAAGGCCTGCGCCTCGTTCGAGATCCGCGTGGACACCGCATTCGACGAGGTGATCGAGTCGTGTGCCGATCCGCGCCGCCCACACGGCTGGATCGACTGGCCCATCAAGGAGGCCTACCGCCGGCTCAACCGTCTCGGGTGGGCGCACAGCGTCGAGGCCTGGACGCCCGATGGCGTCCTGGCCGGAGGGCTCTACGGCGTCGCCGTCGGTGGCCTGTTCGCCGGCGAGTCCATGTTCCACCGTCAGACCGACGCCTCCAAGGTGGCCCTCGTCGGCCTGGTCGAACGCCTGCGCGACGAAGGAGCCGTGCTGCTCGACGTGCAGTGGACGACCGACCACCTCGTATCCCTCGGTGCCGTCGACATCGCTCGCAACGAGTACCTCGGGCGGCTGACCGACGCCCTCTCGCGCCGGCTCCCCGAGTCGTTCGGCGGCTGATCCCGGCCGCCGGCCACCGCCGGAGTCGATGCGAAAATGGGAGTCGCCGTTCGGCCTTGGGCCCGATGCGAAGAATCCCCGAGAGGTTGCGTCATGGGATCGGGGCGAGCGGGTTGTGACGGGACGTCGCCCACGCTGGATGCCCGCCCGCCTTCGGCGTGGCGACCCGGTCCCCCCTCCCGTCCTCCCCGCAGGACAGGAGGGGGGACCCCTTTCAGGGCCCGATCGCCCGGCTCAGCGAGCCAGCTCGTCGACCAATGCCGGTAGCGCCGTTCCGATCGGTTCCCGGATGACGCGGGCCGCCAGGTCGTCGTAGGGGGTGGCCTCGGCGTTGACCACGATCAACTCGGCACCGTTGCGCACCGCCACCTCGCACAACCCGGCGGCCGGGTGCACCTGGAGCGACGTGCCCACCGCGACGAACGTGGTGCACGCCTGCGCCGCCTCGGCCGCCGCCTGCAACACGTCGGGATCGAGGGCCTGGCCGAACATGACGGTCGCCGTCTTGAGGATCCCGCCGCATGCGAGGCATGGCGGGTCCTCCTCACCGGCATCGACACGGTCGAGCGCGTCCTTCGTCATCCCTCGGGCCCCACAGGTGATGCAGACCGACTCGACCATGTTCCCGTGCAGTTCGAGGACCAGCTCCGGGGAGGAGCCGGCCTTCTGGTGGAGCCGGTCGATGTTCTGGGTGACGAGGGCGCGCAGCGCGCCCCGGTGCTCCAGCTCCACCAGCGCGAGGTGGCCGGCATTCGGTTCCGCTCGCCACGCGGGGTTGGCCCGCCGGGCCAGCCACGACCGCTTCCGCACGTCGGGATCGGCGAGGTAGTGGTCGATGTCGGACAGCTTCTCGGCCGCAGGGTTGCGGGTCCACACCCCGGCGGGCCCGCGGAAGTCGGGGATCCCCGAGTCGGTCGACACCCCGGCACCCGTGAGGACCGTGACCGAAGGGCGCCGGGGCGTCAGCGAGGACGACGGTGAGGCCGAGGAGGCCGGCTGCGACGGAGCCATCGCGGCACCGTACCGAGGTCCGGGCTCGACGGCGTCCGCGGGTACCGTCGGGGCGCCGATCCACGAGGAGGAACCAGGGCGCCGCGACCCGTCCGACGGCACCTGACGCGCATGACCGACGACGACCTGAAGCACGGCGCCGACCACCTGCGCCCACCTGGATCCGACGCCGCTGGCGTGGTCGCCCACTACCGCGGGCCCTACGCCGACGGACCTCCGCCCGACGCGCTCGTGATCCACGCGCCACCCCTCGACCGCTTCGGCGTCGAGGAGCTGCGGCGCATGGTGGTGATCTACTTCGTCCTCGTCGCCGCGGTGGTGCGAGCGATCGGAGCATGGGTGGTTCGCCGGCGCGGTCGGTCCTTCGCCCAGGCCGCGTCGGACGGACTGGTCGAGGGTTTCGAGCAGCTCGGGCCCACCTTCGTGAAGCTCGGCCAGCTCATCGCCTCCTCGCCGAGCCTGTTCCCCGCGCCGCTCGCCGACGCCTGCCTGCGCACCCTCGACGAGGTCCGCCCGGTCCCCCCAGACCAAGTCCGCCGCCTGATGGCCGAGGAGCTCGGTCGGCCCCCTGGCCAGGTGTTCCGTCACTTCGACGACGTGCCGCTCTCGGCGGCCTCGATCGCCCAGGTCCACGCGTGCACGCTCCCCGACGGTCGCGAGGCCGTCGTGAAGCTGCAACGGCCCGACATCGCCCACCGCATGAACACGGACCTGCGGATCCAGTACTTCTTCGCCACCCGCCTGCTGAGCCGGTTCAAGATCGGCCAGCGCGCCAACGTCATCGCCATGGTGGAGGACCTCCACGAGGTCACCAACCAGGAGCTCAACGCCGCGCTCGAGGCACACCGCCAGACCCAGTTCCGCGACCACATCGGCGACTTCGGCGACAACGCCGAGATCACCGCACCCGAGGTCTATTGGGACTACTGCACACCCCACCTCATCTGCATGGAGCGGATGTCCGGGGTACCGATGGATGCCTTCGACGTCCTCGCTGACCGCAAGATCGACGGCGAGCTGATCCTGCGAAGGGGGATCAAGGTGTGGATCGAGGCGGCGCTGTGCCACGGCCCGTTCCATGGAGACGTGCACGCCGGGAACCTTTGGGTGCTCGACGACGGCCGCGCCACCTACCTCGACTTCGGGATCATGGGCGAGCTCCCCGATGCCTGGAAGAGCGCCATGCGCGACATCCTCTTCACTTCGATGATCGACCAGGACTACGCCCGCGTGGTCCGTGCCTACCAGCGGGTGGGTGTGATGCCGACGGACATCGACCCCGAGGTGGCCGGGCCCGCGATCGCCATGGTCATGGAGCCGATGCTGAGCAAGGGCATCGGCTCGGTGAGCCTCGGCGAGCAACTCAAGGCCAACCTCGAGCTCGCCAACCAGTACGGCGCCACCGCTCCCCGCGAGCTGGTCCTCGTGTCGAAGCAGCTCCTCTACTTCGAGCGCTACTCGAAGACCTTGGCGCCCGACTACGTGCTGGCGCGCGACCTCTACCTGTTGAAGAACATCTTTCCGGAAGAGGTCGCAACGGCCGCGGCCCAGCGAGGCGTGACGCTTCCCGACTGAACCAAGGAGCGCCCCGTCACTTGCCCGTGCAGGTGACCTCGAAGGAGCCGTCGGCGGTACGGTCGATCTTCGTGGGCTTGAGCGCCGCCGGTGCGGGCTTGGCGCCACCCTTCTCCCCCTTCTTCGACGGACGCGTGGGCCTGGCGTCCGGCGCAGCGGCGAGCGCCCGGTGCCCGAAGGGGCCGGTGCCCTTGACGCTGGTCTTGGAGAGCTCGCTGACCTTCGCCTTGGTGCCCCCGGCGGGTCCGACGGACCAGGCGTCATCGGGGCCCGACACGGTGAGGCTGCCGAGCTTGCTCGATCGGGCGAACGTGGCGACCACGGTGTGACCCTTGCGGTCGTCCCCCTGGGCCGTGATGCGATCCTTGGCGCTGACGCAGGTGGTGATGTCGAACGTCCATGACTTCGTTCCGACGTGCACCGAAGCGGTGCCGATGACCTTGCGCTTGGTCACCTTGCCGCCGGTGCTCTTGGAGGACGAGCCGGCGTGGACCGTGGTGCTGGTCGTGGATGACGAGTGGTCGTCCTTCTTCGAGCAACCGGCGGCGAGGAGGACGAGCGTCAAGAGCAGCGCTCCGGCTCGACGATGGGGGGCATGCATGGGAATACCTCTCGGTGTTGGTGGGGTGTCGGGGTGCCGGTCGGGGTGGCCCGCCGCTGGGCTTGCGCTCAGTGGCGGTACCGCCGCCGACGGGCGCCGAGGAGGAGGGCGCCCGCCACCAGCAACACGGCCGCCAGGCCTGCGAGTCGGGCCACATCGGCACCGGTGCGGGGCAGCGAGAGCAGCGGCCGCGTCGGCTGGGTCTGGTGCTCGGGCGGCGTCACTGACGGTTCCGACGTGTTGGTGGTGAGGATCGACGTGGCGGTCGTGGACGTCGGCGGCGGTGGCGGCGGGGTCGGCGGTCCGCAGGCCTCGTCGTGGCTCTCGATGTCGTTGCTGGTCAGCACCGCCGCGTTCAAGAACCCGGTCCCGGTCTCGGTGGTGGTCAGCGTGCAATCGCGGGCTTCGCTGCTGACCGACGTGGGCACCTCGACTCGGACCGTGACCTCGTAGCTGTGCGTGGCGTCGGCGCCGATGGCCTGGGCACTGACGACCGAGGTGTCGGCGACGCCGTCCCAGCCGGGGTTGGTGTCGATCGTCCCGGGCTTCGCGTTGGTGACCGTCGCATCCCGAATGACCATGCCGGAGCCGTACTGCAGCGTGTCATCGAGGTCGTAGGAGGTGGCGCCGCCGACGTTGGAGGCAGTCAGGCGGTACCGCACGGTCCAGCTGCCGTCTGCTTCGTGCACCGGGGACCCGACCAGCTCCTTGGCGACCGTGACGATGCCGGGTTCGCCGCAGGCGGTGTCGGTCACCTCGGTCTGGTCGTGGGTGACGGTGGCAGTGTTGAGGAACCCGGTCCCGGTCTCGGTGGTGCTCAGGGTGCAGTCACCGGCCTCCGTGGTGATCGTGGTCGCGAGGGTGGCGAGCACGGTGACGCGGTAGCGGTGACCGGCGCCCGCGGCGATCGCCTGCCCGGTCACCACCCGGGTGGCGGCCACGCCGTCCCAGGCGGGGTCCGTGGTGATCGACCCGGGCGAGGTGTTGGCCACGGTCGCGCCGTCGACGGTGATCCCGCCTCCGAAGCGCAGCGCGTCGTCGAGGTCATAGGTGCCGGCCCCGCCGGAGTTGTCGACGTTGATGTCGTAGGTGACCGTGTAGGTGCCGTCGCCGTTCGCAACCGGGGTCCCGACCACCGTCTTGTCGACCGTGACCGCCGCTCGGGGCGTGTTCGTATACGTGCAGGAGATGTTGGGCGGATCGAAGCCGTTGGGAACGGTGAGCGTGGAGACGCCTTGGCTCACCGGGGTGACGGCCACGGTGGCGTTCCCGTTGGCCAGGTCGAGGCACGCGATGGTGGTCGTGTAGTTCCCGAGCGTTCCGGGGTTCGCTGTCTCCGTGAGCGTGTACGTCTGCCCTTCGCGAACCGGGACGGCACCGGCGACCTCGCCGACGTCTTCTTGCAGTCCGGGCGCGGTTCCCGTGGTCTGGCCAGTGTTGCCTGCCGTGCCGGCGACGTAGCCACTGCCGGTGATGGTCAGGCGGAACTGGTCGGTGGCGGCCGAGCGCTCGACGATGTCCTTGTGGAGCTCGAGGGTGGGGTTCAGGTCGCAGTCCGCGAGGTCGTGCACGATTCCCGCGTAGGGCGCGCCGCCGAGTGTGAAGGGGGTGGTGGTGAGGATGCTTCCGGTTGCCGGGTCGATCTTGTAGAGCGCGGTGGTGGTGCTGGCGTAGAGGTAGCCGTCGCTGTCGAAGGTGATCCCGCCCATGCCGCCAGCCGGGATCGTTGCCACGAGGGTGCGAGGCAGGACCCAGCCCTCGTTGGCTTCGGGAAGGGGCGCGTCGTACCGGTAGATGGCGCTGCGAGTGGTGCCATCGCTGGCGCCTTGGACGATGTAGAGGTTGCCCAGCGCGTCGAAGACGATGTCGCCCGACGTACCCATGAACCCCCCGGGCACCGTGGTGAACGCCGGCGGATTGCCGTAGGCCGTGTTGGTGGCGGGGTCGTACACCCGGAACTGCGCAGGCTGGCCGGCGACGTTGTAGGACCAGTAGTACTTGCCGTTGGCCGGGTTGAACGTGCCGCGGTTGACGTCGGCCTGGCTCACGCCGGCGCTCGTGCTCTGGGTGACGTTGGTGGCCGCGTCGACCGTGTAGATCGAGATCGGGACGGGGGCGGCGGGGGCGGGATCTCGGACGAGGTAGAAGGTCGAGGCATCCGTGGTGATGGCCAAGCCGTTGTAGGGGCCGTCGGGCGTGCCCTGCGCCTGGGCCTGGAGCGTCATCGCCCCGGTTGCGGTGTTGACGGCGTAGATGGCGCCGTCATCGCCCAAGGCGTAGACGATGCCGCTGCGACACTGGAGCGCCGTGTTGGTGATGGTGAGGGCGTAGTCCTCGACCTCGCCGATGCCAGCGGTAGCCGTACCGGCAGTGGTGATCAGGGCATCGGTGGCCCCGAGTTGGAACCGTGCATACGTGGCGCCGGTCTGCACATCCGAGGTGACCGTGAACGGAACGTTGACCGAGGTGGCGCCGACGGGAACGGCGACGCACTGGCGCTCGTCCGCTTCGAACGTGCCGTTGCGGTCGAAGTCGAGCCAGCCACAGAGGCGCTGTGCTGTGGTGATGCCCGAGACGGCGACGGGCACGGTGTAGGTGGAGCCGCCCATCGCCGAGTTGAGGGGCGGGAACGAGGCAACTCCGTCCTCGTCGTCGATCCCGTCGAGGTCATCGCCGGTGGCCGCCGCTCCGGCGAAGGGCGAGGCCGCGGGGCTGCGTTGCCCGGGGTACTCAGCGTCGATCAGGGATCCGAGGCGTGGTCCCCCGAGAACGGTGCGGGGTGCTCCGTAGCTGGCGGGCGCATCGCTGTAGTCCTGGTCGTAGGACACCGTGTAGATGGCACCGTCGCCGACGGCGACGTAGCCGGGGCTGTTGCCCATGAGGAGCCCATCGACCCGGAAGGTCACGCTCGTGACAGTCCCCTGGACGCGGACGCTTCCGCAGCCGGCGACTGCTTGGACGCCGAGGCCGGTTGGAGGACCGACGCAGCTCGTCTGGGTGCGCCCGTTGATGACCTGCAGGGTGTCGCCGCCAGAGAGTGCGAGGTTCGTTGCTCCACTCGAGAGCGAGCCGAGAGAGACGCCGGCAGGTGTGGAGTCGACGAGTCGAAGTCGCTGGCTGAAGGTGCGCCACACGGCGCCGTCGTTCGTGGTGCCGCCGATCCCGGTGACGTGGATCACCGGGTTCGTGACCGGCGTGCTGAACGTGAACGTGAGCTCGCCCAGATCCGAACAGACGAGCGGCGGACCGCTCGTGATCGGGACGGTCATCAGACAGCCCGGGCGGTTCGGTGCCCCGATGCGGAACGCGACGCCTGCTGTGGTGTCGGCGATCTGCGGATCGCGCATCGCCGGAGTGGATCCGCCAGCGTTCGAGATCGTCACGGCCGAGCTCGTCAGGCGGATGTCGGCGCCGGTGCTGGGGGCGAGGGGGGTCGCCCCGATGCCGGCGGTGAACGATCCGCCGAAGAGGCTCACGCTCGTGGAGGTGGACCCGTCGACGGCCGTGGCGATCGGCGACCACGGGTTGGTGCCTTGGTCGGTGTACGCCGCCGCGGGTTTCGACGGGTCCACCTGTTCGAGCGGGTTGACCGAAGGTGGGAGCAGGACCAGGGAAGCGGCACCGACGAGGAGGGCCAACAGCAGGGTCGAGGTGCGGCGCACGGTCGCGCTCCGAAGCGGCGAACGAACGGCCAGCGAAACCGACGTGTGACGAGGCGCGCGAGCGACGGAGAACAGGTCCATGGGTGGAAGGACCTCTTGACCCGGCGGTCATGACGCAGGCGCTGAAGAAAACGCACTGACCTGCATCGTCGGCTGTCGAACCGCGGCTGAATTGCTCCAAACCGTCCGGAGATCTCGCAAAACGCCGGCTCGCGGCCGTCACTGCGCCAGGGCGGGACGCCGCGGGCGCTCGCGAGGTCAGTGCTGAGGCTGGCGAGGGGCCAGCAGGCGGAACGCCCGCGAGCTGTGGCCGAGGCGCTGCAGCACCCGGTCGGCGAGGTCGGGGTCGGCCTCGACGGCGGCCTCGTAGTCGTCGCCGAAGTTGTCGATCGCGGCAGCCAACGCTGCTTCCTGCTCGGCGGTGGGCTGCGGATCCGGGAGGTCGGCAGGCAGGGCGTCGAGCTCGGCGGTGTCGAACCAGATCACCTCGTCGGCGACGCACACGTCGACCGGGACCTCGCCGGTCGCGGCCCCGTCGCCGGGGGTGCCCTCGTCGAGCTCGTCTGCATCGAAGGGAGCGGTGACCGTGGCCATCGCACGCTCGCACATCGGGCAGCGGCGCTCGCCCACGGGGGCCTGCTCGGCGAGCTGCCAGAGCTGGTGGATCTCGTCCTGCTGCGCCCGCCCGTACAGCTCAGAGAGGGTGGCGGCGAGGCCGTGACCTGCGGGGCAGACCCACGAGTCGAACGACCCGTGGTGGGTCAGCTGGAGCGAGGCACGGCAGACAGGGCAGTTCGCAGTGAGGGCCACGGCGTTCCATCGGCCCGAACCGGCCGGAAGTGAAGCCTCGCGCCCCGACGCCCACGCGATCGCGATGTGGGATTTGGCGGCCGCGCGCGGCGAGAATGTGGGGCATGACCGACCAGCAGCACCCGGATCGCCCCTGGATGATGCGTACCTACTCGGGGCACTCCACCGCCAAGGCCTCGAACGAGCTGTACCGCACCAACCTGGCGAAGGGGCAGACCGGCCTGTCGATCGCCTTCGACCTCCCCACGCAGACCGGCTACGACAGCGACGACCCCATGGCTCGTGGCGAGGTCGGCAAGGTGGGCGTGCCTGTCAGCCACCTCGGCCACATGGAGACCCTCCTCGACCAGATCCCCGTCGGTGAGATGAACACGTCGATGACGATCAACGCGGTGGCGGCGTGGATGCTCGGGCTCTACACCGCCAACGCCGAGCGCCAGGGCGTCGAATCGAAGCAGCTGCGCGGCACCACCCAGAACGACATCGTCAAGGAGTACCTGAGCCGGGGGACGTACATCTATCCGCCGCTGCCGTCACGCCGGCTGATCGTCGACATGTTCGCGTTCTGCCAGGAGTGGATCCCGTACTGGAACCCGATGAACGTCTGCAGCTACCACCTGCAGGAGGCCGGGGCCACCCCCGTCCAGGAGATCGCGTACGCACTCGCCACCGCGATCGACGTGCTCGACGCGGTGAAGGACTCCGGCCAGGTGCCCGAGGACCGCATGTCGAACGTGGTCGCGTCGATCAGCTTCTTCGTGAACGCCGGCATCCGGTTCGTGGAGGAGACCTGCAAGATGCGGGCCTTCACCGAGATGTGGGATCGCATCACCGCCGATCGCTACGGGATCACCGACGCCAAGGCCCGGCGCTTTCGCTACGGCGTGCAGGTGAACAGCCTCGGGCTGACCGAGGCCCAGCCCGAGAACAACGTGCAGCGGATCGTCCTTGAGGCGCTCGGCGTCACGCTCTCCAAGGACGCGAGGGCCCGTTCGCTCCAGCTCCCGGCCTGGAACGAGGCCCTCGGCCTGCCGCGGCCGTGGGACCAGCAGTGGGCCCTGCGCATCCAGCAGGTCCTGGCCTTCGAGACGGACCTGCTCGAATACGACGACATCTTCGAGGGATCGAAGGTCGTGGAGGCCAAGACCGCGGAGCTGGTCGACGCCGCCCAGGCCGAGCTCGACGACGTCTTGTCGCTGGGCGGAGCCTTCGAGGCCATCGACGAGCTCAAGGGCCGGCTCGTCCGCAGCCACGCCGAGCGCATCCGCAAGATCGAATCGGGCCAGTTGAAGGTGATCGGCGTCAACAGCTTCACCGAGACCGCACCTTCTCCGCTCGACGGTGACGACAACATCCTCCGGGTCGATCCGGACATCGCCGAACAAGCGGTCGCGGACCTCGTCGAGTGGCGGGCCGCCCGCGACAACGACGCCGTGAAGCGCAGCCTCGAAGAGCTCCGTCGCGTGGCCCGTTCGGGGGAAAATGTCATGCCGGCGAGCATCGACCTGGCCCACGCCGGCGGCACCACCGGCGAATGGGCGGCGGTGTTGCGCGACGAGTTCGGCGAGTACCGAGCCCCCACCGGCGTGGCCGCGGCTGCGGGCGCCGGGGGCGGCTCCGACGGCCTGCGGGCGGTGGCCGAGCGAGTGCGGTCGATGGCCGGCGGCCCCCCTCGGTTCCTCGTCGCCAAGCCTGGCCTCGACGGTCACTCCAACGGCGCCGAGCAGATCGCCGTCGCAGCCCGCGACGCCGGCTTCGAGGTCATCTACCAGGGCATCCGCCTCACACCCGAGCAGATCGCGGCCGTGGCCCGCGACGAAGACGTCGACATCGTCGGGCTCTCGATCCTCTCGGGGAGCCACCTCGAGCTGGTGCCCGACGTGGTGCGCCTGCTCCGCCAGGAAGGCGTCGCCGCGCCGGTCATCGCCGGCGGCATCATCCCCGAGGACGACCGCCCGCGCCTGATCCAGCAAGGCGTCGCCGCCGTCTACACCCCCAAGGACTTCGAGATCGTGAAGATCATGGGTGAACTGGCGGACCTCGTCGAAGCGGCTCGCCGGGGCTGATCACCGTGCCAGCCTCCGTCCCGACCCCGGCCCGGCACGAGGAACAGGCCGTCGTACCCCTCTCGCTCCCGCCGAAGATGCCGATAGAGGATCCATGATCGACCGGCGCGCCCTCCCAGGCACCATCGCCGGCGTCGTTGGACTCATCCTCGCGTTCGCAGCCATGGCCACCCAGGAGCGATCGCTGTTGTTCCTCGCCGCCGTGTGCACCGTGACCTCGGGTGTGCTCGTGCTCACCGCTCCGGACGTCCCGTTGCGCTACCGGGACCGCAAGATCCGCCACGACGAGGCCGCGCGCCTCGCCCGCGAGAACGACCAGATGGCCGCTCGCGCCGCCCGCTTCGAGGCGGAGGCCATCGCCGCTCGTGAACAGCTCGCCACCACGATGCTCACCGAGTCGCCCCGCGACGACTCCGAGGTCGACGTGCGGTCGCTCACCGGCGCCGCCACGACCGCCCAATCACTCGACCTGATCACCGACGTCGCGTCAGGCGTCTTCAACCAGGTCTTCTTCGATGCCTCCCTCGCCAAGCGGATCTCGGCAGCCCGTCGGGGCCTGCGCCCGCTGACGGTGGCCCTGCTCGAGGCCGTCACCAACCTCGGCGAGCCCGACGAGGGCATGGCCGACCCGAAGCCGGTGGCCGAGATCCTCACCGAGACGTTGCGGGAGGCCGACACGGTTGCCCGCACGGATGATGGCGTCTTCGCCGTCCTCCTCGAGGACACGCCGGAGAACGGTGCCATCTGGACCCTCGAACGCGTCCGCCGCCGCATCAGCGAGGACATCCCCGGCACCACCGTGCGCGCCGGCATGAGCTGCTACCCCGCCTACGCGTTCGACGCCGGCCAGATCGTCGAGCAGGCCTCCGAGGCCCTCATGGCCGCCCGCGAGTGGCGCCAGGACCGCATCGAGGTCACCACCGCCACCCCCGACGATTGACGATCGACGTCTGAGGACGACGACGAGCGGCGGCCTCGCCCCGTCGGCGGCCTCGCCCCGGTCGCTCGGAGGCGAAGCGAGTCAGATCACGCCGAGCGTGTCGGCAACCGCATTAGGACGTCGCCGGTTTGTCGATCTCGCCACGGATGGCGTCGGCGTCGGCGTCGATGGGACGACCGGCGAACCTCAGGCGGCCGGGGGTCTTGCTGAGGTGGGCCACAAGGCCCTGCATGGGGGTGCCGTCGAGCGTGGGGATCGCTTGGCGCGCGGCCATGTGCGGGTCGGCGGCGAGGCCGGCCATGTCGTAGACGGGGGCGGCGGCGGCGTGGGCGGCCTCGAAGGTGGCCAGCACGTCGGACAGCGGGCGGGCGGCGCACCAGGCCGACATGGCGGCGTCGATCTCCTCGCGATGCTCGACCCGGCCGGCGAACCCGGCGAACCGTGAGTCGTCGCCGAGGCCCAGGAGCTCCATCACCCGCACCGCGACCGACTCCGCGCTGGTGGAGATGGCAACCCACTCGCCGTCGGAGCATCGGTAGGTCCCGCGGGGTACCGAGTACGGGATGCCGGAGCCGAGGCGGACCTGCTGCTCGCCGGTCACCTGGAAGACGCTCATCAACGGGCCCATGAGCTGGAACAACGACTCCAACAGGTTCACGTCGACCACCTGGCCGACGCCCGAGTGCAGGGCGACCATGGTCGCGAAGGCCGCCACCAGGGCAGTGACCTCGTCGGTCAGGGCGATCGGTGGCAGCAGCGGCGCGCCGTCCGGTTCGCCGTTGATCGACGCGAAGCCCGACATGGCCTCGGCGAGGGTGGCGAAGCCGGGGCGGCCGGCATAGGGGCCGTCCTGGCCGAAGCCGGTGACCCGGGTGACGACGAGGCGCGGGTTGGCGGCGATGAGGTCGTCGGGCGCCAGGCCGAGCCGTTCGAGGGTGCCGGGCCGGAAGTTCTCCACGAGCACGTCGGCGGAGGCGACGAGCCGGCGGCAGACGTCGAGATCGTCGGGGTCCTTGAGGTCGAGGGCGATCGTGCGCTTGTTGCGGCCCGCGAGCTTCCACCAGAACGTGACGTCGTCTCGCGGGTCGGTCCAGCCCATGGCCCGGGTGGTGTCGCCACTCCCGGGCCGCTCGACCTTGATGACGTCGGCCCCGAAGTCGCCCAGGTAGCGGGCGCACCCCGGGCCGGCCACCACCGTCGCCAGGTCGATCACCCGCACGTCGTGCAACGGCCCGTCCGCCGGACCGGGGGCGCCCGGTGCGGCCGTCACGGCCCCTCCCCCGCTGGATTCGTGGCGATGATGAACCCACCGGGTCGACGATCGACACAAATCGAGGTGGGACCCGGCTCGGCCATCGGATTCCTGTCGATGATGAACCCACCCGGTCGACGATCGACACAAATCGAAGTGGGCGGGGGGCCGTTGGGGGGCGAGCCCATCAGGCGAGGACGTTGGCGAAGGGGAGGGACGCGGGGCGGCCGGTGAGGAGGCGGAGGATGCCGCCGATGTCGTCGGCCACGGCCAGGTCGAGCAGCACGGTCAGGGCGACGCGGGCGGCGACCGGTGGCGGCGGGGTCGGAAGGTCGATGGCCGCCGACAGGTCGAGTCCGTGGATCACGAGCTCGACCACGCGGGTGGCAAGGTACTGGTCGAGCAGCATCTCGCCCACGAACGTGTGGACCGGTGCATCCGACGGGAGGCCTTCCACCAGGCGCTCGGCCGTCTCGGCCAGCGCGTCGGTCGCCGCGAGCCAGTCCTCCCGCTCGGTGGCCTCCTGCTTGGCGCGGTTGGCGATGTGCACGTGGGGGGTCTGCTCGGCGAGCACCGTGCGGAAGTAGCCAGCAGCCGAATACAAGATGGTGGGGTCCTTGACGTCGCCGGCCGTGTAGTCGATCACCGTCTTGTAGGCCCGATCGGTGTGGGCGACGAGCTCCCGCACCGACCACTCGCCGAGCGCGGCCTGGTCCCAACGCTCGTCGTCGATGGCCCCGACGATCGAGCGCCACCACCGACTGGCATCGCGGAAGGCCGTGGTGGTGTCGTGCGGGTCGAAGATGTGGTCGGGCATGGCGGTCGGGCCGATCTCGGGTTCGGGCGCAGGCAGCGGGCAGCGGGCAGCGGCAGGCAGGGCAGCAGTGTGGGTGAGGGCCGACCGGTGGCTACGCCGACGCGTGGACGGGGATGAGGAAGCAGCGGTCGACGAGGGAGCCGAACGCGTAGTCGTGGTAGAGCCCGGCATACATGTGGCGGGTCTGCTCCGTCCAGGCGAGCGCCTCGGGCGAGGAGATGCGGTGGACGATCTGCAAGATCCCACCCTCGTGCACGCGGTACTCGGCCCAGGCGCCGGGGTAGTCCTTCACGCACGCCACCTCCACCCAGGGCACATCGCCGGTGGGGGCGAACCGGCGCACGCGGTTCCGGTGGGTGTGGCCCGCGAAGTACCCACGGAGGGCGGGCCGTCGGGCGACGGTGGCCACCAGTGCGGCCGACGCGTCGAGGTCGATCCCGAAGGTGCGGTCCGCCTTCTCCCGTGAGCCGGGGTCGCCGAGGTGGTGGTGGCCGAAGACCAGCACCGGCCGGTCGGCCCGCGCGCCGAGCTCGTCGAGCCAGGCGAGTTGGTCGGCGGTGACGGTGCCGGCGGTCGCCCCGTCCACGGACGTGTCGATGACCGCGAGGGTCACGCCGGCCAGCACGACCTCCTGGTGCGGGTCGGACGCGAACCCGGCGTGGTTGTACGACTCGTGGTTGCCGCGCACGACGGTGAGGCGATCACCGAACGGCGGCTCGTAGGCCGCGAGGAACGCGTCGTACTCGGCCTGCCTGCCGTTCGAGGTCAGGTCGCCCTTGACGACGACCGCGTCGAACGGGGCTCGGGCGATCTCGGCGATGGCGGCCCGGTTCATGACCTCGGGGTACGGCTCGGCCCCCGGCGGCGAACGGAACGTCGGTCCGATGTCGGAGCCGTCGATGACGCCGCACTCGACCTCACCGAAGTGCACGTCGTTGACGGTGGCGAAGGTGGCGACCAGCTCGCCCGGCTCGGCCAGCGTGCGGAACGAGAACCCCTCGATGTCGTGGTCGGTGTCGGGCGCCAGGCCGTCGTAGCGCCGGACCTCGTGGCCCTCGTGGACGACCGCGAACCGCGACCCGACCGTGGTCAGCTCCGGCGGCGAGGGCGCGGTGACCACGGCCTCCACCCAGTCGTCGTTCGGGTCCGATGGCGGTCGATCCCCAGGCTGGGCCGGCACTGCTGTCACCCGGTCGACCCTAGCGACGCGCCCGGTACGGCTCCGCGCCCGGACGACGAGACGGTTGCCCAAGGCCGGCTGGTTCCCCGACGACGACCTGCCACCTCGGCTTCCCGACGATCCCCCTGACGAACCGCCGTCGGTCCCCTGGGGCACGCCTCCGGAGGAACGTTCACAGGCCATCCACCTTGCCCTCGCCGTCGTCACGCACGGACTCCTGCGCGACCGTGGCCTCGATCACGCCTTCGGTGGTGCGCTGGCGCTCAACCTCTATGCCGACCCCCGATCCACCCTGGATGTCGACGTCAACGTCTTTGCGCCCTGGGACTGCCGCGCCGCGGTCATCTCGATGTTCGAGGCGATCGGGTACCGGCCCGAGGAACCAGCGAGCGATGCGCCGCCGGTGGCCGGCTTCCGCCTGATCGATCCGGCGAGCCCCGTCCTGCTCGACCTGTTCTTCGCACTCGACGACCGCTACGAGCACTACGAGCCGATCCGCGAGCGCCGCGTCTGGTTTCCGTTCGGCCCGCAGGGCGAAGAGCTGCCCTTCTTGTCCGCCGAGGACATCGCCCTCTTCAAGCTGTCGTTCAACCGCGACAAGGACTGGGTGGACATCCGAAGGATGATCCAGGCGGGACCGGCCCTCGACGCCGACTACATCGAGGAGATGCTGGTTGCGCTCCGCGGTCCGAGCATGTTCCCGCGTGTCACACGCCTACGGGCGATGGTGAAGGCGGGCGGTGCCGAGCTGCGCTGATCCGCCGAGGTCAGGGTCCGCCGAGGTCAGGGGCGGTTGCGGCGCTGGGGGATGGGCCTGGACCACCAGCGGCCCGACCAGCGCCAACGCGGCGCATCGGTGTCGAGGGCGACCGCGCCGGCCCGGGGCCAGGCGACCTCGACCGCCGCCACGATGGCGGCGACCTCCTCGTCGGAGGGCTCCGGGGTGATCTGCACGTCGGCCATGAGAGGTGCCGCTAGAGCGGCATGTTCCCGTGCTTGCGCGGCGGGAGCTCTTCCTTCTTGGACTCGAGCATCTTCAGCCCGGCGATGAGCTTGAGGCGGGTCTCCGACGGGTCGATCACGTCGTCGACGTAGCCCCGCTCGGCGGCGACGTACGGGTTCAGCCACTTCTCCGCGTAGTCGTCGATCAGCTCGGCCTTCTTGGCGTCCTTGTCCTCGGCCGCCGCGATCTCGGGGCGGTTGAGGATCTCGACCGCGCCCGAGGCGCCCATCACCGCGAGCTCAGCCGACGGCCACGCATACGCGAGGTCGGCGCCGATCGACTTCGAGTTCATCACCACGTAGGCGCCGCCGTAGGCCTTGCGGGTGATGATCTGGATGCGGGGCACGGTGGCCTCGCAATAGGCGTACAGCAGCTTGGCGCCGTGGCGGATGATGCCGTTGTACTCCTGGTCGACGCCGGGCAGGAACCCCGGCACGTCGACGAAGGTGACCAGCGGGATGTTGAACGAGTCGCAGGTGCGCACGAAGCGCGCCGCCTTCTCGGAGGCCTCGATGTCGAGCACGCCGGCGTAAGCCATCGGCTGGTTGCCGACGATGCCGACCGATTGGCCGCCGAGCCGGACGAACCCGCACACGATGTTGGTGGCCCACCGCGGGAAGTATTCGAAGAACTCGTTGTCGTCGGCGACCGCCTCGATCACCGTGCGCATGTCGTAGGGCACGTTGGCGCTGTCGGGCATGAGGTCGATGAGCTCGGGCGTGAGGCGATCGTGGGGATCGCCGGCGTCGAGGTCGGGGGCCGTCTCGAGGTTGTTCGACGGGAGGAACGAGAGCAGGAAGCGGACGTCGTCGAGGACGGCCTTGTCATCGGGAGCCGTGAAGGTGGCGATGCCCGACTTGGAGGCATGGGTCTGGGCGCCGCCGAGCTCCTGCTGGGTGACGTCCTCGCCGGTCACCGTCTTCACCACGTCCGGGCCGGTGATGAACATGTACGAGGTGTCCTCGACCATGAAGATGAAGTCGGTCATGGCCGGGCTGTAGACCGCACCACCGGCGCAGGGGCCCATGATCACGCTGATCTGGGGCGTCACGCCCGACGCCTTCACGTTGCGGTAGAAGATCCCGCCGTAGGAGGCCAGGCTGACCGGGCCCTCCTGGATGCGAGCACCGGCGCCGTCGTTGAGGCCGATCAGCGGCGCGCCCACCTTCAGCGACATGTCCATGAGCTTGTGGATCTTCTCGGCAAAGACCTCGCCGAGGGCCCCGCCGAACAGCGTGAAGTCCTGCGAGAAGACGAACACCTTGCGGCCGTCGACGGTGCCCCACCCGGTGATGACACCGTCGGTGTACGGGCGCTCGGCGATGTCGGGGTTGCGGTGGCGAACCAGCATGTCGAGCTCGTGGAAGGAGCCTTCGTCCAAGAAGTACTCGATGCGCTCGCGGGCGAGCATCTTTCCCCGGTCGTGCTGGCGCTTGATCGAGCGCTCCGACCCTGGTTGGCGAGCCAGTTCCTTGCGGGCGAGCAGGTCATCGAGGCGCTCGCGGATGGGATGCTCGGGCATGCCCCGAACCTAGGCGCGCCCGGTTTGGGCAGCCCAACCGCCGCACCGACCAGGTCGGTCGGACGCGTGACGATCCGCCGAGCACGGCGCTCGCTGATCGGGCAGGGTGTCGGGCCATGACCACACCGCGCATCGAGCCGCTGCCGGCGGACGCCAGGGATCCGAGGACCGAGGAGCTGCTGCGCTTGCTGCGGTTCGACCCCGACGGCGAGGACATGAACCTGTTCACGACGATCGCCCACCACCCGCGCCTGTTGAAGCGGTGGACGGCGTTCGGCGGCACCCTCCTGGCGGGCGGCGACCTCCCGCCCCGCGACCGCGAGGTGCTGATCCTGCGGACCGCGGCCAACTGCGGGGCCGACTACGAGTGGGGCCACCACCTCGTGATCGGTCGGGTCGCCGGCCTGGCTGACGCCGAGATGCGGGCGCTGGCAGGGACCGATGCCGAGGCCGCCGAGGTCGACCGGGTGCTGGTCGCCGCGGCCGACGAGCTGCACACCGAGAACGTGATCAGCGATCCCACCTGGGCCGAGCTGGCCGATCGCTACACCAAGGCCCAGCTCATCGAGGTGTGCATGGTCGTCGGCCAGTACCACCTGGTGGCCTTCACCCTCCGATCGCTGGGCATCCAACCCGAGCCCGGCGTCGAAGGGATCCCACGATGACCACCACCAGCAACCCTGACCTCGACGCCAGCACCCCGCCAGGTCCCGGGCTTGCGCCCACGCCCGCTCCGGCACCGGGCGGTCGCCTCGCCGGGCGGCGCATCCTCGTCGTGGGCGCCGGGACGCGCCGCAGCGACGACCCCGATGCCCCACTCGGCAACGGGCGGGCGATCGCCGTGCTCGCGGCCCGCGAAGGAGCCTCGGTGGCCTGCGCGGACGTCGATCGCGACGCGGCGCGGGCGACGGCCGAACTGGTGCGGGAGGATGGCGGCCACGCCCAGGTCGTGGTGGCCGACGTGGCCGATGCCGACGCCTGCTCCACCATGGTCGCCACCGCCGCCGATCTCCTCGACGGCTTGGACGGGATCGTCCTGAACGTGGGCATCGGTGCCGGCCAATGGTTGGGGAAGACGGAGCCCGACCAATGGGATGCCGTGTTCGACGTCAATGTGCGCGCCCACTTCCTCACGTGCCGGGCCGCGCTTCCCGTGCTCGCCGACGGTTCGTCGATCGTGTTCGTGTCGTCCGTGGCCGGGCTCCGGCCCGGGAGCCGCATCCCCGCCTATGACGCCTCGAAGGCCGCCCTCGCCGGGTTGAGCCGCCATGTCGCGTACGAAGGCGCCCGTCGTGGCATCCGGGCCAACGTGGTCGCTCCCGGGTTGATCGACACCCCCCTCGGGCGGCTCGCCACCGCGGGCCGACCGAACCGCACCAAGGCGCCGGTCGCGCTCGGCCGCCAGGGCACCGCATGGGAGGTGGCATCGCCCGTCGTGTTCCTGCTGAGCGACGACGCGAGCTACGTCACCGGCCAGGTCCTCGCCGTCGACGGCGGGCTCTCGACCCTCTAGCCCCACGGGTCGCGATCCCCGGGAGCACCGAGAGGGCGATCGGTACGATCACGCCATGAGCGACGCCTGGTTACCGGAGGAGTTCCGCCATCCCGAGCGCGTCGAGCTCTCCACCGGGCACCACCTGAGGCCGATCCGCGCGGAGGATGTCGCCATCGACTTCCCCGCCGTGATGGGCTCGCGGGAACGCCTGTGGTCGATCTACGGAGAGGCGTGGGGCTGGCCGCCACCGACGATGACCCCCGAGCAAGACGAGCACGACCTGGCGCACCACGAAGACGAGATCGAGGCCCACGAGTCGTTCAACTACGCGCTCCTCGACGATGCGGAGACCGAGCTCTTGGGGTGCGTGTACATCGATCCGGTGGCCGGCGGAGGGGCGACGGCGCTCGTGTCGTGGTGGGTGGTCGACGACGCCGTCGGCACCCCGCTCGAAACGGCGCTCGACGAGCTCGTTCCCCGATGGCTCGAGGCGGACTGGCCGTTCGACGGGTTCACGGTCGGCGTCTGATCACCTGCCTGGCCGGCGGGCGGCAGACTGCGGCGATGGACGCCACCCGACACCTGGAGATCCTGCGGGCGGAGGGCGACCGGCTCGCTTCGCTGCCCGCCGACGCCCTCGGCGCGGCCGTTCCCACCATCGAGGACTGGACGGTCGAGCGGGTGGTCCGCCACGTCGGCAAGGTCCACCAGTGGGTGACCGGGGCGCTGCGGCTCGGGCCCGGCGGCAACATGGCGTCGATCGGCGAGCTGACCGGGATCCCGAAGGGGCCTGACTGCCTGCCCGCGTACCGCGAGTCGTTGGACGGGTTGCTCGACGAGTTCGACCGTCACGACCCGGCCGACCCGGCGCCCTCGTTCGCGGGCCCGGCTGACGTGGCGTGGTGGGCCCGCCGCCAGGCGCACGAGGTCGCGGTCCACCGCGTCGATGCCGACGACGCGGTGCACGCTGCCGGCGGCCCCGCTCCCGGCGCGATCGCTGCCGACGGGGCGGCCGACGGCGTCGACGAGTGGGCCCGCTTCTTCCTCGCCACGCGGTGGGCGCAGCGCTTCGGCCCGTTGCCTGAGGATCTGGCGGGGCGCACCGTGCACATCCACGGCACCGACGATCCGGGACCGACCGACGGCGCCGAGTGGCTCCTGACGTTCGGCGACAGCGGGGTCGAGGTCGCCGGCACCCATGCCAAGGGCGACGTCGCCCTGCGCGGCCCCTCCCAGGATCTGCTCCTCACCCTCTGGCGCCGCCGCCCGCTCGCCACCCTCGACGTCATCGGCGACGCCGACCTGGCCGCCCGCCTCCTCGACGTCGCCCGCTTCTGACCCCGACCGACCGCCCGCCCGGCCGACCGCTGTTCCCCGCTTCTGAGCGTCCCACGTCGCGTGCATGCGACACAGAGCGCTCAGAAAGGGCCGGGCGCCGGGGGTGTGCGGCGGGGGTGCGCCGGGGGCGCGCGGCGGGGGTGCGGCGGGGGGTGGGCCAGCATTGGGCGGTAGGTTTCGGCGACTCCGGGATCCGGGGTCGTTCGAGGGCAACAGGGGTCCACATGGGTGCAGGATCGAAGCAGCGGGGCGACCGGGTCGTGGCGGGGATGGTGGCGGTGGTGGCGTGCGTCGCCTTGCTCGCGGCAGCGTGCTCGTCGGGCGCGTCCGGCGGCGCGTCAGGCGACAGCGCCACCAAGGCCTCGTCCTCCACCACGACCGCTGGCACCGCCCCGGCCGATGATGCCGGCGGCGCCCACCCGTGCGCGCAGGGAGCGACCGGCGCCCGGCCGGTGCTCGCCACCGAAGTCCCGTTGACCGGCAAGGACAGCGGCGCGAAGGGGCGGACCGACCTCGACGTGACGTCCTTCGACGGCGCCAAGATCCGCACGCACTGGTTCCCGGTGGACGGGGCCACGAAGTCGAAGCCGGTGCCCACCGTCCTCATGGGCCCGGGCTGGTCGCTGCCGGGCGACACGTCGACCGACGGCGCCGCGCTCTTCGGGGCCGCCAGCATCAAGGGCCTGCGCGACGACGGCTACAACGTCCTCACCTGGGACCCTCGGGGGTTCGGGCAGTCGGGCGGCGAGGCGATGGTCGACGACGCGGACTTCGAGGGACGCGACGTCCGCATCCTCATGGACTGGGTGAGCGAGCAGCCCGAGGCCCAGCTCGACGGCAAGGGCGACCCCCGCTTGGGCATGGTGGGCTTCTCCTACGGCGGCGGCATCCAGCTGTCGGTGGCCTCGGTGGACTGCCGGGTCGACGCCCTCGTCCCCGGCCTGGCCTGGCACTCGCTGCACACGAGCCTCTACAAGGCCGAGACGGTCAAGGCGGGCTGGTCCAAGTTCCTCTACGAAGCCGCCGTGACCGCCGGCGGCCACCTCGCGCCGAACCTGGTCGACTCGGCAACCAACGATCTCCCCAAGGGCATCATCACGCCACCGAACATCGACTGGTACGAGAGCCGCGGGCCCGGCGACCGCATCGACGACATCGACGTCCCGACGCTGTTCGTGCAGGGGACCGTCGACACGTTGTTCTCACTCGACGAAGCGGTCACGAACTACCGCTCGCTGCGCGACCGCGGTGTGCCGACCGCCATGTTGTGGTTCTGCGGCGGCCACGGCACCTGCCTCAACAAGGAAGCGCTCAAGGACGACCGGTTCTCCAAGGCCTCGCTGGCCTGGCTCGACCGGTACCTGAAGGGCGACCGGTCGGTGGAGCTGGGGCCGGGCCTCGACCTCGTCGACCAGGACGGCACCCGCTGGACCGCCGACGCCTACCCGGTCCCGCTCGCCGACCCGGTCGTGGCGACGGGCAAGGGCGACCTCGGCCTCGTGGCCACGGGTGGCTCAGGCCCGCTCACCGAGAAGCCCCCGGCGGGCGACGTGCTCGGTGGCCTCGTCGGCGGCATCACGCCGGCCAAGGCGACGAACGCGGTGAACGTGACGATCGACCCGGGCAAGGTCGACGGTCTCGCCATCGGTGCGCCCATCCTCAGCATCACCTACGAAGGCACGGTCAAGGACGGCCCCGAGCCCGTCCGAGCCTTCGCCCAGCTGATCGACGACGACACCGGACGCGTGGTGGGCAACCAGATCACGCCGTTCAAGGTCACGCTCGACGGCGTGGTCCGCACCGCCACCATCCCGCTCGAGGTCATCGCTCAACACCTCGAGCCCGGTCACACGCTGACCCTCCAGATCGTGGCCACGACCACCGCCTACAGCGTCCCGCGGCTCGGCGGCGAGATCGGCTTCAGCAGGATCCGCATCTCGCTCCCCGTCGCCAAGGATCTCCGGCCAGCCGCGAGGACCTGACCGCCGTGGGCTGAGCAAGCGCCCGGAGCGGACGTTCAGCCGGCGTTGTCGGCGGGCGCCTCGACCGCGGGGACCTCGACCACCGGGACCTCGCCGGTCTCTCCGGTGGGGTTCTGGAGGTTGGTGCCGTCCTTGGCATCGAAGAGGTGGACGCGGTCCATGTCGAGCCAGAGCTCGAGCTCCTGGCCCTCGGCCGCCTCGCTGTTCGCATCGAGGCGGGCCACCACCTGGGCGCCCTCGTTGGCGAAGTCGATCGTCCCGAGGTCCTCGGCCATCTCGCGGAGCTCCTCACGGTCCTCACCCGGGTCCACGGAGAAGTAGGCGTAGAGCTCCGAGCCCATCCACTCGATCACCTCGATCTTGGCGCTGAAGGTCGTCCCGTGGCCCCTGGCCTCGTCGGGCACGAGCGAGGCATCCTCGAAGTGCTCCGGGCGGATGCCGGCGACGAGGCGGTCCGAGCTGCGGCCCCGCAGGCGTTCCTTCATCGAGTCGGGCACGGCGAAGGAGGTCATCGGGAGGTGGATGCGGCCGCTGTCTTCCATGTGCGCGGGGAGGAGGTTCATGGCCGGCGAGCCGATGAAGCCGGCGACGAACAGGTTGGCGGGCTCGTTGTACAGCTCTCGTGGGGTGCCGACCTGTTGGACGTAGCCCTTGCGCATGACGGCCACCCGGTCGCCCAGGGTGAGCGCCTCGATCTGGTCGTGGGTGACGTACACGGTCGTCGTGCCGAGCCGCTGTTGGAGCTTGGCGATGGCCGTGCGCATCTGGACGCGGAGCTTCGCGTCGAGGTTCGACAGCGGCTCGTCCATGAGGAACGCCACCGGGTCGCGGACGATCGCACGACCCATCGCCACACGTTGGCGCTGGCCGCCCGAGAGGTTGGCGGGCTTGCGGTCGAGCAGGTCGTCGAGCTCGAGGATCCGTGACGCCTCCGCCACCTTCTGGTCGATCTCGGCCTTCGGCAGCTTCTTGATCTTCAGCGGGAACGCCATGTTCTCCCGCACGGTCAGGTGCGGATAGATCGCGTAGCTCTGGAAGACCATCGCCATGTTGCGGTCCTTGGGGTCGAGGTCGTTCATCACCTTGTCGCCGACCTTCAGTTCCCCGCTGCTGATGTCTTGGAGCCCGACGATCATGTTGAGCAACGTGCTCTTCCCGCAGCCCGACGGGCCCACGAGGATGAAGAATTCGCCGTCGGCGATCGTGAAATCGGCTTCGTGCACGGCGGTGGTGCCGTCGGGGTACTGCTTGGTGAGCTTTTCGAGGACGATCTCAGCCATGGGAGCTCCTTCGGGAGGGTCCGGGGTCAGCCTTTCACCGCACCGGACGTGAGCCCGGCCACGATGCGGCGCTGGAAGATCAGGACCATGACGACGATGGGGACGGTGACGACGACCGACGCGGCGGCGATCTGGCCGGTCGGGAAGTCGAACTGCGACGAGCCCGTGAAGAAGGTGATGGCGGCCGGCACGGTTCGGGCTCGATCGGTGGAGGTGAGCGCGGTGGCGAACAGGAAGTCGTTCCAGGCGAAGATGAAGACGAGGATCGCCGAGGTGAACATGCCCGGCGCAGCGAGCGGGGCGATGATCTTGCGGAACGCCTGGAGCGGCGTGGCTCCGTCGACCCGCGCCGCCTTGTCGAGATCCCACGGGATCTCCCGGAAGAACGCCGACAGCGTCCAGATCGCCATGGGCAGGGTGAACGTCATGTACGGGATGATCAGGCCGGGCCAGGTGTCGAAGAGGTGGAACGACCGCCACATGTTGAACAGCGGGCCGATGATGGCCACCGGTGGGAACATGGCAATGGCCAGCGCGCCCGACAAGACCAGTGCCTTCCCGGGGAAGTCGAGCCGCACGATCGCGTAGGCCGCAAAGGTCGCCAGCGAGACGGCGAGCACCGTTGCGATGAGGGCGATCCCGAGGGAGTTCCGCAACGCCGACGGGAACTGGGGATCGTGGCGGATGGCGGTGAAGTTCGCGCCCGTCGGGTGCGTCGGGAAGAACTTGCCGTTGGTGATCTCGTCGGCCGGCTTGAGCGACAGGGAGATGATCCAGGCGATCGGGATCAAGGCGTACCCGATGACGATGGCGATGCCGACGCCCCAGAAGATCCGTTCGCGGGGCGCCCGGTGGGTGCCCGACACGGCGGCCGCATTGGTCCCGGTCCCGGCTGCGTCCATGGCGGCGGCAGTCATGGGGACTCCCCTCGTTGCTGGGCGAGGTTCGTGCCGAAGCCCTTCACGAAGGCGAAGGCGATGATCAGGACGCAGGCGAAGATCAGCACCGAGACGGCCGAACCGAGGCCCAGGTTCAGCCGGCTGATGAGCGTCTGGTAGCCGATGATCGACACCGACTCGGTGTCTTGGGCACCGCGGGTCTGGACGTAGATCGTGTCGAAGATGCGGAAGGCGTCGAGCGTGCGGAACAGGAGGGCCACGAGGATGGCCGGCTTCATGAGCGGGATGATGATGTAGCGCAGCCGCTGGTAGGCCCCGGCCCCGTCGACCCTGGCCGCATCCACCGCGTCGTTGGGCACGAGCGTGAACCCGGCCAGCAGCAGCAGGGACATGAACGGGGTGGTCTTCCACACCTCGGTGAAGATGATCACGAAGTAGCTCGACCACCGCTCGGTGAACCAGCTCCGATTGGTGCCGAGGAGGCCGTTGACGAAGCCGGTCGTCGGGTCGAACGCGAACCGCCAGGCGAAGGCGGCCACCACGGTGATGATCCCGTACGGCACGAGGACCGAGGACCGCACGACGGCCCGACCGAAGATCGCCCGGTGCATCACGAAGGCGAGCAGGAAGCCGAGGACGAGCTCGATCACGACCGAGAGCACCGTGATGACGAGCGTGTTGGTGAGGTCCTGCCACCACAGCGAGTTGCCGAGGACGGCGCCGTAGTTCCGGAGCCCGACGAACGCGTGGTCGTTGGGGAACCGGAGGTCGTAGCGCTGGAGCGACAGCCAGATGGCGTATCCGATTGGGTAGGCGGTGACGAGGAGCATCACGGTCACCGCCGGCGCGCACAGCATCCAGCCGAGCTTGCGTTCGGAGCGGGCCCGGCTCGTCATGGCGACCCGCGGCGTCGCCTCGGGCTTGGTCTCGCCCGTGCGGGCCAGCTCGACGCCGCCGGTCGCAGGGATCGCGGTCACAGGAGTCCCTCCCCCTTCAGGGCCCTGGTCACCGCGTCGCGGAGGCGCTTGGCGTCCTTGGCCGGGTCGATGCCCTTCGTGGGGTGCAGCGTCCGGGCGATCGCGAGGGAGACGTCGTTGTAGTACGGCGTCTGGGGCCGGACGACGGCGTCGGCCAGCTCCTGCTTGATCACGTCGGCATAGGGGAACGACCGCACCTTCACCGTCTTGCCGTCGACGGTGGCGTCGGTGGTGGCGTCGGTCAGCTCCTTGTTGTCGTACAGCGACTGGGAGACGGGCAGCAGGCCGCCCTTGGTCGCGTTGACGATCTGGTTCTTCTCCCCGACCAGGCACGACACCGCCTGGAACGCGAGGTCGGGGTGCTTGGAGTAGCCGCCGACGCCGAGGTTGAAGCCGCCGATCGCCACCTTGGAGGGCGTGCCGGCATCCACCGCCGGGAAGCGAGCCCAGCGCATGTTCTTGGCGATGTCCGGCGCGTTGGTGTTCGCCGACGGCCAGACGAAGGAGTAGTTGGTCATGAAGGCGGCGCCACCCTTCTCCCAGGCGAGCCGACCGTCGTCCTCGCGGGCGGTGGCGAAGTTGGCCGGCGTCGAGGGCGACCTCGAGATGTCCCGCATGATCCGCAGCGCCTTCTCGGTCGGGCCCTGCTTCAACGAGACCTTGGTGCCGTCGGCGCTGAGGACGTGGCCGCCGGCCGACTCCAGCAGCGACGTGAACCACACGACCAGGCCCTCGTAGCGCTGGCCCTGGCCGAGGATCTGGTCAGGCTTGCCGGCCTTGCGCAGCGCGGCGGCCTGGGTCAGCACGTCGTTCCAGGTCTTGGGCGGGTCCTTGGTGAGGTCCGTGCGGTACCAGAGCATCTCGGCGTTGCTGTTGAACGGCGCCGCGAACAGCTTGTGCTGGAACGTCCCGGACTTGACCGCCGGCTTGAGCCGTCCCTTGCTGACCGCGTCGGCCTCCGACGCCGGGAACGGCTTGATCCAACCGGCCTCCGCGAACTCCGCCGTCCAGATCACGTCCATGCCGATGATGTCGATGCTGCCGTCGTGGGCCGCGAGGCGACGCACGAGCTGCTCGCGCTGCTCGTCGGCGTTGTTCGGGAGGTCGACGGGCTTGATCGAGTACTTGCCACCCGCCGCCTTGGTGCAGGCGGCGGCCGCCTCGGCGAACGCTCCCGAAGGCTCGTGGTACACGTACCACTTCAGCGTCGGAGCTCCGCTCTCCCCGCCGCCGCCACAGGCGGTCAGGCCGGTGGCGAGCAGGGCGGCCGCCGCCAGCGCGGCCGCGGTCCTCATCCTGCGTCGGTCCCCTGCCATTGCGGTGGGCTCTCTTTCCGGTTGGCCGCCTCCCTGCGGCCGACCATCCGGCTGCTGCGATGTGACGTTCGCCATACCCTCGCGATCGGGCCGCCAGACGTCTCGATCGACCGGATCTCGGCCCGGTGGGCAGGGCCCCTCCTGTGAGACCGGCGGCGCCCCCTCGGGCGTACGCTCCGGCGATGGATCTGCCGGTGATGCCTCCCCTCGCCCCGATGTTGGCCAAGTCGGCACCTGAGCTCCCGGAGGCCGAGCCGGGGGCGTTCTGGTTCGAGCCCAAGTGGGACGGGTTCCGCTGCCTCGTGTTCCGCGACGGCGACGAGATCGAGCTCGGCTCGCGCAACGACCGGCCGCTCACGCGGTACTTCCCCGAGCTGCTCGACCCACTGCGCGAGGCGCTCCCGGACCGGTGCGTGGTCGACGGCGAGATCGTCGTCGCCGGGCCCGACGGCCTCGACTTCGACGCCCTCCAGCAGCGCCTGCACCCCGCCGCGTCTCGGGTGAACAAGCTCGCGATCGAGACCCCCGCGCAGTTCGTGGCCTTCGACCTGGTCGCCATCGACGACCGCGCCATCCTCGACGTCGGGCTGGCCGAGCGCCGGGCCCTGCTGGAGGAGCGCCTGGCGGGTGTACAGCCCCCCGTCCACCTCACCCCGGGCACGTTCGACCGGGCCGTGGCCTCGGACTGGTTCGACCGGTTCGAGGGCGCCGGTCTCGATGGCGTGATGGCCAAGGCCGCCGGTGGCATGTACCAGCCGGGCAAGCGCACCCAGATCAAGGTCAAGCACCTGCGCACCGCCGATTGCGTGGTGGCGGGCTACCGGGAGCACAAGAACGCGGACGGGCCCGGGTCGCTCATGCTCGGCCTGTACGACGACGACGGCCGCCTCCACCACCTCGGCGTGGCCTCGTCGTTCTCGGTCGCCCGCCGTGCGGAGCTGCGCGACGAGCTGGCCCCGTACGTCCTGGAGGACCTCACCGGCCATCCGTGGGGTGAGTGGGCCGACGCCGCGGCCCACGCCTCGTCGGAGACGGGCCGCCTACCCGGCGGGCAGTCGCGCTGGAGCGCCGGCAAGGACCTCACGTTCACGCCGCTGCGGCCCGACCTGGTTGCCGAGGTGGCCTACGAGCGCGTCGACAACGGCCGGTTCCGCCACAGTGCCCGCTTCCAGCACTGGCGGCCCGACCGGGATCCGGCCTCGTGCACGTTCGAGCAACTCGAGGTGGTCCCACCCGAACTGCTGCAGTCGGTCTTCCTCGCCGGCAGGACCTGAGCACGGCCACGACATGACCGAGCCGGAGGGGGAAGCGAGGGGTTCTGTGGCGCGGGTGGTGGCGGTGACCGGTCGAGGCCGAACGAGGGGCCGGGCGGCGGGGGCCGGGGCGCTCGTCGTGCTGCTCCTCGTCGCCGGCGGGTGCACGGTGGCGAGCGACGACGGCACGGGAAGGAACCCGCCCGCTCCCGGGTCGGCGAACCCCTCGGGCGCGTCGACGTCCACACCCGCCGGCTCGGCGGCCGCGCCCCTGCCCGACGACGTGCCCGACGGTGCACTGCCCGGCCTCGGCGATCCCCGCATCGACGTGCAGACCTACGACGTGACGGTGCGCGCCGACCCGGGCCAGGCCCAGATCTCGGGCCAGGTGGCGTTGTCGCTCGAGCCGGTCGGCCAGCTCCCGGTCGACTCGTTCACGCTCGACCTGCACGGGCCGAAGGTCACCAAGGCCACGGTGGCCGGACGGCCTGCCACGGTGACGGCCACCGATGCCGAGATCACGATCCGCCCGGCCGCCGCCCTCACCCAGGGCAAGGCCACCACGGTGGTCCTCGACTACGCGGGCACCCCAGCCCATCAGGAGTTCCCGGCGCTGGACACGGCCGTCGGCTGGCAGGCCGACGACCACGGCGGCTGGTTCACGATGTCCGAGCCCAACGGGACGTCGACCTGGGTACCGGTCAGCGACCACCCCTCGGACAAGGCCGTCTGGTCGATCACCCTCGACACACCGTCGGGGGTCACCGGCGTGTCCAACGGGCACCTCGTGTCGAGGCGGAAGGTGGGTGACCGGACCCGCTGGGCGTGGCACGAGGACCAACCGATGGCGCCCTACCTCGTGCTCGCCGCCGTCGGCCGCTACGACCTGGTCAGCCGCAACGACGGGAAGCGCCTCCTCACCTTCGCCTTCCCGCCAGACCTCCCCGCCGCTGAGCGCGCCGGCTTCGACGACACCGAGGCGATCCTCGACTACTTCACCAAGACGTTCGGCCCGTTGCCCGGGGCGAAGGATGGTGAAGACGCCGGCGCGATCGTGGTCGACAAGAAGCTCGAGGTCGCCCTCGAGGCCCAGTCCCGACCGCTCTTCGGCCTCGACGCCATCAGCGGCGGCCGGGTGGGTGCGCTCAGCCACGAGCTCGCCCACCAGTGGTTCGGTGACTCGGTCACGCTGTCGAACTGGCGGGACCTCTGGCTCAACGAGGGGTTCGCCACCTACGGCGACTGGCTCTACCGCGACCACACCGGCCAGCGGAGCATCGAGCGGTCGGTGGCCGACGCGGTCGAGGCGTACGGGTCGAACGGCCTGACCGTGCGGGACCCCACCGGCACGGCGACCTTCGATCTCGTCGTCTACTACCGCGGCGCGCTCACGCTCCAGGCCCTCCGCAAGACCGTGGGTGACGCCACCTTCTTCGACATCTTGCGCTCGTGGGCGAAGGACCAAGCGGGCCGTTCGGCGAGCAGCGACGACTTCGTGGCGCTCGCCTCCCGCCTTGCCCACAAGGACCTGGCGCCGTTGTTCCACGCCTGGCTCGACTCGGCGCCGCAGCCGGCGCTGCCCTCCTGAGCAGGGCAAGCGCCGTGCTGGTCGCCGGTTCGTGTTTGCCCGGGTCAGGGGCGTTCGGTAGCGTGCCCTCTCGCCCCGGAAACGG